>CAYMMF010000037.1:4709-14899 GCA_964391475.1 uncultured Propionibacteriaceae bacterium | reverse complement strand
AGGACATCGAGACCGACCCCAACTCCTGCATCTTCGACGCCGGCCTCACCAAGGTCATCGGCAACCAGGTGAAGGTCGTCGGCTGGTACGACAACGAGTGGGGCTACTCCAACCAGCTTGTTGCGCTGACCTCGCTGGTTGCCTCGAAGCTGTAATTGACAAGACCACACCCACGAAAGGCTGAAGACGATGAAGTCCATCAATGACCTGGGAGATCTGAAGGGCAAGCGGGTTTTGATCCGCTGCGATTTCAACGTGCCGCTCGATGGCGACACGATCACTGACGACGGGCGCATCCGCGCAGCGCTGCCCACACTGCAGCAGCTCGTGGGTGAAGGTGCCAGAGTCGTGGTGATGGCGCATCTCGGACGCCCAAAGGGTGAGGTCAACCCGAAATACTCGCTCGCACCTGCCGCCCAGCGGCTGGGTGAGTTGATTGGTTCGCAGGTCAAGCTGGCCGGTGACGTGGTGGGCCCGTCCGCCACCGAAACCGTCGCCAGCTTGACTGACGGCGAAATCGCGATGTTGGAGAACGTCCGGTTCGAGCCTGCCGAAGAGTCGAAGGTGGACGCCGAACGCGAAGCCCTCGCGGCTAGGTACGCGGCTTTCGCAGACGTTTTCGTCTCTGACGGTTTCGGTGTTGTGCACCGTAAGCAGGCGTCCGTCTACGACGTGGCGAAGCTGCTGCCCAACGCCGCTGGCCACCTGGTGGCCAAAGAAGTCGAGGTTCTGAAGCGCCTGACCGAAACCCCAGAGCGTCCCTACACCGTCGTGTTGGGTGGGGCTAAGGTCGCCGACAAGCTTTCAGTTATCGACAACCTGCTCAAGGTGGCAGACACCCTCATCATCGGTGGGGGCATGGGCTACACCTTCTTGAAGGCGCAGGGCTACGACATCGGCACCTCGCTTCTGGACGCCGAGAAGATCGACGTGTGTGACGGTTACCTGAAGCAGGCCGCGGCTGCTGGCAAGAAGCTGCTGGTGCCTGTGGACGCCGTTGTTTCGCCGAGCTTCCCGTCCGGCGACGGGCCGTTCGAGAAGTCCGTGGTAGCAGCGGACGGCATCCCCTCAGATCAGATGGGGCTCGATATCGGGCCGAAGACCGCCGAAGATTACGTAGAGGCGATCAAGACGGCCAAGACGGTGTTCTGGAACGGCCCGATGGGTGTCTTCGAGGTCGCCGACTTCGCCGATGGCACCCGTGCCGTCGCGCAAGCGCTCGCTGACACTGACGCCTTCACCGTTGTCGGTGGTGGCGACTCAGCTGCTGCGGTGCGTCAACTCGGCTTCGCCGACGACGAGTTCGGTCACATTTCGACCGGTGGCGGCGCGTCGCTGGAATACCTAGAAGGCAAGGAACTTCCTGGCCTGGCCGTACTCGAAGGGAACTGAACATGGCAACCCGTACCCCGCTGATGGCGGGCAACTGGAAGATGAACCTCAACCATGTGGAGGCCACTGGCCTGGTTCAGAAGCTGGCCTGGACGCTCGCTGACATGAAGTACGACGCCAAGCAGTCTGAAGCCGCAGTGATCGTTCCGTTCACCGACATTCGCACTGTCGCTACCCTGGTTGAGGGCGACCGGTTGCCGTTGGCCTACGGCGCTCAAGACGTCTCAGTTCACAGCAGTGGCGCCTACACTGGCGAGATCTCTGCTGAAATGCTCGCCAAACTCAAGTGCCGCTACGTGGTGGTCGGCCACTCCGAGCGTCGGGATTACCACAACGAGTCAGACGAGTTGATCAACGCCAAGGCTAAGGTCGTAATCGCTGCTGGCATGACCCCGATCATCTGCGTTGGCGAGAAACTCGACGTGCGCAAGGACGGCCGTCAGGTCGAGTTCGTTCTCTCCCAGGTCGACAAGGTTCTTGCTGATCTCACCGCTGACCAGGTCGGGTCGCTCGTGATTGCCTACGAGCCCGTCTGGGCCATCGGTACCGGAGAGGTCGCAACCCCTGCCGACGCCCAGGAGGTCTGTGGTGCGATCCGGGGTAGGGTGGCTGAGCTTCTGGGAGCCGAGGCGGCCGACGCCGTACGGATCCAGTACGGCGGTTCGGTGAAGTCGTCCAACATCGTTGACATCATGGCTGAGCCCGATGTCGACGGTGCGCTGGTTGGCGGGGCATCCTTGGACGCGGACGAGTTCGCCAAGATCGTGATGTTCTACGGCGCTTAATCGCAACTGATACAGCACGAGAGTCCGCTCCCGATCGTCTGGGAGCGGACTCTTGTGCTTCCGGTTCGGTACCCGCGCTAGCCTGGGTTAGAATGCTCCGGTGATTGTTGCGCCGTTGATGACTTGGCCGATCATGACGCTTTCCGTCATGGCCGTGATAACCAGTCTGATCTTGTCTATGTTCGTCCTACTCCACAAAGGTCGGGGAGGCGGAATGTCGGACTTGTTCGGCGGTGGGATGTCCACCGCGATGGGCGGCACGTCGGTGGCGGAGCGCAATCTCGACCGTTTGACCATCCTTGTCGGTTTGGTTTGGTTGGCGTGCATTTTCGGGTTGCTCGTTCTGTATCGGTTTTTCCCGAATGTCGGTCAGCTCGGCTGACCAAACTCAACTGGCTGTGTGAGGAGATTTTTTCGTGGTAGGTGGTAGCGCCATCAGGGGGAGCCGCGTCGGAGCGGGACCCATGGGTGAGGCGGAGCGCGGCGACGCAGCTCCGCGGCTTTACGTCTCGTATTTTTGTGCAAACGGTCACGAGACCCGGCCAGCGTTTGCGGCCGATGCGCAGGTGCCTGAGCATTGGGATTGCCCCAGGTGCGGGCTTCCAGCGAACCTCGATTCAGAGAATCCGCCGCCGCCACCCCGGATCACCCCGTACAAGACGCATCTTGCTTACGTGAAGGAACGACGCAGCGACGCCGAAGCTGAGGCGATCTTGAAAGAGGCGTTAGAGACGCTTCGGGCACGCCGCGCAGCAGGCGACGTCATCTACTAGAGACTGCACGAGTAGTAAGGGATCTGGCTGCTCGCTGCGGTGTCCACCAACCATGTGGTTTCTGTCGTCCCCCTGACCACGCCTGCTGGGATCTGGGCGTCACCCGCCCACGAACGTCTCACAGCCTCTGCCTTGTCTTCCCCGCTGACCAAGAACCAGATTTGGGTGCTTCGGTTCAGTGTTGGGACTGTCAGGCTGATCCGTTCTGCCGGTGGTTTGGGTGAGTCTGTTACCCCAATGACTGTGGCCGTGTGGTCCGCGAACGACGGGTGGTCAGGGAATATGGATGCCACATGCCCGTCCGGTCCCATGCCGAGCAAACAGATGTCGAACACGGTGTCACCCAACTCTTTGGCATATGCGGACGCGCACTCGGTGCTGTCGATGATGCCATCCGCAGCTGGCATTGGGTGGGTGCGTGCCGGATCCAGGGTGAGTAGGCCTGCCAGCAGCGCCAAGGTTGGGCCGGCGTTCCGGTCGGGGTCAGAGGTTGGGACGAATCGCTCGTCCCCCCACCAAAGCTCCATCCGGTGGGTGTCAACCCCCGAACCTTTGAGCAGTTTGGCCAGATGCTTGTAGATTTTGGCGGCAATCCGGCCGCCGGTAAGGCAAAGTTGGACGACCCTATCCGGATCACGCTGTAGGTCGCTCAAAGCCCCCACGAGCCTTTGCGCTGCGCCTCGTGCGAGGCTATCGGCGTCGGCGTAACGGTGAATGGTATTGGTCGACATCAGCCCAGTCATTCCTTTGGTGTGCGCTTATCACTTCCGGTGGCTCGCTTGGGACGCCCCCGGTCATGTTCGCATCTTACGAGAAGTTGTTTCAGGGATGCCTCTAGCACTTCGTCAGGATCTAGCCTGCGGAGTTCCTCAGCTAGCAGTGCTGTGACCTCGCGGCGGCGAAGGGCGACGATTCGTTTTGGGGTTCCGGGAGCCTCGTAGGTGGCCATCATCCCGTCCGCCCTTGTGATGCAGATGTCGCCGCCGGAGGTGCTCATTCGGACCGCAGTGATGCCGGGGCCGTCCGAAGCCGCCAATTCCACCGGGCAGCCGAGTCGGTCCTCCAGCCACGCGGCGAGCAGCATGCCAGCTGCGTTGTCTTGAGCGGCGCTAACCTGCACCTCGGTGACTTTCGCCTGCTGCTGGTCGAGTGAACCGGCTAGCAGCGCCCGCCAGAGCGTTAGCCTGGTCCAGGTGAGGTCGGTGTCGCCGGGGCAGTAATTCTTCGCTCGAGTCTCGAGCGCGGTCAGCGGCTTTTGCGCCCGCATCGCATCCGAAATGCGCCGCAGGCCGAGGCGTCCGATCGGATCTTCGATCAGTGACTCTGGCGAGGCCCCAGGCCACCAAACCACGGTCGGGGAGTCGGGCAGCAACAGCGGAAGCAACACTGAATCTCGATGCTCTTTGAGTTCGCCGTGGAACTTCAGAGCCAAAATCTCACCGGGAACGTCCTCCCCAACATGGATTTCAGCGTCCAATCTGTCAGCGTGGGCATGCCCGTCGGTCACCACGATGATGCGCGAGGGGTGCTCCCGCCCCGCGGTGACGCACGCGTCCATCGCCGAGTCGTAATCGGTGGTTCCGGCGACCACGATGAGGGTGAATACCATTCCGGACGCTGCCCCAAGATTGTGCCGGGCTTCGAGAATGGCGTTGTGAATTCCTTGGGACGTGGTGTCTTTGAGGGTTTTGATCATGGCGGTTCCTATGGTCGGCGCCAGGCGAAGCCGTCGCGGGCGAGCATCGAGCGCCCCGCTGCGGGCCCCCACGTGCCGGAATCGTACTTCTCAGGTTGAGCGTGCTGTTGCTCCCAATGGTCGAGGATAGGGTCGAGGATCTGCCACGACAGCTCGACCTCTGTGTGCTGGGGGAACAGGGGAGGATCGCCCAGCATCACGTCTAAAATCAGTCGTTCGTACGCTTCCGGACTCGACTCGGCGAATGAAGAACCGTATGCGAAGTCCATGTTGACGTCTCGGATTTCCATCTGGGTCGCAGGAACTTTAGCCCCGAAGCGCAGGGTGACGCCCTCATCGGGCTGGATTCGCATCACCAGTGCGTTCGTGCCCAACTCCTCGGTGTCGTTCAGCGCGAACGGCAGGTGTGGAGCCGGACGCATCATCAACGCCACCTCGGTGACCCTGCGCGGCATCCGTTTGGCGGCACGAAGATAGAAGGGGACGCCAGCCCACCGGCGGTTTTCGATGTCAACCCTGATGGCAGCGTAGGTCTCGGTGCGCGAGTCGGGCGGGATGCCGTCCTCTTCGAGGTAACCCTTCACCCGCTGGCCACCAGCCCAGCCACCGGCGTACTGACCCCGGGCGGTGTGCGCCGCAAGATCTCGCGGCGGGTGGGCGGCTGCGAGAACCTTCTCTTTTTCAAGCCGAAGGTTAGTTGCGTCGAATGAGGTCGGTTCTTCCATGGCGGTGAGAGCCAGGAGTTGGAGCAGGTGGTTTTGGATCACGTCGCGGGCTGCTCCGATCCCGTCGTAGTAGCCCGCGCGTCCGCCAATCCCGATGTCTTCTGCCATGGTGATTTGAACGTGGCTGACGTAGTTGCGGTTCCAAATCGGCTCGAACAATTGGTTGGCGAACCGAAGTGCCAGCATGTTCTGGACTGTCTCTTTACCCAAGTAGTGATCGATCCGGAATACCGAGTGCGGGTCGAACACCTTGGAAACCCGCTGTTGCAGTTCTTGCGCGGATTGCAGGTCGTGACCGAACGGCTTTTCGACCACCACCCGACTCCAAGGTCCACCGTTGTCTCTCTTGACCATTCCGTGCCGGTGGAGTTGGTCAACGACCAAATCGAACCCGAAAGGTGGAATGGAAAGGTAGAAGACGTGGTTCCCACCCGTGCCGCGTTGTTCGTCCAACTCCGTAAGAGTGGTCTTCAACAGTTCGAACGCGGCGTCGTTGTCGAAATCGCCCCAAACGAAACGGATCCCCTCTAGCAGTTGGAGCCACACTTCCTCGCGGAAGGGGGTGCGGCAGTGTGCCTCGATCGCCTCGCGGGCGTACTCGGCAAAATGTTCGGTTTGCCAGTCGCGGCGCGCGAATCCGACCAGTCCGAATCCGGGGGGGAGCAAGCCTCGGTTGGCAAGGTCGTAGATGGCGGGCAACAGCTTCTTGCGCGCGAGATCGCCGGTCACCCCGAATAGGACCAGAGCGCAAGGCCCTGCTACTCGAGGCAGCCGACGATCACGAGTGTCGCGAAGAGGATTGACGTAGGGATCAGTCACGGAGGCGATTCTAGTGAATGGGTGTTGTGGTCATAAGACCTATGAGACTGCCTCCATGGCTTGACGAACCGACTCGATCAATTCGTGCCACGAGGCAATGAACTTCTCGACTGCTTCGTCCTCCAAAGTTTGGAAGACGTCGGTTAGATCCACGCCAGCCGCAGTGATGGTGTCTAGAGTTGCCTGGCCGACGCCTCCTGTTCCCGGCAGTGGAAGTCCGGGCTCGCCATGATCAGCGTAGGCGTTCATGGTCTTCTCGGGCATCGTGTTGACGCATCCTGGGGCGATCAGTTCAGAGACGTACAGGGTGTCTGAGTACGCGGGATTCTTGGTGCCCGTGGACGCCCACAGTGGGCGCTGCCGGTTGGCTCCCTTGGCGGCCAGTGCGGCGAACCGTTCGCTTCCGAAGATGTCTTCGTACTCGGCGAAGGTCACCTGTGAGTTGGCGATTCCTGCTTTGCCGTTGAGTTCCGGGTGCCCGGCGGCCTCCAGTCGGGCGTCCACCTCGGTGTCCACCCGGCTGACGAAGACCGAAGCTACCGAGTGGATCTTGGCCAGGTCGAGTCCGGCAGCCGCCGCCTTCTCAAGGCCTTCGATGTAGGCCTCTGCGACCTCACGGTAACGCTGGCTTGAGAAGATCAGGGTCACGTTCACCGAAACCCCCGCCGCGATCGTGTCAGTGATCGCAGGCAAGCCGGCTTTGGTGGCCGGAATCTTGATGAGGACGTTCTCGCGATCCACAAGGTCGTGAAGTTCGATTGCCTGGGCAACGGTGGCGTCCGTGTCGTGTGCAATCGTTGGCTCCACCTCAATGGAGACTCGTCCGTCGAAACCGCCGGTCTCAGCGTAGATGTTCGCCATCAGATCGCAAGCGTTTCGTACGTCGGTCGTGGTGAGCGTGGTGATCGCCTCGTCCAGCGAGATGTTGCCGAGTTCACGGAGTTGCTCCGCGTAGTCGGCTCCCTTGCTCAGGGCAGCAGCGAAGATCGTTGGGTTCGTGGTCACACCCACTACTGAAGAATTCTCCATGAGCTCTTCGAGGTTGCCACTGGTGATCCGTGCTCGGGAAAGGTCGTCGAGCCAAATCGAGATGCCAGCATCGGCAAGTGCCTTCAGGCGGGGGTTCATTTGTTTCTCCTTCGTCGGGAACGTCCCTCACTCTAGGCGTGGCGGCAATGTGTTTCTATCGAATTCGTTATAAAGCGACCCGTCGAGCTCCGTGCTGGTTGCCAGAGCGACACTGGCCCTCCTGTAACGCTTTAATGATGCAAAATATTGTGCAAGAAACCATGTGAGGTCAGATGGATGCCTGCTCGCGGAGTCACCGCCAGGCTCAGCATCGGAATGAAGTCGGCGCCGATCGGGTTAGACTGACGAGAATTCAGTAGCAGGGAGGCCGGAAATCCGAACCCAAAGCGCCCAGAAGCCGTCGACTGGTGAGGTCGAGGGTCAAGGTTTTGGCTCTGTGTTGAAGGCATACATCGGTCTCACCAAACCACGAATCATCGAACTTCTGCTGGTCACCACGGTGCCAGCCATGTTTTTAGCCGCAGGTGGTTTCCCGCGGCTGGGTTTGGTTTTCTGGACGTTTGTTGGTGGCACTTTGTCTGCGGCGTCGGCCAACGTATTCAACTCCGTGTACGACCGCGACATCGACGAGCAGATGCGGCGCACCCGTCGGCGTCCGATGGTCCGCGAGTTGGTGAGCAAGCGGGCGGCCTACACATTCGGCGTGGTTTTGGGTGTCATCTCCACGCTGATGCTCGGGCTGGGTGCCAACTGGTTGTCAGCTGGACTGGCGGTGTTGGCCAACCTCTACTACGTGTTCATCTACACGATCTGGCTGAAGCGGCGCACCTGGCAGAACATCATTTGGGGTGGTGTGGCAGGATGCTTCCCTCCGCTGATTGGGTGGACAGCGGTTCGCGGTACGATCGATTGGCCACCGATCCTGCTGTTCTTGATCGTCTTCTTCTGGACGCCGCCCCACACCTGGGCATTGGGCTTGCGGTATCGCGAAGATTACGCGGCGGTGGACGTCCCCATGCTGCCCGTGCTCCGCGACGCCACCCATGTGGCTCGACAAATCCTCTTCTACTCTGTCCTCACTGTGGCAACCAGCCTGTTGCTGTGGCCGATCACCCCAACCGGTCCGCTGTACCCGACAGTTGCGGCTGTCGCCGGGGCGTGGCTGATTTGGGAGTCGATCGCACTGCTTCGGCGCGCCAACGCGGGGCTAATGGACGCTCAGCTCAAACCCATGCGGCTGTTCCACTGGTCGAATAGCTACCTGGCGCTCGTTTTCGTAGCGGCGGCGATAGACCCACTCATCTTCTGAAGCCTCCGAATCCGGTTCGGGCTAACCGGCATCGGACGCGGTCGTTAGCCGCCAGAGGTGACCCACAGCGGCGATGAACAAAGTGGTTACGACCATGTGACCCAGCACCAATGCGATGGGCAACGCGGTGAAGTACTGCACGTAACCGATCAGCCCCTGGAGTAGTTCGACCGCAAGGAGTATCGTCCACATCCGTCGCAGTTTCGAGTTGTTGGCCGACCAGAGCCAGCCCAAAACGGTGAGGATGACCAGCAGCCAGACCGCCCAGGCGTGGGTCTTGGCCGTCCACTCTAACGACAAGCCATTGCGCTGGGCGGCACCGTCGCCAGAGTTCGGGCCGGCTCCGGTCACGATTACACCCAGGAATACCACTAGCATGCCTAGCCAGAAGACGAATTGGGTGAGTCGGAACAGCCGAGGGTTCGCTGGCTGCGCCGCCAACTGGTACGCCAAGTGGACCAGTTCCAAAGCCATGAGGATCAACACGACAGAGGCCACCATGTGTAGTCCGACGACCCAAGGATTGAGTTGCATCAGAACCGAGATGCCACCTATCACCGCCTGGGCGATGATCCCAACGCCGATACCGAAAGCGAGCCACTCGGCCCGGCGGGGGAGGCGTCCAGCTTTGACGCTACGGCGCGCAGAGAGCCACATTCCGAGCGCCACACCAGCGAGCACGAAGGTGAGAAGCCGGTTGCCGAACTCGATCGCACCGTGAAGACCCAACTGGGTGTGCGGTACGTAAGAGGTTGCCGTGCACTGTGGCCACGTTGGGCATCCGAGGCCCGACTTGGTTAGCCGAACCAGCGCTCCAGTCCAGATGATCACCATGTTGACCACCAGGGACGCCACCGCCCAACGGCGAACCGCTCGGGATGTGTCGGGCTGGGTTTTCGTCACGACGTCCATCGAAAGACCTTTCTCGCGACCAGTAGGGAGGCCACCAACCAAACAGCAGCAACCAGGAGTGGCCACCAGGTGAGGGTACCGGTGGCCCAAGCTCGGAGCATCTCACCGAGGGCTGCGGTGGGCAGAGCTGCGACAAACGGCTGAAGGAATGCCGGATTGTTAGCGACGGGAATGATTAGGGCGCCACCAGCGGCGCCCAGCAAGTAGATCAGGTTACCCAAGCCAAGGGTCACCTCAGCGCGGAAACGGCCGCCAAGTGCCAGGGCCAAAGCCGCGAACGTCACCACCGTTGCCGGGACGCCGATGAGCAGCACCCCAGATTGGCCAACTGTTGGAGTCGGGCGCCAACCCGCTGCGAACGCCACCACGGTAAGCACCACCACCTGCCCAAGGGCGATCGCGGTGGCGGCCAGCGCTTTGCCAGCGATCAGATCGAAACGGGTCAAAGGGGTAGCCACAAGCCGTTCCAGGACGCCGTAGCGACGTTCGAACCCGGTTGAGATTGCCAACGAGGTGAACGAAGTCGACCACAGCGCCAAGCCAAGCACCGAAGCAGGGAAGGCGACTTGATCGAACCCGAGTCGATCGCCGAAGAACCGACCGCCGATGAGCAGCCCGAGCGGAATCACCAGCGCGAGGATCAACTGTTCGCCGTTGCGCAGCAGGAGCATTGCTTCAGTGCGCGCGTGGCTGGTGATCCGGTTAGCGCGCGGGGCGGCCGCTGCAGCGGGAGTCAGGTCGAGCTTCATG
>CAYMMF010000037.1:1867-4699 GCA_964391475.1 uncultured Propionibacteriaceae bacterium | reverse complement strand
GGGCGTTCTCCGGTTGTGTGCGACAGGAAGACGTCTTCGAGGGACGCCCGAGCCGTTAATTCAGCGACGCTCCCGGAAAGGACGATGCGCCCGTGATCCATGATCCAGACGCTGTCGGCCAGTTCTGCGGCCTCGTCCATGGCGTGCGTGGTCAACAAGACTGCAACACCGGCGTCCCGAAGCGACCTCATAACCTGCCACGTGCGTCGCCGGGCGTGCGGATCCATACCCGCGGTGGGCTCGTCCAGGAAAACCAATTCTGGGCGTCCTACCAGTACTCCCGCCAGGTTGACGGCCTGCTGCTGGCCCCCAGACAGCCGCCGATACGGCGTGTCAATAAAATCGGCCAACCCGAGCGAACCGATCAGTGCCTCGACTGGGTGTGGGTTGGCATACAAGCTGGCCAGGTACTTCAGCAGTTCTCTGGGACGGATGCCGGACCAAGCGCCGGTCGACTGAGGCATCAACCCAACGCGGGGGGTGACCGCCGGGTGGCCGGGGGCATGACCGAGCACAGAGATCGTGCCAGCGTCTGGTTCAAGCAAGCCGGTGAGGCACCGGATCGTTGTGGTCTTACCCGCCCCGTTCGGGCCAAGGAGCGCCGTGACCTGGCCGGTTGGCACTTTGAAGGAGAGCTGATCGAGAACGGGTCGTCCGCCCAGCATCAGGCTCACATTGTCGACTGTCAGGGCGAGGGTCACGGCCGACAGTGTAGTTCCTAGCGCTGACAGTGCTTCGCGCCGACCGTTCCAGGTCGGCGAACGTCAACCCTGCCCAGTTAAATTGGGAGTTCCCGCCGGACAATGCCCGACGGGAACTCCCATGATCGTTGTTACTTTTTGGTTATCCAGCGCTGGTCTCGAACTCGGTCGCGCGCTCTACGTTCACGAAGTCTTCCTTGGTGAGCATCGGCTGATCGATGCGCATCAGGTAGAACGAACGCCACACGAAGTAGACCGAAGCCAGGAAGAACACCGCAGAGAGCACACCCACCAGGACGGGGTTGCCTGCAGACAGGCTGATCGCCAGTTCCACAGCAAGCAAGCCGAACAAGGTGGTGAACTTGATGATCGGGTTCAACGCAACAGAAGAGGTGTCCTTGTATGGATCACCAACGGTGTCGCCGACGATCGAGGCGTCGTGAAGCTCGGTGCCCTTGGCGTCCAGGTCAACCTCGACGATCTTCTTGGCGTTATCCCAAGCGCCACCCGCATTGGCCATGAAAATCGCCTGGTAGAGCCCGAATAGCGCGATCGAGATCAGGTAACCGATGAAGAAGAACGGTTCAAGGAAAGCGAACGCCAGCGTCGCAAAGAACACACCCAGGAAGATGTTGAACATGCCGCGCTGGGCGTACACGGTGCAGATCTCAACGACCTTCTTGCTGTCGGACGCCGACGCCCGAGTCGCCGTTTCATCGAGTTGGATGTTGTCCTTGATGAACTCCACTGCACGGAACGAACCGGTCGTGACCGCCTGGATCGAAGCTCCGGTGAACCAGTAGATGATCGCACCACCGGTGACGAGGCCGAGCAGGAACGGGGTGTGCAGCAGCGAGAGGTTCTCAACGCTGTGCGTGAGACCGCCGGTGAGACCGATGATGATCGAGAAGATCATCGTGGTTGCACCGACCACGGCGGTACCGATCAGCACTGGCTTCGCGGTCGCCTTGAAGGTGTTACCGGCGCCGTCGTTTTCTTCCAGCAGCCTCTTGGCGTTGTCCCAGTCAACGTCGAACCCGAACTCGGAACGGATGTCGGCGTCCACCCCCTCGATCGACTCGATCATGGAGAGCTCGTAGACCGACTGGGCATTGTCGGTGACCGGGCCGTAGGAGTCGACCGCGATGGTGACTGGGCCCATCCCGAGGAAGCCGAAGGCGACCAAGCCGAGGGCGAAGACCGCTGGAGCCAGCATGCTGTCGCCGAATCCGAGCACCTCGGACACAACGTAGGCCACCGACATCAAGCTGACGATCGCGATGCCCAGCCAGAAACCAGAGAAGTTACCGGCGACTAATCCCGACAGGATGTTCAATGAAGCGCCACCCTGGTTGGACGATTTGACGACCTCTTCGGTGTGCTTGCTCTTCACCGAGGTGAAGACCTTGACCAGTTCGGGGATGAGAGCGCCAGCCAGAGTGCCACACGAAATGATCAGCGACAGCTTCCACCAGGTCGTCCCGTCACCCAGGTCGGGGATCAGCAGGTAAGAGGTGATGAAGGTGAGCGCGATCGAGACGATCGAGGTGATCCACACCAGTGATGTCAGTGGTGCTTCGAAGTCCATCTCGTCGGCGTCGGCGTACTTGGACTTCGTGATCGCGTAGTTGACTGCGTACGAGGCGCCCGAAGCGATGACCATGATGGCCCGGATGAAGAACAGCCACACCAGCAGAGTGGCCTGGAGGATGGACTCGGTCGGAGGGATCGCCAGCATGATGAACGTGATCAGGGCCACGCCGGTTACGCCGTAGGTTTCGAATCCGTCAGCGGAGGGGCCAACGGAGTCGCCAGCGTTGTCGCCCACGCAGTCTGCGATGACGCCTGGGTTACGTGCGTCGTCCTCCTTGATCTTGAAGACGATCTTCATCAGGTCGGAGCCGACGTCGGCGATCTTGGTGAAGATGCCACCCGCGATGCGAAGGGCTGCGGCGCCGAGTGACTCGCCAATGGCGAAGCCGATGAAGCAGGAGCCAGCGATTTCGCCGGGCAGGAACAACATGATGAACAACATCATGAACAGTTCCACCGAGATCAGCACCATGCCGACGCTCATGCCAGCGCGAAGCGGAATGTTGTGTACCGGGTACGGCTTCCCGCGTAGCGCTGC
>CAYMMF010000037.1:0-1857 GCA_964391475.1 uncultured Propionibacteriaceae bacterium | reverse complement strand
CGAGGCGAACGCGGTGCGCCCGTTGGCGAACGTGTTGACGCGGATGCCGTACCAAGCGATTCCGTAGCTACCAGCCATGCCGATCAGCGAGAACGCCAGAATGATCAGCACCTGGCCCCAACCGGACCCGGCGAGGAACTTGAAGTAAACGAAGATGATCGTCGCGATGAACACCCACAATGTGAGCAGGAACTTGCCCTGCTGGCGCAGGTAAGCCTTGCAAGTGTCGTAGATCAGTTCGGAGATCTCGCGCATGGCCGAGTGGACGGGCATCTGCTTGAGTTGAACGTAGCTGGCGATGCCGAATGCGAATCCGAAGAGGCAGACCACCAGACCGAAGAGCAGCAGCATCCGGCCGTTGACCCCACCACCGAAGAAGGTGGCAGTGGCGAGATCGGGCAGGTGGATGTTGGCTTCACCGCCGCCGGCGTGCTCGCCGGCGGCTGGGGTGGAAGGGGTGCATGCTGCCAATAGTGGTAACAGGAGTCCCAGTAGCACGAATAAGCCGGCTTTGGGCCGACTTCCAGCACGTCGATCAAGTCGATGCGTCACGATTTTTCCTCAGTTGTAGTTTTTTGAGGGCGGCACTCGCTCCCGTCAAGGGAGGGGTTTCGTCCGGGTATCACCCTAATCTTTGCTGGCTGGTTTTTGGTCAGGTCCACGAAACTCATTGAAATGGATTTTGTGTGTTTGCACCGCTTGAACCGTGTAAGCTCTTCCGGGTTGAAAACACATGACTTATTTGGCAAGAATGACGTTGTGAAAATAGCTGGCGAAGTGTTGGGCGGAGGTGCGCCCTCCGACGAAAGTGAATCGTCGACCCGTGAGCGGATCGCCCGCTCGATACTTGAGCACGGCCCGTCGACAGCTAGCGAGATCGCCGAACGGTTCGGATTAACTCCCGCAGCAGTCCGCAGACACCTGGCTGCCCTGTTGGAGGGCGGCCAGCTCGGCAGCAGAGATCAGGTTGTGGTTGGCCAACGGGGACGGGGTCGTCCGGCGAAGGTTTTCTTCCTCACAGACGACGGTCGCGAAGAGTTCCACCATGCCTACGACCGGCTAGCCAGCGATGCTTTGTGGTACCTGCTCGAACAACTTGGCCCCGACAGGTTGGCTGATTTCGCAGAGCGAACCCACGCGCCATTAGCTAAGCGGTTGGGCGGCGACGACGTGGTTGATATCGACTCTCTCGTCGAGGCGTTGAACGACGAGGGTTACGTTGCCTCGCTTCGCCCGGTGGCGTCCGGGCAACAGTTGTGTCAACATCACTGCCCGGTAGCGCACGTGGCTCGAGAGTTTCCCGAGTTGTGCGAAGCCGAGACCACACTCTTCTCGCGGCTGCTAGGGACCCACCTTCAGCGGCTCGCCACCATTGCCCATGGGGACGGCGTGTGCACCACGCACATTCCAAAGCCCGTAGACAGGAAGGCTAATCCATGACCCAGACCCAGGCCCCAGGCCTTGGCGCCACCCAGGAGGAGCACCTTGAGGCGCTCGGCCGCTACCGCTTCGGCTGGCACGACCCCGATGTTGCGGGTTCGTCCGCCAAGCGCGGGCTCAGCGAGGCCGTCGTCCGCGACATTTCGGGATTGAAAGAAGAACCCGAGTGGATGCTGGATCTAAGGCTACGCGGGCTCAAGTTGTTCGACCGCAAGCCGATGCCCACCTGGGGTGCTGACCTGTCAGACATCGATTTCGACAACATCAAATACTTCGTGCGGTCTACCGAGCGGCAGGCCACCACGTGGGAAGAACTTCCCGAAGACATCAAGAACACCTACGACCGCCTCGGGATCCCCGAAGCGGAAAAGGCGCGTTTGGTGGCTGGGGTAGCTGCCCAATACGAATCTGAGGTCG
>CAYMMF010000036.1:0-15062 GCA_964391475.1 uncultured Propionibacteriaceae bacterium | reverse complement strand
GTCTACACTGAATCGTTGCAGAGTCAACCTAGCTAGGAGTCACATTGGCTGGCCATTCCAAGTGGGCTACCACGAAGCACAAGAAGGCTGCGATGGACGCCAAGCGCGGCAAGCTATTCGCGAACCTGATCAAAAAGATCGAGGTTGCCGCACGGTTGGGTGGGGGCGATCCAGCAGGTAACCCGACGCTGTACGACGCCATTCAGAAGGCTAAAAAGAACTCCGTCCCCAACGACAACATTGATCGCGCGGTCAAGCGAGGCTCCGGCGAGGGCGCCGAAGCCGTCGAGTACACCGAAATCACCTACGAGGCTTATGGTCCAGCCGGAGTCGCGATCCTGATCGAGGTCTTGACAGACAATCGCAACCGTTCGGCGTCCGACATCAAGGTGGCGATCACCCGAAATGGCGGCACGGTAGCCGACGTCGGATCCGTGACCCGCATGTTCGACCGCAAGGGAGTGGTCGAGGTCGCCAAGAAACAAACGTCCGGAGAAATCTCTGAGGATGACTTGCTGGAGGCAACGCTCGACGCGGAACCCGAAGACATCCTCGACGAGGGCGAGACGTTCAAGGTCATCACCGACCCAAGCAATATGGTTGACGTACGCAAGGCAGTGCAGGCCGCCGGTTACGACTACGAGTCAGCAGACACGGAGTTCCGTCCCCAGTTCGACCAACCGGTAGCCGACAAAGAGACCGCTGAGAAGCTGTTCAAGCTGCTGGACGCGATCGAGGACGTCGAGGACGTCCAAAACCTTTACAGCAATGAAGACGTGCCGGATGAGGTCCTCGCGGAACTCGAGGGGTGAGATAGTATCCGAACGTATGTTCGGTACCCTCAAGGAGGTCTTCCATGCGCGTGCTCGCGGTCGATCCGGGTTTGACGCGCTGCGGGATCGGCATCATCGAAGGTGCACCGGGGCGTCCTCCCAAGTTGTTGCTCGCTGACGTGATCCGAACTCCGACCGGGCAACGGCTCGCCAGGATCGAGTCTTCCCTGGTGGCGTACGTCAGCGAGTACCGTCCAGACGCGCTGGCCGTCGAACGGGTGTTTGCTAGGCGCGATGTCTCCACCATCATCGGGACCGCCCAGGCGTCCGGTGTGGTGCTATTGGTGGGCACGAGGGCCGGGCTAAGCGTTGCCCAGCACACCCCCACCGAGGTGAAGGCTGCGATCACAGGTTCTGGACGTGCCGACAAAGCGCAGGTGGGAGCCATGGTGCAGCGCATCTTGAAGCTGGATAGCCCTCCCCGCCCAGCGGACGCCGCCGACGCGGTTGCTCTAGCCGTGTGTCATTTGTGGCGGGCTCCAGCACTCAACCGGCTGGACCAGGCGCGACTCCGTGCCGAACTTGGGCAAGGAGTGGCGCGCAGCCGCGCTCGTACGGCTGAAAGGCGAGAAGCGTGATAGCTCAAGTTGAAGGCACCGTGGGTGCGATAGGCGCAACATGGCTGGTGGTCATGGTTGGGGGAGTGGGGTTGCAGGCGTCCTCCACACCGGCCACTATCGCGGCCGCCCGGCTGGGCGAGCCTGTGGTGCTTCACACCTCGCTGGTGGTGCGAGAAGATTCGCTGACTCTTTATGGGTTCGCGTCCAGCGATGAGCGGGACGCATTCGAGTTGGTCCAAACTGCCTCCGGGATTGGGCCCAAGATCGCCGCAGCAGTGGTTTCTGTGCTGAGTCCCGATGAGTTGCGCAGCGCCATCGTTAGAGAAGATCTGAAGACACTGACCAAGGTGCCCGGCATCGGACACAAAGGCGCCCAGAAGATGGTCATAGAGCTCAAAGACAAGGTCAATGCGCTCGGCGCCGTCAAAGGCCTTCCTGCGACTGGCACCGCTGGCGCGTCCGGTTGGTGGGAGCAGGTGAAGGCAGGGCTGGAGTCTTTGGGCTGGTCCAGTAGGGACGCCGAAGCCGCGTGTGATCGCGTGAAACCTCTGGCTGAGTCCGATCCGCATCCCGGTGTCGGCGAACTGATGCGCGCCGCGCTGCGGACGTTGGCGAAGTGAGTGCCCGGTGACGATCAACGACGACCCACTTGATCCTTACGTTCACGCAGAAGACACTGCGTCGGAAGCTGCGTTACGCCCCCCGAGCTTGGCTGAGTTCAAAGGCCAGGCACGGGTGAGCGAGCAACTCGATCTTGTTTTAGCGGCAGCTCAACATCGAGGCCAGGTTCCCGATCACGTGCTCCTGTCTGGCCCACCAGGGTTGGGAAAGACCACATTAGCGATGATCATCGCCAACGAAATCGGAGCACCACTGCGAATTTCGTCAGGCCCAGCCATCCAACACGCTGGCGACCTCGCCGCGATTCTTTCGGGGCTGTCGGAGGGAGAGGTGTTCTTCCTCGACGAGATTCACCGAATGTCCCGGCCCGCCGAAGAGATGCTGTATCTCGCAATGGAAGACTTCCGGGTCGACGTCGTGGTTGGCAAAGGCCCCGGCGCGACCGCGATTCCACTCGAGATTCCGCCGTTCATGCTGGTCGGGGCAACCACCAGGGCGGGTTTGCTTCCAGGGCCGCTGAGAGACAGGTTCGGGTTCACCGGGCAACTGGACTACTACGACGCAACAGCTCTTGAGGGCATTGTGCTTCGTTCGGCGTCTCTTCTGGGTGTCACCATCGACGTAACCAGCGCCAAGGTGATTGCTTCCCGTTCTCGGGGCACTCCGCGCATCGCCAACAGGTTGCTGCGAAGGGTGCGCGACTTCGCCCTGGTCAGGGCCGCTGGCAAGATTTCGCCGGAGGTCGCCAGCTCGGCTCTCGACCTGTACGAGGTGGATTCGGTCGGGCTCGACAGGCTTGATAGAGCTGTGCTTGAGTCGATTTGCCTACGATTCGGCGGTGGCCCAGTTGGGATCTCGACACTGGCGATGAGCATCGGGGAAGAGTCCGAGACCGTCGAAGAGGTCGCCGAGCCATTCCTGATCCGCCAGGGGTTTTTGATGCGGACGCCCCGTGGCCGAATTGCGACCGTCCGTGCCTGGAAGCATCTCGGGCTCAGTGTGCCCACAGCGACAGCTGACCTGTTCGCAGATGTGCCTGAAACGGATTGACTGCGTCCGCTCGAGTTGGCCGATGTCAGTTCCTTTCGCCTAAAGGGGTAGTCTTGCTGGCTGGCAGGCCCGCTGGGCACCCAAACCTACGTTATGAGGACTGACGAAATGCCCGCTGACACCGGCTCTGGCTTGATGTCGACCTTCTTTATGATCGCCTTGATGGTGGCTGCGTTCTACTTCCTGTTGATTCGGCCGGCGAAGCGCCGCACCGATCAGCAAAAGTCGATGGTGAGCGCACTTGCACCTGGTGCTCGCATCATGACGACGGCCGGCGTGTTCGGCACGATCCGTCACCTTGGTGAGAACCAAGCAGTGATTGAGATCGCCCCTGAGGTGGAAATGACCATTACCAAACAGGCGATCTTGCGGGTTGTCACCGAATCGGAAGAGGAGTTCGAGTACGCCGACGACTCAGTTTCGACCGATGAGCCCGAAGCGACTTTTGCTCCTGACCCGGATCAACCTTTCGACGATCCCCAAGACAGGTAGCAGTCGTGAGCAGGACAAGTAGGACTCATCAGCGGCCATTGCGCACGCTGATCATCTTCGCCGCGGTCACCGCCTTCTTGTTTGCGATCATGGCTTTCAACAACATCTGGACGCCAAAGTTGGGGCTCGATCTTCGCGGAGGCACCACGATCACGCTGACCGCTTCGAACGTTTCGGGCTCGGGGGCAGTCGATCCAGACAGCCTGGAGACCGCCCGAACCATCATTCAACAGCGAGTGGACGCGGTGGGCGTCGGCGAGTCGCAGGTGACCACTGCCGGTGACAACCAGATCACCGTGTCGGTGCCGAACGTGGCACCCGACACCCTGACCGAGATGGTCGGTCAGACTGCCCAACTCCACTTCCGTCCTGTGCTCTCGGTCGCCGAGGGTGACGGGACCACCCAGTCGAACGAAACCACAGATAAGGGCTTGCCGAAGCCGGAGGCTGCACCGCGTCCGGAGTCTTCTGGGAAACTCCTTCCCACCGAGGAGGCGCTGACCTACACGCCGACTCAGCAGGATCTGGATGAGCTTGAGGCTTTTCAGTGCGGCGATGAGCGTCCTGACGTTTTGGACCAGCCGCTCATCACCTGCGACCGGGAAGGCGTCACCAAGTTCCTCCTTGGTCCGGTAGTCATTTCCGGTGACATGCTCACCCAGGCGTCAGCGGGCATGCGGCAGGGGAGCGTCACCTGGGTGGTCAACCTGCAGTTGAACGATGAGGGAGCCAAGATCTTCGAGAAGGCGACTGGGACGCTTGCGAAGAACACCGAACCCCAGAACTCTTTCGCGATCGTGCTTGACTCCCAGGTCATCAGCTATCCACGTGTCTCAAACGCGATTCCAGGAGGTGGCGCCGAGATCTCTGGGTCGTTCACCCAGGAGTCCGCGATGGACTTAGCAAATGTGCTCAAATTCGGAGCGCTGCCGCTGGCATTCGACCTGTCCGAGGTGGCGACAGTGTCACCAACGCTCGGTGGGGAGCAACTTCGCGCGGGCATCATCGCGGGCATCATCGGATTGCTCCTGGTTGTGGCGTATGCGATCTTGTACTACCGGGGACTCTCCGTGGTGATCGTGGCATCGCTGACGATTGCGGGTCTGCTGACCTACGCACTGGTCGTCCTGCTGGGTCACGCGATGGGGTACGCCCTCAACCTGCCCGGTATCGCAGGCATCATCGTCGCGATCGGTGTGACCGCGGATTCGTTCGTCATCTTCTTCGAACGAATCAGGGACGAAGTACGTGAAGGTCGCTCCATCAGAAGCGCGATCGAAACCGGTTGGCATGGCTCACGCCGCACCATTGTCGTGGCGGACGCCGTCTCGCTGCTCAGCGCCGCGGTGCTGTTCGTGCTCGCGATCGGTGGAGTGAAAGGGTTCGCGTTCACCCTTGGCCTCACCACAATCATTGACTTGTTGATCGTGTTCTACTTCACCAAACCTCTGATGTCCGTCCTCGGCAGCACCCGCTTCTTCGGTGAAGGACGCAGGTTCTCTGGCTTCGAGGCCGACCACATGGGCTCACGCAGGCAGGTCGTCCAAGTTGGTGCACCTCGTGCGACGATCTCAGCAAAGGAGGCCTGAGCCATGGCGAAGGGTTTAGCGCATCGGCTCTACAGCGGTGAGGTTTCATACGACTTCGTCGGGCATCGAAAGCGGTGGTACACGTTTTCAGCGGTTCTGCTCACGGTATGCCTGCTCGCTATCGGCGTCCTCGGACTCAACCTGTCGATCGATTTCCGAGGCGGAACCGAGTTCACCGTCCCAGTACAAGTGACCGAGACAACAACCGACGACTACCGCGTTGCTGTCGACCAACTGGGATTGCCCCAGAACGACGACATCACCGTCAACTCGATCGGCACCACGCAGATCCGCGTTCAACTGCGCAGCCTCAACGCCGAAGAGGTTGGCACCGTCCGCCAAGCTCTCGCCGCCAAGGCGGGGGTGGACGAAGACCAAGTGACTAACAGCCTGATTGGAGCCTCCTGGGGTAAACAAATCACCCAGAAAGGACTCACGGCGCTCGTCGTATTCCTGCTGCTGGTGAGCGCGTTGATTTGGGTCTACTTCAGAGAGAAGAAGATGGCTTTGGCGGCCATCGTTGCCCTCTTTCACGACCTAGTGGTTGTTGTCGGGCTTTACGCGATTGTCGGCTTTAGCTTCAGCCCCGCCTCACTAATCGGGTTGTTGTCCATCTTGGGGTATTCCCTTTACGACACCGTCGTCGTGTTCGACAAGGTTAGAGAGAATACCCGCGACATAACCAGGCAACGTCGCTCGTACACAGACGCCGCCAACCTGGCAATCAACCAGGTGCTCGTGCGTTCTTTGAACACGACGATCATCGCGATCCTGCCAGTCGGCTCACTGTTGTTCGCCGGACAGTTCATCTTGGGCACTGGACCCTTGAAAGACCTGGGTTTGGCACTGTTCGCGGGCATGATTTTTGGTGCGTACTCGTCGATCTTCATCGCCACACCGCTCTTGGTCGACATGAAAAACCGCGAGCCGGAGATCACCAAGCACAACGAACGACTTTCCAGGCGCGAAGCGCGGTCGAGCGCCGAAACCCCCCAGACTCCCGTTTTGACCCGCGAGGAAGAAACTGAGTCGGTGCAACTGGGCGTCCTCACCCCCGACGAGTACCGGGCACAGCGGCAGCAGCCTGTTCGGCAGTCTCGAAATGCCAGGAAAGGGTGAATGGCGTGGACGTCGCCAAGATTGCAGCCCTGATTCGGGACGTCCCGGACTGGCCGAAGCCGGGTGTGATCTTCAAAGACATCACTCCCTTGCTCTCTGATGCGGACGGGTTTGCCGCTGCGATTCAAGCGCTGGTGGAGTCATCACCAGATAAAATCGACGTCGTGGTGGGAATGGAAGCCCGCGGGTTCATCTTCGGTGCACCTGTGGCTATAGAGCTGGGTGCCGGTTTCGTCCCGGTGCGCAAGCCCGGAAAACTGCCCGGCGAGGTTCTCAGCCAGCAGTTCGCGCTGGAGTACGGCCACGAGACGCTGACGATCTTGACCGATGCGCTCTGGCCTGGAGCGAGGGTGCTGGTCGTCGACGACGTGCTGGCAACCGGAGGCACCGCGGCAGCTACGGCTTCGCTGATCTCGAAGATGGGCGCCGATTTGATCCATGTGTCGGTTCTGCTGGAATTAGCATTCCTGAATGGCCGGGAAACTTTGGCGAACGCTGGCATTGAGAACTGTTCGGCGGTCGTAACGGTCTAGTGATGGCCACGAAGAATCGGCGTCGTAAAGATGCCGGAGGCTGGAGGAACGGCCTCCTGATCAGTCTTCCTCGGTCCTCGTCCACCCCGTTGCGAGAACTGGGTAAACGGGGGCTGTGGGCCGTCGGGATCCTGATGTTGAACACCTTCGTTGTGTTCTTCGACCGCGCAAGCTACTCCGACAACACCAACGGTGACGGTCTCAGTTTCATCGACTCGCTCTACTACGCGACGGTCACCATCACCACCACCGGTTACGGAGATATCACTCCGGTGAGCGACCATGCCCGTCTGATCGGTGCACTGGTCGTGACGCCACTGCGCATCGCGTTCCTGATCCTACTGGTCGGTACCACCGTAGAGGTGTTGGCCAACGAGGGCCGTCGAGCGCTGCGAGACTCGAGATGGAGGAAGCACATGCGGCAGCACATCGTCGTTTTAGGGTACGGAACGATGGGTCGAAGCGCGGTGGAAACCTTGGTTCGTCAGGGAGTTCCGCACGAAAAAATCGTCATCATCGATCACGACTCGTCGGCTGTGGCTGAGGCAAACAGACGTGGATTAGGGGCGTTCCACGGCGACGTCACCTCTCGGGAAGTGCTGATGCGCAGCGAAATCCCTAGAGCCAAGGAAGTGATCATCACGATTAATCGTGATGACACGTCGATCCTCAGCACTCTCACTGCTAGGCAGTTGAACCCGTCCGCCATGATCGTGGTCGCCGTGCGGGTGTCTGACAACGTGCCACTCATCAAGCAGTCCGGAGCAACGCAGGTGATTACGTCCTCGGATTCGGTGGGACGACTGGTAGGGCTTGCGGCGGTCAACCCGATTGTCGGTGAGACGATGGAAGACTTACTCGCCGCAGAGACAGGCCTAGAGGTCGCTCAGCGACTAGTGAAGCCCGACGAGGTGAGCCTTGCGATGCATCAGGTGATCGACGAACGCATCATCGGGGTTATTCGCGGGCCAACGTACCGAAGCTTCACAGACCCGGACGTCGGACCATTGCGTGCTGGCGACGAGTTGGTGGTTGTGCGTCCTTCGGTGCCTAGGCAGGACTCGCAGTAGACTTCCTCCACGACCAGGAGGTAGCGGTGAGCGACAGCGTTCATTCGGGCTGGCCTCCGCAGGCCGAGACAGAGCGGTTCGTCAGCGAACAACCGCGCCTGCGGATGCGTCAGGTGCTGGCGCGCCTCGGCGCCCCGAAGCAGCAAAGCCCTTCACAGTTGGAGCCGCTGTTCAACGCGATGCGCACCCACCACGCCAAGGTGGACACCGCGATAATAGAACGCGCCTACCGCACCGCCGAGATCCACCACGCCGATCAGACCCGGAAGAGCGGCGACCCCTACATCACGCACCCGCTAGCCGTGGCCACGATCCTTGCGGGCTTGGGCCTGACAGAACCCACGGTTTGTGCCGCCCTGCTTCACGACACCGTCGAGGACACGACGTATTCGCTGAACCAGTTGCGGGCCGACTACGGTGACGAGATCGCCACCATGGTCGACGGGGTGACCAAACTGGACAAGATGGTCTACGGCGAGAACGCAAAAGCAGAGACCATCCGCAAGATGGTTGTCGCCATGAGCCGCGACATCCGCGTCCTCGTCATCAAACTGGCCGACCGGCTGCACAACATGCGAACGATCCACTTCCTTCGCCAAGACAAGCAAAACCGGATTGCTCGCGACACCCTAGAGATCTACGCGCCGCTTGCTCACAGGCTCGGTATGAACGCGATCAAATGGGAGTTGGAGGATCTCTCGTTCTCGGTTCTTGAGCCTAAGATCTACAACGAGATCGTAAAACTCGTTGCCGCCCGGGCCCCTATGCGCGATGAGTACTTGCGAACCGTGATCGACCAGGTCAAGGCAGACCTAGCCGAAGCGAAGATAAAGGCGACCGTCTACGGCAGACCAAAGCATTACTACTCGATCTACCAAAAGATGATGGTCCGAGGCCGCGACTTCTACGACATCTACGATCTGGTCGGCTTGCGGATCTTGGTTGAAGAGAAGCGCGAGTGCTACGACGTCCTTGGGATCCTGCACGCCCGATGGCGGCCACTCCCGGGGCGTTTCAAGGACTACATCGCGATGCCCAAGTTCAATCTCTACCAATCGCTCCACACCACGGTGCTGGGCCCAGGCGGAAAGCCAGTGGAGTTGCAGATCCGCACCCACGAGATGCACCGCCAGGCCGAGTACGGCGTCGCAGCCCACTGGAAATACAAAGAGGGCAAAGCATCCGGGAGCCAGATCACTTGGGTCCAATCAATCCAGGAATGGCAGCGCGAAACTGAAGATTCGGGCGAATTCCTAGACACTTTCACCGAAGAAATCGCCAAGAACGAAGTCTTCGTCTTTAGCCCGAAGGGCGACGTCATTTCGCTGCCGCAGGGTTCGACCCCGGTTGATTTCGCGTACGCGATTCACACCGAGGTGGGGCACCGATGCATAGGGGCGCGCGCGAACGGCAAACTGATCCCACTCGACTCCGCGCTGGAGATGGGCGTGGTGGTGGACATCATCACCTCGAAGTCGCAAAACGCTGGGCCGAGCCGCGACTGGCTTGGTTTCGTCAAGACCCCTCGGGCACGCACCAAGATCCGGCAGTACTTCACCCGGGAGCGGCGAGACGGCTCCATCGAGCAGGGCAAGGAACAAATCACCCGGCAACTTCGCAGGCAGCAAGTCGCGCAACGGTTCCTCAGCCCGGAGAACCTCGCCAGCCTCGCTCAACACTTCCATGTGTCCGACGCCAACGGGTTGTTCGCAGCGGTCGGGGAGGGCAACGCGAGCGCCCAAGCTGTCGTGCACCAACTCGTCCTCCTAATGGGCGGCGACGAGGCGGTCAGCGAGGCGTCCCTGGCGGACGCGCCGCTGATCACCGGACGCCCCCGCCGCATGCCTTCCAGCACGTCCGGGGTGATCGTGAGCGGGGATGGCGACACGTGGGTGAAGTTGGCGAAGTGCTGCATGCCGGTTCCTGGGGACGAGATCATCGGATTCGTCACGCGTGGGGACGGAGTTTCTGTACATCGAGCCGACTGCACGAATGTTCGCGAATTGCAGCGCACCCCCGAGCGGCTGGTGGACGTTGATTGGGGCCCCACCGCGGATACCGCCTACCTGGTCGCCATCCAGGTGGAGGGCATCGACCGGGCCGGTCTGCTGTCGGACGTGACCCGCGCGCTCTCAGAGATGCACATGAACATTTTGTCGGCGAGCGCAGCCACCACGAAGGATCGAGTGTTCACAATCCGACTGTCTTTCGAGACCCCGGATCCGCGCCACCTCGACAACGTGGTGAACGCGATCAAACGCGTCTCTGGCGTCTACGACGTCTCGCGGGTGCGTTCCAGTTGAGCCTCAACTCAACTGGTCAGTAAGTCAGCGGGAGAAGTCAGCCAACGTGGCTTGGGCCTGCTCCAGCCAGGTGGTGTACGTCGCGATGGCGTCCGTAGCCTTCTTCACCGCCTGCTTGTCGCCGCGTGCCGAAGCCTTCTCTACCTTCTGGCGAAGCTTTTCGATCTCAGCGGTGAGCATGTTGACCGTGTCTTCGGCGCGGGCGCGAGCCTCGGGGTCGGTGCGCTTCCACTCGTCGTCCTCGGCTTTGCGGACCGCAGCCTCCAGCGAACGGACGCGGTTGTCCAGCCCCCGAATCGCATCCCTGGGGACGCGGCCGAGTTGGTTGTAGCTTTCGAGGAACGCTCTGAACGCCGTGCGGGCAGCCGCTAGGTCGCTGACGGGAAGAATTTCGGCTTCGACTTTATCTAGTAGCGCCTGCTTTGCCTCCAGGTTGCCTTGGAACTCGGCGTCCTGTTCGTTCAGAGCCGCGCTTCGGGCGCCAAAGAACTGATCCTGAATGCCGCGGAACTCCGCCCAAAGTGCGTCGTCCACTTGGCGAGGGGCGGGGCCGGCGACCTTCCATCGGCTCATGAGATCACGGAACGCGCCTGCGGTAGGACCCCAAGTAGTTGATGTGGCTAGCTCGCGAGCCTCTTCAATGATCTGTTCCTTGACACGCTGTGATTCCTCGCGGCGCGCAGCCTGCTCGGCGAATTGAGCTTTTCTGCGACGAGTGTAAGTGGTGCGCGCAGTGCTGAACCGGTGCCAAAGTGCATCGTCGGTCGCCCGATCAATGCGCGGTAGAGCCTTCCACTGCTCAAGCAGTTCCCGGAAGCGGTTGACACCAGAGCGCCAGTCGTTGCTGCCAGCCAGCTTTTCGGCTTCGGCGACCATATCTTCTTTCGCCTGTCGCGCAGCAGCCTGCTGCTCGGCACGCGCTGCACGCTTGGCTTCAGCCTGTTCGGCCAATGCTGGGGTGAGTGTTTCGAGCCGGGCGACCAAGGCGTCCAGGTTGCCAACGGCGTTGGCTTGCAGAACGCTCTTTCGAGTGACGTTGACAGACGCCCGTCCCTCGTCGGGGGACAGCGAGCCAGCCTCAATGCGCTGGGCCAGCAATCTGACCTCTACCTCAAGCGCTTCGTAGCGCCTCACGTAGAAGGCGATGGCTTCGTCGGGGGTTGCGTCTGGTATCTGACCGACAGCTCGTTCGCCTTCCGCCGTGCGCACGTAAACCGTGCCGTCGGCGTCCACGCGACCAAAGCTAGCCGGACCTACGGGTTCACTCATGGTTACTATCTTGCCTGAAACCTGAACCGTGTGCGCGTTGACCACTCTCGATAAGGTAATCGTTGTGTTTTTGTCGTCCTTCACGGTAGGCCCCTGGCAGGCCAACACCTACATTGTGGGTGCCGCCGAAACCGGCAGGTGTGTGGTCATCGACCCCGGCGTCCTGGCTTTCGACCCGGTTCAGCGCATCGTTGACGAGCAGGGCCTGCAGGTCGAGGGGGTGCTGCTCACCCACGGCCACATCGACCACGTGGCGTCCGCTGCGGATGTCGCGGATCTCTACGAGGTTCCCGCCTGGTTGCATCAGGCTGACAGTGAGTTGTTGACAGACCCTGGCTTGGGGCTGTCGGAACTTCTAGCTGGCCCCAACGAATGGGGGGTGACCCTCGCAGAACCCCGCCGTCTAGAACTACTGAACGGCGGGGAGAACATTTCAGCGGCTGGGCTGGAGTTTGGTGTTATTCACGCTCCAGGTCACCGACCGGGATGCGTGATGTTTCAGGTGCCGGTAGTGGGGTACGAAGGTGTCGATTCGGTTGTGTTCACAGGTGACGTCGTCTTCGCTGGATCGATCGGACGAACCGACCTGCCTGGAGGAGATCCGGCAGCCATGGTACAAACGCTGAGTACGGTCGTTCTCGACTTGCCTGATGCTGCCGTTCTTCTACCCGGGCACGGGGAGCAAACGACGATGTCGCACGAGCGTGTCCACAACCCCTACCTGCAAGCTTCTTTTCTGAGGAACTGATGAGTCGTCCCAAACCCCTATCCGGTTTCCCCGAGTTCTTGCCCGCCGGGCGGATCGTCGAACAACGAGTGTTGTCGTCCTTGGCGAACACCTTTGAGCTTCACGGCTTCGCGGAGATCGAGACGCGAGCGGTAGAGACGCTGGATCAGCTCACCCGCAAGGGAGAGATCGAAAAAGAGGTCTACGTGATCTCGCGGTTGCACGCAGAATCTGGCGAGGCGTCCGAGTTGGGACTGCACTTCGACCTGACCGTGCCGTTCGCGCGGTACGTTCTTGAGAACTCCGCAAGGCTTGCTTTCCCGTTCCGGCGCTACCAAATCCAGAAGGTGTGGCGGGGCGAGCGGCCACAAGAGGGCCGCTATCGGGAGTTCCGGCAAGCCGACATCGACATCATCGGCGAAAATTCTCTGGCCGCACACCACGATGTCGAAGTGGCGATCGTGATGCTGGAGGCGCTCGAGCGGCTCCACAGAGATTTTGGAGTGCCGCCGGTGGTGATGCATGTCAACAACCGCAAGTTGGCCGAAGGGTTCTACCGCGGGTTGGGCGTTGAGGATCACTTGGCCGTACTACAGCGAGTAGACAAGCTCGACAAGATCGGTCCGCAGGCGGTGGCGAAGCTGCTGACAGACGAGGTCGGCATGGACGACGCTGCTGCGCAGCGCTGCCTGGACTTGGCCGGAATCCGGAGCGAAGACACTTCGTTCGTGGAAGCCGTCCGGGCGTTGGGCGTCGAAAACGAACTGCTGGACGAAGGCCTTGACGCCTTGGCGTCGGTGGTTTCAGCGGCGCAATCGCAAGTGCCAGGACGCCTGGTTGCCGATCTCAAGATCGCCCGCGGGCTGGATTACTACACCGGCACGGTTTACGAAACCTTCATGGCGGGGCACGAAAAGCTCGGGTCGATCTGCTCTGGTGGTCGCTACGACTCGCTGGCATCCGATGGCCGCACCACGTACCCGGGCGTCGGGGTCTCTGTCGGGGTGACTCGGCTGCTGGCACCGCTGGTGGCCAAGGGGAAGCTGCTCGCGTCCAGGCCGGTGCCGACTTGCGTCCTGGTGGCTGTTGATTCAGAGCAGACCAGGGGCGACGCGCTGGCAGTAGCTAGGAAGCTTCGCGCAAGGGGCATCCCTACAGAAGTTGCCCCACGCGCAGACCGGTTTGGAAAGCAGATCCGGTACGCCGACCGCCGAGGCATTCCCTTCGTCTGGTTCTCTGATTCTTCGGTAAAAGACATTCGCTCCGGAGATCAGGTTCCCGCAGACCCTGACTCGTGGATCCCCCCTGCGGACGACCTGCTTCCGAGGGTTTTCGGCGGCTGAACAACTCAGCCCCGGCGTCTCTGACTCCTGCGGGCGTCAGGGGCCGATTCGATGTGCCACCTGGTGGGCCCTAGACTTCGAACGTTGCGCCCGCACCGTCTATGCGGGGCTAAGAAAGGAACAAGATGTTGCGCACACACACCGCCGGATCCATCCGGGCTGACGATGTCGGCCAGACCGTCACTCTCGCAGGTTGGGTTGGGAAGCGCCGAGATCACGGCGGAGTCGCCTTCATCGATCTTCGGGACGCCTCCGGGGTGTGCCAGGTCGTGGTTCGCGACGAGTACCTGGCCTCTGCGGGCATCCATGACTTGCGTAACGAGTTCTGCATCCAGGTGACTGGGGTGGTGGACGCCAGAACCCCCGAGAACGTAAACCCGAATCTGGCTACCGGCGAGGTTGAGGTTGTGATTCGTACCTTAGAGGTCCTCAACCCTTCGGCGGTGCTTCCGTTCCAGATCGACGAGCGGACGACCGTCGGTGAGGAGGCTAGGCTGAAGCACCGCTACCTCGACCTGCGGCGTCCCAGGCAGCACGAGGCTTTGGTGCTCCGCTCGAAGGTCACCCGTGCGATCCGAAACGCACTGGACGAACTCGACTTCTACGACATCGAAACCCCGACGCTGACCCGCTCCACTCCAGAGGGGGCGCGGGACTTCCTGGTGCCCGCTCGGCTGGCTCCGGGTTCGTGGTATGCGTTGCCGCAGAGCCCGCAGTTGTTCAAGCAGCTTTTGATGGTCGCCGGGATGGAGCGCTACTACCAGATCGCGCGGTGCTATCGCGACGAGGATTTCCGCGCCGACAGGCAGCCTGAGTTCACCCAGTTAGACATTGAGATGAGCTTCGTCGATCAGGACGACGTGATTGCGGTTTCCGAGCAGGTGATGGCAGCGTGCT
This sequence comes from uncultured Propionibacteriaceae bacterium, assembly GCA_964391475.1. GTDB lineage: Bacteria > Actinomycetota > Actinomycetes > Propionibacteriales > Propionibacteriaceae > Propioniciclava. The sequence goes on along the minus strand of CAYMMF010000036.1, from coordinate 656 downwards.
GGAACCTGATCGGCGTCGAAATGCAGTTGCCGTTGCCTCGCATGACGTGGCACGACGCGATGGACAACTACGGTTCCGACAAGCCTGACCTTCGTTTCGATCTGAAGATTCGCGAACTAACCGACTACTTCGCAAACACCCCGTTCCGGGTGTTCCAGGCGCCGTACGTCGGCGGTGTGGTCATGCCCGGTGGGGCGTCCCAGCCGCGTCGGCAGTTTGACGCTTGGCAGGAGTGGGCGCGGCAACGCGGCGCCAGGGGATTGGCGTACGTCACAATCGCCGAGGACGGCACCCTGGGTGGTCCGGTAGCCAAGAACCTCTCCGATAGCGAGCGCGACGGGTTGGCCGAGGCCATGGGTGCGAACCCCGGTGACGCGATCTTCTTCGGGGCCGGAAGTCGGGAGCAGACCCAAGAACTGCTGGGAGCCGCGCGCGTTGAAATTGCCCGTCGCACCGGGTTGATTGACTCGGACGCGTGGTCTTTCCTGTGGGTCGTGGACGCCCCCATGTTCAAGTCAGCACAGGACGCCGTGGCGTCCGGTGACGTTGCGGTAGGCGGCGGCAAGTGGACGGCCGTTCACCATGCCTTCACCTCGCCCAAGCCCGAGGACATGGACACCTTCGACACCGATCCAGCGTCGGCTCTGAGTTACGGC
>CAYMMF010000035.1:6879-15357 GCA_964391475.1 uncultured Propionibacteriaceae bacterium | reverse complement strand
TGTCGATACCAATCACGTAGCGGTGCTTCATGGTCAGAATCCTAAGCCATCCGGGTCCCTGAGGAGGGGACATCGGGTCCCTGAGGAGGTGGCATCAGGTCCCTGAGGAGGAGCGGGGCGACGTCTCGAAGGGGTTCAGCCGACGATGACGGCTTGTAGCTCTCCACCGGGCAGATTCCATGACCGCCAGCGGGCAACTACATGACCGTCATTGGGCAGTTTCTCGTGTCCGCCGACATGCGTTCAGCTTGGCGCGTGACGATCTCGACACGCTGTGGGGCGAGATCGTGGAATTCGGGCTTTGATTCTGTTTTGAGCGTCGAGAACGTCACACACCACCGTCGGGACCGGTGCCTCTGGGCCGTCCGCGAAACCAAAGCAGGCGTCGTCCGCGAAACCCGGGGCGTCCGGTCAAGCGCGGGCGCGCGCAATTTCGTCGTGGATCCAACTTCGGGATTCGGAGGTATCCGCGATCAATATCAGACCTGTGCCAGCTGACTTGGACGTGTGAAGGCTTACGGTGGCGACGCCGAGCATGTGGTCGATCGGTCCCTGGGAGACGTTCAGTGATTGGAGCCGATGGTGGGGGATTGCGACGATCGTCCTAGTGAGCCAACCGGTTCGCGCGATCGCGACCCGATCGTCATGGCCGTACCCAAGCCACGGGTAGGCGAGCGGTGCTAGCCAGCGCGCACGAGGAGGTGGAGGCGTGATGGCGATCGATTCGTGGTCGAAGTCGGGCCAAATCGCGTTGATAGCGGCACGAACTTGGGTGGGCGTCCCGATAGGTAACAGGGTGCCGCTGGCGTCTTCGTTGTCGGCGGACGATCCGCCGCCCCCTAACACGACGAGGTCGACGCGTTGGCGTCCGATAAGTCGCCAAAGGATCGACTGGGTGATGCGGACCGCTTGAACCCGGTGGACGGGCACGGTTTGCGTGCGCAGGGTTGTCATGCCGCGGGTAATCTTCAATCCGTTGGGGGTTTGGGCGAGGGTGTACCTGAATTGGCTTGTCACCCGGTTGGCAACGAACCCCCAGACGGCGATAATCAGCGGAAGGGCGCCAGCGCCGAACGCCTCTAGGGGCACACCGGGAATCAAAAGTGCTGCTACAAGCGGCCCGACTCCCAGCACCAGGACTAGCAACCACAGTTGGTGCGCAAGCGCCGCCCCGAGGATCAGGTCTTGGGTTTGCAGTCGAACGAGCACCTGGTCTTGGGGCGCGTGGTCGTCCCAAATGCTGGAAGCGGTGTGGGGTTCGGACGCGTCCATCGAAGAAGCGGCCGACACCGAGACCGCTTGGGCGCGTTTCAGCAACTGGTAGCGCAGTTCGTCAGCGCGCCCGCGGCTGAGGTACGACAGAGTTGCGGATTCCCCGGCGCCCACGTCTATGGTCAACTCGGCCAAGCCGAGCAGGCGAGCGGCGAACGGCTGGGTGAGATCGATCGACTGGATGCGCGAGTACGCGATGCGCCGTGATTCGTGCGACAAGCCGCGTTGTTCGATGCGGAGTTCGGTGTCGTCGATGAAGAACCGGGTGATCCACCAACTCCAGGCGCCCAGCAGCATGAAAAACAGTGGCAACGTTAGGAACAGCCAGGCCCACCAGGGCAGGTCGCTGAGTGTCAATTCGCTGTCACGCTCGCGGTAAACCTGGCGTCCGACGAACCACACGAATGCGACGACGATCAGCCAGGCTTTGACGAAAGGCGTCGCCGGGTGGAGGCGTTCGCCGTTCACAGGCCGGAACCTTGGGCGTCCGACAGTTCGATAAGTTGGTCACGCAGGATGGTTGCGTCCGCGATCGGCAACCCGGGAATGGACGCCGCAGTCGACGGGCTCGCGGTAATCAGTTCTACGCTCGCGAGCCCGAAGGCGCGGTCGATCGGGCCGGAGTTGACTTTGACCATTTGCATGCGGCCGTACGGAATGATGGTCAGTTCCTTCCACCACAAACCGTGGGTGATGCACAGGTCGCCGTCGCGTTGGGCGTATCCCCACGACCGCACCCAGCGGCCAGCCCGCCATTGGCGCCAAGTGAGCCATACGACGCCGAGGGCTGCGATTGTGCCGAGCACCCACCCTCGGTGCAGCAAGAACCACGCCGCGATGGCGACGATCCCGAAGAAGAGCACCGTCCCGATTGTGCTACTGATCCGAATGACGGTGGCGTAGTTCGGTGATAGGCGCAGCCAGGTGCCACCGGGCGGCTCGAACAGTGTGGAGTTAGATGGCATGGCGCAGTCTAACGAGGGCCTTTTACCTCTACTCCGCCGAAGAGGGCCATCCCTTTGACGACGATTGTGGGAGCGCCATCGATGGGTGGGCCGATCCGTTTGCTGTCAGTGCCGCCGAAGACGCCGAGCACCTCATTGCGTACTCGGACACCAGCGGGCACCTTGATTTCCACACCGCCAAACATGGCGATCACGTTGAACTCCACCACCGCACAGGTGAAAACCGCCTGGGTCAGGTCGAGTTTCACGCCTCCGAATATCGACATCACCGAGGTGTGTTCGCGCACCTGCCAGTTGCCGCGCCGTTCAGTGCTGGAGAAGACCGCGAACACCGTATCCACGCCGGACGACGCTGGCTCAATTGCTGTGTGGTTAAGTCCTGTGGGGAATGGGACGTCTGCGAGGTCAACGGTCAGCGGCACCAGGTCGTTGAACGTGCGGGCAGCCATGGCTTGTGAGAGCCGTTGGTCATGCTCATCACGCGTGATCCGGCCCTCGGCGTAGGCGGCGCCAAGCAGGTCAATCACAAGGTTACGGTCGGCGTCCGATACCCGCATCTGCCCGGGTGTGGCTCTGCGCAAGGGCTCGTTTGGAGTCGGAAGGTTGTTCACACCTCCACCGTAGGACGCCTTGGCGCCCGGGTCGAGTTGGATCGGGGATCATTCAGGGGAGGACGCGGGGCACCCCTTTCGAGGCGTTCGGACGAAGGCGCGTGACGATGTCGACGCACGTTTCCAGCGCTTGCCCCAAATCTGCGAAGGCCAGACTGGAGACAGGTCGCGAGTGTGCGAGAGGGAGCGACTATGGCTACACTGGCGTGGTCGCTCCGGCGGCATGCGGGCGTAGTTCAATGGTAGAACTTCAGCTTCCCAAGCTGACAGTGCGGGTTCGATTCCCGTCGCCCGCTCCGAAACGGCGCACTGGGCGACTGCGGAGCCCCCACTGGCGGGGAGCGACCAGCCCCCGCATCAACCGCGGGGCGCGAGTGGGCGAAGTGCTGAGAACCCCTTTTCGAGCAGGTCGGCGATGACGGGCATATCTTCCGTCACAGGGGCAGGCCCCTTGCCCAGTATCACCGCCTCGTGATGAACCGCCTGAAAGAGGGCGCGAGCGGTCTGTGTGGCCACTCGTTCGTCCGAGGCAACTCCGCCTTCGCTCCGGTAGCCATCCAACAACGAAAGCGCAGCCACGTATCCGTGCTCGGGGCCGGGCACCCGGCGCGACCGGATGAGCGCTTGCCCGATCGCGTAGCCGATGTCGTGGGCTGCCTCTCTGGTGGCGAGGGTGTCGAGGTCGATCGCGGTCACCACGGCAGGCTCCACGTCAAGATTGATAAAGAAATTCTCCGGATGCGCATTTCCATGGCTAGGCAGGGCCGGTAGTGGTTCGATCAGCCGAGCCGCCAATTCCGATCCGCAGCAGCGCACCGCAGCAGCGGCAGCACCGCTAGCCACCGCAAGTTCGGATGTCTGCTGCGCGACGCTCTCGCTGCCTCGCAGCGTTCCGGGCGGTAAATCTTGATCCCAGCGCTGCAGCCGAGCTAGCCACGCCCCCACCAACTCAGACGCCAATACCCCACCTGGGGTGCCGATCGCGTATCGCCATAAAGTTCCGGGAGCGAGCTCGCACAGCAGTGCACCTGAGCGAACACCTAACGTTGGTGCCACCCGAAACAGGCTGCCCGGACCGAACCCGGACGCCTCCATCCGCCACCCAACTTCGGCAGCCCAGGTGCCGTCCCCCTCTGCGTCATGGTGTGGGTACAACTTGAGCACTACCGGAATCGGCTGCTCGCCGACCGGACGCACGGTAGCCATCAACAACCTTCGACGCCCACGTTCGAACTGCTGGGTCACCACCAAATCATCTAGCGGTCGACCAAGCAGCTCACCTAGCAGAACGCCGACATCCGCAACAGCCGCATCCTGATCGAATGGACGTGGGCACACAGTCCGATCATAGATGACGCGAAAGCGTCATCTCTTGCCACTCAGGACACGGTTAACAGCTGGGTCATATCCCGGTAGGTGCCAGCTCTTGTCAGCAGTTCGTTGTGGGTGCCCTCGTCCGCAACTCGGCCGTGCTCGATCACGTAAATTCGGTCGGCTTCGCGCAGCGTGCTCAACCGGTGCGCGATCACGATCACGGTGCGTCCGGCAGTTAGTCGCGCCAACCCCCGCATCACCAACGACTCGCTCACAGCGTCAAGGCCGCTGGTCGGCTCGTCCAGCACGACGATCGGGGCGTCCGCTGCCAACGCCCGCGCGATCGCGATCCGCTGGCGCTGGCCGCCGGAGAGGGACGTGCCACCTTCAGTCACGTGGGTGTCGTAGCCATCCGGCAACGATTCGGCGAACTCGTCCACGTAAGCAGCCCGAGCGGCAGCAATGAGTTGCTCCCGGCTGGCTTGTGGCGTTCCGTAGGCGATGTTTTCCAGGATCGAACCCGACACGAGCAACGGATCCTGGGGGACGACGGCCACTTGCCGCCGCGCCGACTCCAGCGTCAAGAACCGGACGTCGTTCCCGTCCAACAACACGCGCCCGTCATCCACGTCGTAAAGCCGCGAGATCAGGCTGGCGATGGTCGACTTGCCGGCGCCCGTCGTCCCAACTAGGGCAACAAGTTGACCGGGTTCTGCGTGCAGCGACACGTTGTGCAGCACCATCCGGTCGGGCTCGTACCCGAAGGAGACGTCTCGCAGTTCAACCTGGCCGCGTAGCGTTGGCGCTGGCAACGCTTTGGGGTGCTCCTGCACCAAAGCGCGGGAGCGTAAAACCTCGTCGACCCGTTCCGCACCGACCTGCGCCTTACTCACCGTGGACGTCAGCCGGGCTAGCGCCTTCATCGGAGAGTACACCTGCTGCAAATAGGCCAACAGCACCAGCAGCACGCCCAGGCTCATCCGGCCGTTAAGCACCATGACCGCTCCCACGAACAAGACAGCTGCCCGTCCGGTCTGGGAAATCAACTCGACCATCGCTGGCAGACGCGACTGCAGGTCAACCTGCCGCAACCCGGCAGACAACCGCGCGTGGGAATAGTGCGAGAACCGGGCCAGCCCGCGCCGCTCGCTCGCGAAACTCTGCACCAATCGGATCGTAGAGAGCGTCTCGGTCACGTGACTCGAAACCTGCCCCTCGTGAACTCGGGCATCGAGGGACGCCTGCTTGATCACACCGCGGTAATGCCTAACCACCAGGTAGAAGGCTGGTGCGATGCACAACAGCAGCACCGCGAAAATCGGCTCGATGACCACGGCCACGATCACGATCCCGACGAGCAGCGTCACGTTGGGCAACATGGTGCCGAAGACGGCCACCAGCAGCGCCTGGATTGCAGACACATCACCGGTCAACCGCGTGGTCAGGTCTCCAACTCGTTGCTTGTTGTGGAACGACAACGACAACCGCTGAAGGTGGGCGAAAATCTCGGTGCGAAGATCGGCGATAATCCGCTCCCCGATGCCCTGAAGCAGCCGAGCCGAAAGGTAAGTTCCGCCAGCGGCGAGCGCTGCCAAAAAAATCAGCGACGCCGCGCACACGGCCAACACAATCATCTGATTCTCTGCGGCTGGCCCGAGTAGTCGTCCGAGAATCCCCTGCGGGGGGCGGTTCTGCAGCACGTCGTCCACCACGACCTTCAATGGCCAGGGCAACAACAACTCAACGGCAGACACGAACAGCACCAGCAACCCGCCCAACAGCATCTGGGCGCGATATGGGCGCATGTTTGGGCCGAACCGCCGTAACACATCAAACATTAGTCAACTCCCCAGTAGGCTCCCGAACCGAGAGGTACTTTTCGCCCCAAGCAGCCTCCAACGGCGCTGTCGTTACCTCCGGATGAAGGTGTGGCAGCGCGGCTTTGATCAATTCGGGGCCTGTGGTGTCGTCGACATGACCGGTACCTATCACTAGGTGCGCGTGCCGACCGCAACTGTCGACAGCGCCGACCAACGCGTGACCGGTGACCGGACTAGTGCCAACCAACCCGTCGGTGCCTTCGCCCGGATCGTAGGCGACCCACGCATTCGTCCCGGCTGAGCTGACACTCCACCAGGCGTTTCCGTTGGCGACCGAGACCGATCGGCGTCCACCCTTGAGCAGACCCAGATAGTCGGGAGACAGCGCTACCGCGGTGCGCAACTCGCCCGGAAGCCCGCCACGCCAGACGCCCGCCACCAGGCTGCTCGCCGTGTCGCTCAGAAGAATCCGTTTGCTCAGGCCGCGATCCGTGCCGGGTTCCACATCGATCAGTTCAACCAACGCGAAATGTTCGGTCACCTCGACCCGACCCAGACCGTGCCGGTGATTCTCTGTGCCCAGCACCGCCAACGCCCCAGGATGGTTCGGCGGCTCATCCATGTGCTTCCCCAGCTCGGCTTGGAAATTCCAATGGTCGGCTGGGTTCCCCACCAGGACGACGCCCCGGCGTCCGTCCGACTCGTCGGCGTCGTCCCCGCGGGTGACCAGCAGGGTCAACCTTCCGCCGTGACGTGGGCTGAGCACAGCGAACAATCGATCGTTGCTCATCACAACCTCGTCTTCGCCGTCCTCGTCGATGTCGGTGACCAGAACCCGCAATCCGTGCTTGCCGGGGAACGCCGCCCACCGGGCAGCAGCCAACACAGGCAGCGCGTCGCTCGCATGCGCGGCAGTGGCGCACGCCCACGGTGCGGGAGCACGCCCACCTTCGGCGTCCGGATCCTGCCAGGCGGTTTCGTGACGACCAAGCAACAGCAACCGTTCCGCCAGCTCGCACAGATACGGATCTGCGCCGTCTTGCTCAGCCTGCTCGACCGCGATCTCGACCCGCTCCAAACGCTTCGCGTACGGTTGCCAACGCCGATCCTTCGACCAGCGGTGGTAATTCTCGCCAGCTCCGTGGTGGTGTGCCAACTCGAAGTAGGTTCCTGCTTCCAGCTCAAGTTCTCGTTCTGGCTCCACTTGGTTGCACCAGTCGTCCAAGTCGACCGGGTGCAAAACGTCGCTGTTACGCAGCCACCGCAGGAAAAGCGCGTAACGCTCAAGCCCACGGGAATCCCAGCCGCCGACACCGGCGACCCGCTCCAGATCGTCGGCGAACACCAAGAGCGATCCCGGCGAGGCGCTGGCCGTCACGTCGCCCAACTCGGCGAGCAACCGAAGATGGTCAGGGTGATGCGGCGGAACCAGGTAGCGAAGATGCGAAGCGATCGGCACCGCGACCAGCCCGTCGGCGCCTGCGATCTTGTATGGCGCGAGTAAATCTGGTTGCAGCAGGCCGCGCACGGAGGACGGGAACCCGGTTTCGTGCCAGCGGTACGGCCCGGTTTCGTCGAACTCTTGACGCGGGCTTCCCTCGTAGGAGCCCCTGCGGAGTGGGAATGTCAACCGGTCGTCGAGCAGCACGCGCCGGTATGCAACCCCCGTGGCCGACTCGTCGAGAAGCGGGGTCGCGCAGGACGCGGTGTCCCACACGCGCTCCGGGACCCATGCGGTCTGCAACGCAGCCCGAGGGATTCCCAACAGATCCTCGGCTAGGTCGTGGAAGGCACGCAACTGGCGACGATTGTGGGACGCCGTCGCCAGCGGCATGATGTTCTCGCCATAGGTGCCGCCGATCAAACTCACAAAACCGCTTGTAAGATGCTCCCGTAGGCGGTCCAACAGGGCAGGCCGATGCCAGGCCAACGACTCCAACACGGGCCCAGAGATGTGCAACGACATGGGCACACCGAGCTCGACGTGGAGTGTCATCACCGCGTCGAATCCGGCGGAAATCACGCTGATCCCCTCCCGATTTGGGTACCCGTCGGTGATCACAAACTGGTTGGCGTGATGAACGAAAGCAATTGGAGCAGTCATCGGTCAGTTCCTTTCGGTGCGATGAGCTGGTTGAGAGTGCTGGCGACGCCGTCGCGAAGCATTGCTTCGGCAAGCCCCAGCCATAGGCCCAGCAACTCGAGACGGTTTGTGCGGTAGGTGATGAGTTCGAAGTGCAAGCTCTGGACGAGCGCGCGGGTTACCTCTGCCGGGACCGCGTCCGAATCGTGCCCGGAGGCTGTCTTCCAGTGATTCCAGAACGCCAACCCAGCGCCCGCCCCGGGAGCGAACGAACCGGTGTGCATCCACGAGGAGACCAGCATCTGCGACAACGCGTAGCCGATGTCGTAGGCGGGACGACGCATTCCGACTGTGTCTAGGTCGATCGCCGTGAACTGCATCGATTCGTTGACGTCAATGAAGATGTTGCCCGG
>CAYMMF010000035.1:4453-6869 GCA_964391475.1 uncultured Propionibacteriaceae bacterium | reverse complement strand
GATGTAGATCGCCATGGGAGGGGACGAGAACTGGCTGACGCCCCAACGATCCGTAAAGTCGTCGGTGGCTGGCTTCGGCCAGGTCTGTGATGCGGGCTGCCCACCCCGGAAACTCACTGGCAAGCACAGTGCTCTGTTCGATCAACTGGTCGCCGGCGCGGTAGCCAGAGCGATCCGGCAGAGGTAGCGAGAGCGACTGCAAGTGCGCCACCCATCCGGCGACGCCCGCAGCGATCGCGTCGCGCTCGGTTGGCTGCGCGAGCAGACTACTCGCCCACGATTCTCCGGGCGCACGGTCAGCTACCAGTGTGCGATGGTGCGCCGACCAGCCACGAGCCGGTGTGATGGAGTGCTGCGCCGACGGCACCATTCCCGCGTCCGCGAGAAGTTGCATCCAGCGTTGCGTCCATGCGCCCCTGTCGTCGGCGTACTGCTTGAGCGCCAGCCACTGGCCGTTATGGCGGACTAGCATCAACAGTTTGTGCCCGTCCCTGAGCACGTCAATCTCATCCACGCGCCCGGTGTGTGAGGGGTTCGTTGCCTCAAGAACACTGCGCGCCCATGCCCGGAAGTCAGTGTTTGATGACGCCAGCGCATCGTCGGTGCGGGCTGGAACGGCGTGCAGATCCTGCAACCGTCTGACCCCGGATGATTGCTGAAGCTGTGTTTTGTGGAGCATAGGGGTGACCTCGTTCCTTCTTGCCAGACGATTTATTCGCTTGATTTTTAGGTTATTTCGACTTCGATCCCGCGCTGCTGAAGATGAGAGATGATTAACGAGCGGGCTTCGCCGGGTCTCCAGAGCGGAAGTCGTACCCGCCTTCGCGATCGCTTGTCAGGAAGGAACTCTCAATGTCTTTAGTTGCTGGTGTCGATTCGTCCACCCAGTCGTGCAAGGTTCTAATCGTGGACGCCGAAACTGGCCGGATCGTCCGGCAGGGGGCGGCCCGCCACCCGGACGGCACCGAATGTCACCCTGATTTTTGGTGGACGGCTTTTGGTGAGGCGTCCGAATCGGCCGGTGGGTTGGCTGACGTCACCGGTATCAGCGTCGGTGGTCAGCAGCACGGCATGGTGCTGTTGGATGCCGAAGGCGAGGTTATTCGTCCGGCGCTGTTGTGGAATGACACCCGCTCGGCGCAGGCGGCGTCCGATCTGATGGATGAGCTTGGCGTCGAAACGTGGACTGAGGCGACCGGGTTGGTGCTGGTGGCGTCCTTCACGGTCACCAAGCTGCGGTGGGTCGCCGACAACGAGCCCGAGAATGCCGCCCGGATCGCGGCGATCTGCCTGCCACACGACTGGCTGACCTGGAAGATTCGGGGTACCGGTCGGCTGGAAGACCTAGTCACCGACCGGTCGGACGCCTCGGGCACCGGCTATTTCGATCCGGTGGCTAACGTTTACCGCCGTGATCTGATAGCCCAAGCCTTGCGGCGCACCGAGGCTGAGATTGCTCACATCGTCCTGCCACACGTCCTGGGCCCGAGCGAGTCGGCTGGTAATGGCAGCCCGCTGTTGGGTTTGGGGGACGCCTTGGTCGGCCCTGGCTGCGGCGACAACGCGGGTGCGGCGCTGGGCGTCGGCCTGCACCCTGGTGAAGTTTCGGTTTCGCTGGGCACTTCTGGTGTGGTTGCTGCGGTTTCGGCCACGCCCGTCCACGATCCGACGGGGTTGGTGGCCGGTTTTGCTGACGCGCTGGGAGGGTTCCTGCCACTCACCGTGACGCTGAATGCGTCGCGCATCGTGGACGCCTCGGCCCGCGTGCTGGGAGCAGATCACGACGAGTTCGACCGGCTAGCGCTCGCTGCCGAACCAGGCGCCGGCGGTATAGTCGAGATTCCGTACTTGGACGGCGAGCGGACGCCCAACCTTCCGCAAGCCACCGGCACGCTTGCGGGGATGACTTTGGCCAACATGACCAGAGAGAACATTGCTCGGGCGGCTGTGGAAGGTTTGCTTTGCTTGATGCGGTTCGGGTTGGACGCCCAACGCGCCCAGGGGGTGGAAGTGAACAGGGTTTCCCTCATCGGCGGGGGCGCAAAGTCGCTGGCCACCCGGACGATCGCCCCAGCGATCCTCGGCGTAGGCGTCGATGTGCCCGCACCGGGGGAGTACGTCGCGCTTGGCGCGGCGCGTCAGGCGGCTTGGGTGGTGTCCGGCGACGAGGAGCCCCCGGTTTGGACGGCGTCCGAGCCCGAGCGGTTCGAGGCCGAACCGGCTACCTGGATCGTCGACCGCTACAACCATGTGGGCGAGCAAGTGGTCGGTCTCTCAGCCGTCTGGGTTTCTTAGCTGCCCGGATCCCTGAGGAGGCCCGGTAGGGCCGTCTGGCAAGGGACTCGCCCGTCCGGTTCCCTGAGGAGGTCTCCGGTAGGGCCGTCTCGAAGGGTTTGGGTGTTAGAGATGGTGCTTC
>CAYMMF010000035.1:0-4443 GCA_964391475.1 uncultured Propionibacteriaceae bacterium | reverse complement strand
CGCATCCTGCGGATGCTCCTCAGCCAACCGGTTTCATGAGGGCTCCTCAGCCATGAGGGCTCCTCAGCCATCCGGGCTCCTCAGCCATCCGGGCTCCTCAGCTAACCACGTATTTAAAAGGGGAGGACGCCGGACCTGTCGGCCCGGCGTCCTCCCCATCTTGGTGGCGACCAAGAACTAGTCCTTGACCGACCCTAGGGTCAGGCCGGCGACGAACTGCTTCTGCAGGACGAAGAAGATCACCAGCACAGGAAGTGCTGCGATGATCGAACCGGCTGATAGCAGGTTGGCGTCGGTGAAGAACGTGCCCTTGAGGTTGTTAAGCGAGCTGGTCACCGGCATCTTGTCACCGGATTGCAGCAGCACGGTTGCCCAGAAGAACTCGTTGTAGATCCACGCGACCTGCAGCGTCGCGAGCGCCGCCAGGGCGGGTTTGATCAGCGGCAGGGTGATTCCGTAGAACTGGTACCAAAGTGACGCGCCGTCGATTTCTGCCGCCTCGTACATGGCGTTCGGCAGACCGATCATGTAGTTGCGTAACACGAAGGTGCAGAAACCGGTCTGGAATGCGACGTTGATCAAGATCACGCTGAGGTGCGTGTCCAGCAGCGAACCCGACTCCGACATCCAGTAGGGCAGCGGCATCGAGCGGAACATCCGGTAGATCGGGCTGAGCAGCGACTGCGGCGGCAGCAAGTTCGCCGCCACGAAGACGGCTAGCAGCGTGAAGCTGTATCGCATTTTGACTCTGGCTAGGACGAACGCCATCGAACTGGACATCGCCAGAGTGAATACGACCGCAGTGATCGTGATGATCGCTGAGTTCCAGAAGCTGGTGCCGAACCCGCCACGTCGCCAGGCGTTGGGGTAGTTGTCGAGGGTGAACCCGCCGAACGACACGTAGCCGTGCTCCAGTGTGTACCCGAAGTCGCGGAACGAGTTGTATAGCGCGAGCAGCATCGGCAGCAACCAAAGCAACGCCATGAACGTCAAGAACGCGTACAGCACCACCCGGGTTGGGGTCAGCTTGTTTTTACGAAGCTCGTACTGGCTCCAGTCGACTTGCGTTTTTTCAATGGTTTGGGCGCTCATGTCAGTCGTCTCCCTTCACCATGATGCGCAACTGGATGAAGATGAAGATCGAACTCAACACCAACATCAGAGTCGCCAGAGCCGATCCAAAGCCGACCCGGCTCGCTTCACCTGCAATGTTCGCGGTGACGAGGGTTGCGATCAGCTCCAGACCGTTGCGGCCCTGGTTGATGATCCAGACCAGGTCGAAGGCTCTCAACGCATCGATGAAGGTGATAACCAGCACGATCATGTTTGTCGGACGCAGCACCGGGAAAGTCACAAGGAAGAACGTCTTCACCTGGCCAGCGCCGTCGATGGACGCCGCCTCAGCCAGTGCGGGATCGAAGCCCTTCAAGCCCGCTAAGTAGAGCAGCATGATGTAACCAGCGTGGCGCCAACCGTTGGCGACCATCGCCGCGTACAGGTTCACATCCGGGTTTCCGTACCAGTCGATCGACGTGCCCATCACGGCGTTCAGTAAGCCTTGGTCACGGGAGTAGATGAGTTGCCAGATGAAACCGATCAGCGCACCAGAGAGCACGACCGGCAGGTAGAACGACGTCTGGTAGAACCGGGTCGCTTTGATCTCGCGGTCGACAAGCACCGCCAAGAACATGCCCAGCGGCGTGAAGATCAAGAACAACGACAGTAGCCACAACACGTTGTGCGTGAGCGCCGGCCAGAACGGCGGGTAGATCGTCATGATGTCGATGAAGTTCTGGACCCCGATGAATCTGATATCTGACAACGGGCCGATGCCGTTCCAGTCCGTGAAGGAAAGGATTACGGATCCGACCGCTGGGAACCAGACCAACCCGACGACCAACACCGTTGGGATTGCCGCCATCAGGATCATCGTTGTCTTATCCCGGGAGTTCAGTTTGGTTGTGACCACCGGGCTCTTTTTCTTTGTGCTTGCGGTGCCCTTACTCGTCAAGGGCGTACTGGTTGACATTCGTCCACCTCCTTGGTTTGTTGGGCTAGTCAGCCGAAGATCGACTGCTTTTGACGTTCGACACTGAGCAGGATTCGGTCGATGTCATTCGGGTTCCGGATGAACGATTGCAGCGCCGGGCCGACCACGGTGGACGCGAAGTCCGGCCGGGTGTCGCGGTCGAGGAATTGCGAGATATTCGCTGCCTCTTCGATGGTGCGAACGGCCTTCTTCTGCAACGCCGAGTACGAGCTCTGGTCGGCCAGGCTGTTGGCTGCGATCACCGACGGGTCGTACTTCAACGTTATGTTCACGGCTTCGGGGGTGGCCAGGTAGGACAGCATCGCTCTCGACCCTTCCGGGTTGCGTGGCCTGCGAGCGAGCATGAAGCCGTCCAGTGGGGCTTCGACTACGTCGGCTCCGATCGCGGGATCGAACTCGGGGTAGATGAAGAAGTCGAGGTCTTCGGCGAACTGCGTGGTCTCGAACTGCTGGCCGATGAACATGCCGATGGTCATCATCGCGGCCTGCTCATTGAGAATCGCCTGGGCGGCCTCCTGCCAGGTGCGGCCGTTGGCGTCCGGTTGTTCGAACGGCCGGAACTCTCCCCATGCCTTGAACACGTTCTTGACCTTTTCGCCGTCCCAGGCTTCCTCGCCCGCCATCAAAGAGATGTGGAAGTCGTAACCATTGACCCGCAGGTTCAGCATGTCGAAGGTGCCCATGGCCTCCCAGCCGCCCTTGTTGGCGAACGCGAGTGGGGTCATGCCGTCACCCTTGATCTTCTCGCACAAGGTGAGCCACTCTGCCTTGGTCTTTGGCTCGGTGTAACCGCGGGCCTTCCACACGCTGGGACGGTAGAACACCGCCCACGGGTAGTAGGTGGACGGGACGAGTACCTGGCGGTTGTCGAGGGTGGACGAGGCGTTCTTGATCGACTCGGGGAACCCTTGGAAGTTGGCCCAAATGTCGCTCAAATCGCTCACCAGGTCGTTGTCGGCGAAGAACCGGGCACGGTAGCCAGCGAACCAGGTGAAAATGTCGTCCGGGTTGCCTTGCACGAAGTTGATTCGGGCTTCGACATCGCCCGGGAACCCGTTGACCATGTTGGTCAACGCCCGCCGCGGCACCTCGTCGCCTTGGTAGGCGCCGATCCTCACCACGTTTGACGCTGAGCCGCCGCCGCTGCACGAGGTCAGCAGGCCCATACCTCCGGCCGCAAGTCCGGTGGCCATTGCGCCCCGGAACAGCGTTCGTCGGTTGAAGCTCGGTAGCGGACTAGTTCGCTTGAGCTGGGACATGAATTCACTTCCTTTAGGTGAGGGATAGAGGACCAGTTGTTGCTTCCACACCCGTGCTGCTGCGAACGACCAGCGTGGTGGGGAATACCTTGTCTTGGGGGGACGCGCCGGACAGCGCCGCCAGAAGGGTGGCGATCGCTGTCTGGCCGACTTGTCGGATCGGTTGGTGGATAGTGCTCAACGGTGGATCGGTGGTTTCTGCCACCTCGTGGTCGTCGAAGCCAATGATCAGCAGGTCTTCGGGGGTTCGGCGTCCTTTGATTCGGGCGGTCTCCATCGCTCCTCGGGCCATTCGGTCGGACGCGCAGAACACCGCGTCGATGTCGGGACGCCGATCCAGCAGTAGCTCGAAAGCTGCCTGTCCGGAATCCGAGCTGTAGTCGCCCGGCTCGTACAGGTCTTCGCTGTAGCTGGCGCCCATCCACTCCTTGTATGCCTGCTTGCGCACTCCCGCTGAGACTCCGCGCGGGTAGCCACCCACCATCGCGATCGTCTTAGCGCCACGCGAGGCTAGGTGGTCGAGGGCGAGCCGGACGCCTTTGGCGTCCTCGATAGTGACCATCCAGTTTCTGTTAGGCAACACCAGCGAAGGACGCGGGCCGCACATCACGATCGGAAGCGGGCTGCCCGCAAGCCCTTCGGTGATGGGGTCGTCGATGTACGGGTTGAGGTGGATCAGCCCGTCGACGTGACCGGAGTTGATGTAGGAAACCGTTCGCCGATCTTCGGCAATGGTGCCGCCCATCAGCAACACCAAGTTGATGGGAGTGTTGGTTAGTCCGTCCCGGATTCCCTCGATCAGCTCGAAGAACGTCGGATCCCTAAAGAGTTGGTCGCGGGCGTCGGCGATGATCAAAGCGATCGCGTCGTTGCGTCCGGTGGCCAACGAACGAGCGTGAACGTTGGCTTGGTAACCGAGCTGTTCGATCGCGGCTTGCACGGCCTCGCGGGCTCCTTGGGAGACCTTGGGGTGGTTGTTGAGGACCCGAGAGACCGTGCCCTTTGAGACCCCCGACACCCGCGCGACGTCGTTGATGGTCGGCCGGGTCACATTTCGACCCCCAGCTTCACGTCGATCCGGACGGCTTTCGCCCAAAGCTGGTACTCCGGGCGTACGTCCGGGCCGCAGGAACG
>CAYMMF010000034.1:8574-15410 GCA_964391475.1 uncultured Propionibacteriaceae bacterium | reverse complement strand
GAACGAGGCTGTTGGCATTGATTCCCGCGAACTGTTCACTGTGGGCGAGATGATCCTTGCGACGGCAGAGAAGGGGCGCGAATATACCTCTCAGCATCACCCGCGGCTCGGCATGATCTTCACCTTTGAGCATGTCCAACTCGATCAAGACAGCCAATCGAAACTCATAGTGCTGCCACTACGGCTATCGGACCTGAAGAAGAACCTCGCCCGCTGGCAAGCCGAGCTGGCTGACGAGGGGTGGAACTCGTTGTATTGGGACAATCACGACCAGCCGCGCGCGGTGTCTCGCTTTGGTGATGACAGCCCGGAGTTCCGGGTCGCGTCGGCGAAGACGCTGGCCACCGTCCTCCATTTGCATCGGGGCACCCCATACATTTACCAGGGCGAAGAGATCGGTATGACGAATGCTGGCTTCACCTCGCTGGATCAATATCACGACATCGAGGCTCACGGGCTCGCCCGCGAGGCGCTAGCCGCAGGCATGCCCGAGGCGGACGTGTTGGCGGGGCTCGCCGCCATGTCACGCGATAACGCCCGGACGCCCATGCAGTGGTCTGCGGAACCCCAGGCGGGGTTCACGGTTGGCCATCCTTGGATCGAAGTCAACCCCAACTACGTCGAGATCAACGCCGCTGAAGCGGTGTCCGACCCCGATTCGGTGTTCCACCACTACCGCAAACTGATCGAGTTACGGCACTCCAACGAGATCGTGGCCCGCGGCACTTTCGAACTACTGCTGCCTGACGACGAGCGGTTCTGGGTGATCCTGCGCGAATTGGGGTCAGAGCGGTGGCTCGTTGTGGCCAACATGACCTCGAAATTGCGCGCATTGCCGATGGCTGAGCTTCCAAGTATGGAGGACGCCGAGCTGTTGCTCGGCACCCACGGCCTAGCCACTTCAGAGGTGGCGACGCTGCGTCCTTGGGAGTCGCGGATCTACCGCCTAGCGTGAGGTCAGCGCGACTTCGGCGCGTTGACCTCAGCCTGGCCAGCGGAGATGGCCGACTTCACGGCTGCTACCGACTCTTGCCCGTGTGCGATCGTGCTCGTGGGGCCTTTCACCTTGACCTTCGACTTGCCCATCAGTGCAAGCGCTCCGGCGAGCACCAGCGAGATAAGGGCGACGGTGGCGAAACCCAGCACCAACGGCCAGGGTTGGGGGACGAGGTTCCAGTAGATCGCAGCGGCCGCGAAGCTGGCGCCGAAAAACAGTAAGTGCGCCCCCGTGAGCGCAAGGTAGCCAGCCGCCCCGAACATGCCAGCACCAAGCCCAGCCTGTTTCATCTGGGGGACCATCTCTGCCTTCGCCAGTTCGATCTCACCGGCGACGATCGCCTTGACATCTGACTGGATGGCAGCAATCACTTCGGAGAGGTTCGTCTGGTTCGCCATGTCGACTCCTTTGGCTGGCTCTTCAGTATTCATGCTAGTGGGCGCATTGCCACCCTGCCACCGTTCGCCGTTCAGAGTCGGATGGGGATCCCCTGCGTGGGCGGGTGGAGCGCAGAGGTGAACTCCTCGTGCGAAATACTCACCCGAACACAGGACACCCGGTAAGGCAGCAGGAGAGGTTGGGGGGCTCGCGAGGACGACTCGTAAAGCTCACCCACCTCTTCCAACAGTGCGGCTAGGCGTCCTTGCTCAAGTTGGGGGAACCTGCTGGCGACCATGTCGAGCAGACCAACCCGAGAGATCGGCACCCACAGCCGGAACTCCTCTTCGGCTACTGCTGACACGAACGGGGACGCGGCGAGTTCGCTCACCGACTCCTTCCCGTACGAGCCGGGCATCGCCGTGGGGTCGATCCCGCGCACAAGCGCGATGAGTCGACGCACCCAGGGCACAGAGTCGTCGCGCACCGTGTACGCCACGGCGATGCGTCCACCCGGTTTCAGCACCCGCGCGAACTCCTGCACGGCTTCGCCGAGGGTTAGCTGGTGGAGCGACTGGCTGACCAGCACCGCGTCGAAGCTGGTGGGCAGCAGGGGCAGACGGTGGGGGTCTGCCACCACCACGGTGGCTTCGGGACGCCGCCGGTGCACCTTCTGGCCTTGGCGAACGTCGTCGACCACGACGGTGAGCTGGTGATCTCCTACGGTCGGAACGATCTTGAAGGCTGAAAGGCCCACGACTAGCACCCGCAAACCGCGTCCGCCGATCAGCCACTGACCGGCAGCTGGCGGGAAGGTGGGGAAGGTGGAGGCCATGGCGTCGATAGTAGAGCTTGTCAAGACCATTAGGTCGACGTGTGGACGGCGCGCCCGGTGATCCACAGCCCGAAAAATCGTTGACCGATTTTGAGGTGCGACGACCATTGTGGGGGCATGGACTCTAGGACAGTTGTGCTCCTGACCGCCTCGGAGCGGATTGCGGATGCGGTGCTGGCAACTGCGGCGGCGCTACGGGTGGGTGTGGACGTGATGGACGACCCGGCCGCGCTGGCTGCCGACTGGGTTAGCCACGAGGTGGTGATCGTGGGGGGCGACCAGGCTGCTGCGCTGGCTGCGTTCGCACCGCGGCGCAGGGAGCGGGTGTACCTAGCGGGGTTCGATGCCGAGCAACTCGTCACTTGGTCGGTGCCGCTGGGAGCGGAGGCCATTGGGTTACCTGCGGGCGAACCGCTGGTGGCGGGAGCGTTGGCGCCCCGCAGCCGTCCTAAAGCGGCGATTGTTGCTGTGGCTGGCGGCCACGGCGGGGCTGGGGCGTCCACGCTAGCCGCAGGGTTGGCGTTTGCGGGCACCCGCACGGGGATCACGTGCGCGCTGGTCGACCTCGACCCTCACGGGGGCGGCATTGACCTGATCGTGGGCGCCGAGCGGATGCCGGGGTGGCGCTGGCCGAAGCTGCTTGCGGCACGCGGCGAGGTGGGCGACCTGCGGGAGTTCCTACCGAGCGTCGACGGGGTGACTTTGGTTTCGGCGTCCCGTCCGGTCGCCACGGAGCGGGTGACGGCGCCGGAGCCAGCAGCGGTCGAGTCTGTGGTGGGTGCGCTGGCTCGGCACCACGATCTGGTGGTGCTCGATGTCGGGCGGGCGTCGGCGTCCGGTGGCGTGCGGGTTGCTGGTACAACCTTGCTGGCTGTAGCCGCGACCGTGCGCGGGGTTGCTGCCGCGGCGTCCTGCGCAGGGCTCATCGAGGGGGCGCAACTAGTGGTCAAGCGCAGCGCCGAGGCGATCGCTCCCGATGCAGTTGCCAGCACGCTCGGCATGCCGCTGGTCGGCGTGGTGCCCTACGACAGGAGACTTGCCCGGGCGTCCGCGGTGGGGCTTCCGCCGGGACGCTCGGCGCGCGGGCGATGGTCGCGCGCAGTCAAAGGGGTGCTGGACCAGGTGATAACGGAGGCGTTCGATGAGGATTGATCTGGACGCCGTCCGCGCCCAACTCGGTGCTGGCGGGAGCGATCCCGACCCAACCCGAGTGGCCGAGGCGTTGCGGGAACTCGGGCATGTGGTCAGCCACGACGCGGTGCTGGAAACGGTGACCACGCTGCGACGCGAGAGTCGTGGGGCGGGGCCGTTGGACGCGTTGCTGGCCGAGCCGGGGGTAACAGATGTCCTTGTCAACGGGCCTGAATCGGTGTTTGTGGATCGCGGAGCCGGGCTGGAGCGGGTGGGCGTGCGGTTTGACTCCGATGAGGACGTGCGCAGGCTGGCGGTGCGGTTGGCGGCTCAGGTGGGCCGCCGGTTGGACGACGGCCAGCCGTTCGTGGATGCCAGACTCCCCGACGGTACCCGCGTCCACGCGGTGCTGGGCGGGGTCGCCTCCCCAGGCACCTGCCTGTCGCTGCGGGTGCCAGCTCGAAACCGGCTCGCGCTGGCCGACTGGGAGGCCAATGGGTCACTGACCCGGGTGCTGGCCGACGTCCTGCGGTTGCTGGTTTCCAGGCGGCGGGCTCTGCTGGTCACTGGGGGGACGGGTTCAGGAAAGACGACCTTGTTGGGGTCGCTGCTCGGTGAGGTTGATCCCAGCGAGCGGCTGGTCATCGTGGAGGATTCCTTCGAACTGAACCCTGATCACCCGCACTGCGTGCGCATGGAGGGGCGGCGTCCCAACGCAGAGGGAGTGGGTGAGGTTTCGTTGACCGACCTCGTCCGCCAGGCGCTGCGGATGCGCCCGGACAGGTTGGTGGTCGGTGAGGTCAGGGGCCCAGAGCTGGTTGACCTGCTGATCGCGTTGAACACCGGGCACGAGGGTGGGTGCGGCACGATCCACGCCAACGCCCCCTCGGCGGTGCCCGCTCGGCTGGAAGCTTTGGGGGTTCTCGCCGGGTTGGGTCGGGTCGCGGTTCACGCGCTCGTCGCCGCCGCGCTGGATGTGGTTTTGCACGTTTCCCGCAACCGAAAAGGCAGGCGGCGTCTGGCACAGATCGCCGTGTTCGTGCCCGGGCGCGACGGTTTGGTGTCGTGCGTCCCGGCGTTGACTTTGACTCCCGATGGCGTGGTTGAGAGAGGGCCAGGTGTGGAACGGCTGGAGGCGATGTTGCAGTGATCGCATTGGTAGCCGCTGTTGCGGCAGGGGTCGCGGTCGGTTCACTGGTGGCACCAGGGGCGTCCTCGTTGGGGAGAGTTCGGGCCCACCCAGTGGACGCCGTCCCGCCTCAGGCGCGTCGGCGTCCCTGGTGGCTAGCTGGGGTCTTGGCCGTAGTCGGAGCCGGAATACTCGGTGGGGGCAGTGCGATGGCGGTGTCTTTGGTCGCAGCAATCGTGACCGCGACTTTCGCTGGTTTGATCGGACGCCACCGTGCCAGAGCGCGAGCGGCGAGACGCAGGGCAGAGGTGGCCGAAGCCGCCAGGGTTCTGGCGGGCTTGCTCCGCGTCGGGGTGGTGCCGACGACCGCGTTGTCCCAGGCGGACGATTGCCCGCCACTACGCGAGGCCCGCGCGGTGCAGGCCACCGGGGGCGACGTTTCGGCTGCGCTCCTGCGAACCGCCGAGACGCCGGGTTACGAGGGGTTGGTCGACCTGGCCGGGGCGTGGACGGTGGCGCATCGCACAGGTGCCTCTTTGGTGTCGGCTTTGGAGTCGGTGGCTTCTGCGCTGGCCGAAACCGAGGAGGCGGCCGCGACCGTAGCCATCGAGTTGGCTGCGCCCCGGGCAGGCGGTCGCGTGCTCGGCGTGCTGCCACTGGTGGGGCTCGCATTGGGCTACGCGCTTGGAGGCGACCCGATCGCATTCTTGGTTCGCACCCCGTTCGGCTGGGTCTGCTTGGTGGCCGGGGTCGGCCTGACGTGCCTGGGGCTTTGGTGGAGCGACTTGATCGCGGAATCCGCGTGAGGGAGTGGGGGCATGAACTGGTTGCTGGTGGCCGTTGCCGCCGGGGCACTTGCGTCTTGGTGGGGGTTGGGGCCGCCGCCGTTGGCGCGGTTGGCGAGCAGTGGACGCTTCGGTGACGGCGTCGACTGGGGAACGAAGCTGAGGCGCTGGTTGGCGTCCCTGGGCCGGAGCAAACCGATTCCGTGGCGGGGGATTGCGTTGGCCTGCGACCTGCTTGGGGTGGGTCTGGCGAGCGGCCTCCCGCTTCGGCTGGCCGTTCGCGAAGTGGTGTTGGTGCTTCCCGATGATGTGGCTGCTCCGTTGCGGCGGACGCTGTGCGAGGTAGATCTGGGGGTGGACGAAGAGGCGGCTTGGCGAGTTCTGTCGGCCGAGCCCGGGTGGGGTCCGGTCGCTCGCGACGTTGCTCGATCGGTCAGGTCGGGCATGGCCTTGTCGGGGTTGCTTTCAGATCATGCCAAGCGAGCGCGGGCGCACGCCCACACGCAAGAGTTGGTTCGAGCTCGACAGGCTGGCGTGCGGGGTGTCATGCCTCTAGTGGTGTGTTTCTTGCCAGCTTTCATGCTGCTGGGCGTCGTTCCGCTGTTCGGCGCGTTCGTGGGGGAGTTGTGGTCATGACTTGGGCATGGAGATCGCTGCTCGCGGGGGAGTTATCCACAGGCGGAGATCTCGGTGACAGAAATTCGGTCCGGACGACCATCGTGTGGGCGTGGCCGGTGGTCGGCACACAGGAAAGGAGTTAGTCATGTCAGAACTGTTGGTGGGCAGCGAGTTGGATCCGGTGACACAAGACGACATAGCCGAACTGTCTGAATGTGGCGAAGAGGGGGTGACGACAGCCGAGTATGCGATGGGCGTCGTTTTGGTGATCACATTCATCGTGATCGTCATCAGCGCGTTGAGAGGAGGGTGGCTGGGGAATCTTGTGGAGGCGCTCGTGAAGCTGATATTCGGGGTCATCTCGAAACAGTTGACGGGTTTCTAAGGGGGGTCTGGGTGCCGGGGAGTGGGGGCTCCCCGGCCTACCCGGAGGTGAAGCTATGAGACATTCGGAGCGGGGGATGGCGACTGTGGAACTTGCATTCGCAAGTCTGGCGATTGCGTTGGTGACCCTCGTTGCAGGTTGGTTTGTGATGGCGTTGGGGGTGCTCGGTCACTGCCAGACCACGGCTAACGAGGTCGCTCGCCAACGGGCCAGAGGGGACGCCGCTGCTGTCGCCTTGGTTATGGCTCAGGCTCCTGCGGGGGCCTCAGTGAAACAAGCGGTCCGTGGTGGTGTCGTGGAGGTCGTTGTCGAGACCGAAGTCAGGTTTGGTTCGTGGTTGGCGCTACCGGTCGCAGCCCGGGCGCATGTTTTGGAGGAGTGATGGAAAGGGGGTCAGCAACCTTGCTCACAACGCTGGTGATCGTTGTCTTGGTGTTCGGAGCTGTCATAGGCGCCGTGGCGCAAGCGATGCGCGCTCACGGCTCCAAGGTTACGGGTGCCGCAGACCTGGTGGCTCTTGCGGGCGCTCAGGCTCAGTGGTCTGGGGGTTCGGCATGTGATGCAGCGCGTAGGGCGGG
>CAYMMF010000034.1:0-8564 GCA_964391475.1 uncultured Propionibacteriaceae bacterium | reverse complement strand
CGAACGGGGTGCATGTCGAGTCGTGCGAGGTGGCTGGTGACGAGGTTGAGTTCGTGGTTAGTGTCGGGGTGAAATCGGAACCCACAAAGCTTGTGGGGTCCATTCGGGCAACCGCCCACGCGGGTGCCATCACGGGTTCACCGGAATGAGTAATCGTGCCAGGGCAGCGGCGCCAGCCTTGTCTAACGGGGTGTTGCCACTTCCGCATTTGGGCGAAACGATGCACGCCGGGCAGCCGTCCTCGCAGGGGCAAGAGGCCAGCCTTTCGGCCACGGCACGCCACCACTGCTCAGCCAACGAGAACCCGCGCTCGGCGAAGCCAGCGCCTCCGGGTTGGCCGTCGTGAACGAAAACGGTCAACGTCCCGGTGTCTGGATGAAGAAGGGTAGACAACCCCCCGATGTCCCAGCGGTCGCAGGGGACGAACGCTGGCAGCAACCCGATAGCGGTGTGCTCGGCAGCGTGCGCAGCTCCCGCGAGAGTGGTGGGGTCGAGGTCGAGGCCGTCGATGGTGTGTTGGGGCAGCGTCCACCAGGTGGCAGCGGTGACCATGCGACGCTGGGGCAAATCGAGAGGGGTGGTGTCCCAGACTTCTCCTGTGACCAGGTCGCGACGCAGGTACCCGACGACCTGGGAGCTCAACTCGACCATCCCGTGGTAGAGGGTGGCCGACCCCAGTTGCCGACTGTGGTCGGATTTCAGAATCCTGACGTCCCATATCGACTGCGGCTGAGTGAAGTAGGTGGGCTCGGAAGGTCGGGCGAGGGCCACCCAATCGGATTCGTTGAAAGAGTCGATCAGCCACTGCTCGCCTTGGTGCACGTAAATGGCACCAGGGTGAAGGGTGCGATCTGCAGCCGACGGATCGACCTCTCCGATTATCCGCCCGGTGCCCGACTCCACGACCGCGCACACTTTGCCTTGAATCGAACGCAGGTCGATCGCGTCCACCGCCCGCTCAGGGCGAGTCCAATACCACGCGTCCGCTCGCCGCCGGAGCACCCCTTGGGCTGCGAGTTGGTTCGCAAGCGTGCTGGTCTGGACGCCGAACCACGAGGCGTCGGCCGACGTGAGTGGTAACTCCTGGGCAGCCGCCGCGAGGTGCGGGCCCAGGATGTAGGGGTTCTCGGGGTGGACGACGGTCTGCTCCACGGGCTGGTCGAACAACGCCTCCGGATGCGAAACCAGGTAGGCGTCCAGCGGATCAACCCTGGCCACCAGCACAGCTGTGGCGTCACGACCGGCTCGGCCCGCGCGTCCGATCTGTTGCCACCAGGCGGCTAGGGTTCCCGGGAATCCGGCGGAAACCACCGCGTCTACCCCTGAGATGTCGACGCCGAGTTCCAGGGCCGAGGTGCAGGCGACTCCCGCGAGCCGCCCGGTGATCAGCGCATGCTCCAAATCCCTTCGGTCTGACGCCAGATATCCACCCCGGTAGGCGGCGATCGAAGCAGGTATCCCGACGAGTTGTTGAGCCTTGAGAGCGACCAGTTCAGCCTGAACTCGCGAGGTGGTGAAAGCCAGCGTCTGACCCGCAGTGGAGAACTTCGCGAGCAACGCCGCGGTCGTCCCGGTCAGGTCAGGGGTGGGTTCCCACAACGCGATGTCGATCCCGGCTCGGGGGGAGGCGTCTGCGTCCACCACGGTCACCTCGGCTATGCCAGCCAACTGCTTCGCGACCGCACCAGCGTTCGTGAGTGTCGCCGACACACAAATGACGACAGGGTCAGCGCCGTAGTAGGACGCCAACCGCCTCAACCTGCGCAACACCGCTGAGACGTGAGACCCGAACACCCCTCGATAGTGGTGTGCCTCGTCCACCACGATGTAACGCAGACTGCCCAGCAGGCGAGCCCAGCGGTTGTGCCCAGGCAGAACAGACCGGTGAAGCATGTCGGGGTTGGTCATGACGAGACTCGCATACTCCCGGGCGAACCGCCGCTCCTCGGAGTCGGAATCCCCGTCCAGCGTGCTGTGTCGCCACTGTGGCAGATCCAGTTCGCGGCACACTCGGGCCTGGTCGTGGGCGAGTGCCTTCGTCGGGGCCAGATACAAGGCGGTGTGGTGTTGGGGCAGCGTTAGTCCGCGTACCCGAGGCGCGATCGGGACGCCGACCCGATCGTCCAGCCCAGCAGCAAGGATGGGTAGCAGGTAGGCCAGGGTTTTCCCAGATGCGGTCCCCGTAGCCAACGCAACATGCTCACCTCGAAACGCGGCTTCTGCCGCCTGGCTTTGGTGGGTCCACAACGTTGACACTCCACGCTTCTGCCACGCCTCCACGACCTGTTGGCTGACCCAGCCGGGCCAGGGCGCCGGAGTGCCAGTCGTGGCTGGAATTTTGTGCACCGCCACGACCTCGTCGCGCTGAGTTAGCCAGGTTGGGGCCGGCACGTTAACTCCTATCGCGAGTAGGCGAGGCTCTGGTCGCTAGCCTTGGGAACCATTGATCATTCATGTTCGGTTAGGGAAGGCGGACTTTCATGGTTCGAAGTGATGCGGATCTTACTCGCCTTACAGAAAGGCTAACCGGCGTCGGATACACCCTTGACGGGGTGCTCAGGCGACTCGGCGAATCCGGCAATGCGTCGTTGTTGCGCAACAATACGATTGCCGCTGAAGACGCCCTGGCTGCTGACCGCGATCCCCAAGCGACGCTGGTGCGGTTGTTCATGTTGCAGCAAGCAGTTCCAGCCGCCGAGGTGGACGCAGCGTTGGGCTCCTCCTCGGAATGGCTGTTGGAAGCTGGCTACCTGACTACGGGTGTTCGGGGTGTTCGCGCCACGATAGAAATCAGGCCGTACGGGGTTGCAGGGGGTGACCCCTGGTCTGGATGGATCTGTCACGATCTTTCCCCGGGGTTGAACGGGCCTCCCACACCGGTGCGACCTGACTTCGTTTTGGGGGCGTCGCCTGCTTCGACCACGCTGGCTCAGATGACGATTCGCCACCCGGTAGGGCGAGCCCTCGACCTGGGCACCGGCTGCGGTGTGCAGAGTCTTCACCTTTCTCGGCACGCCACCCAGGTAGTGGCGACCGATCTGAACCCGCGGGCTCTGGAACTCGCCCGAGTAACCGCCGGGCTGAACCAGGTGCCGATCGACTTCCGGGAAGGTTCTCTCTACGACCCGGTCGACGGTGAGCGGTTCGACCTGATCGTGTCGAACCCGCCGTACGTGATGTCGCCCCCGTCCGGGCTGCGGCTGACCTACCGCGAGGGCGTCCTGCCAGGAGACGAGCTCGTCCGGCGAGTGATCGCTAATGCCGGGACGATGCTCGCGCCAGGCGGCACGATGCAGGTGCTGGCGAATTGGGCGATCACGGACGTACCGTGGCAAGAGCGGCTGCGGGGTTGGATCGCGCCGACAAGGTGCGATGCGCTGGTGCTGGAACGCGAACGGCTGGACGTCTATGAGTACATCGAAATGTGGCTAGCCGACGCTGGGTTGGACGCCAGCCCCGACTATCTGACGCGCTATCGCGAGTGGTTGGATTACTTTGCCGCACTGGGCATTCGTGGGGTGGGGATGGGCTGGTTCAGCCTGCGTGCCAGCGGCCGTTCAACCCCAGATCTTCGTTTCGAAGAGTGGCCGCACGCGGTCCACCAGCCGGTGGGGGACGCCTTCGCGGCTCACTGGCAAGGCGTGGATTCGGCGTCCGGTGGCTTCGACATCCTGCTCGGTCGAGCATGGAAAACCGATCGTCGGTTGGTTCAAGAGACGATCGGACGCCCGGGTGCAGAAGACCCAGAACACGTGATCCTTCGGCAGCGGTACGGGCTAGGCCGGGCGATCGAAGTGGATACCGCATTGGCCGCGGTTGTCGGCGCCAGCGACGGTGAACTCACCGCGCGACAACTGATCTCGGCGGTCGCCTCGCTGCTTGAGGTCGACGACACGTCGCTCGCGGACGAGGTGGCACCCAAGCTCGCAGAACTGGTGGCCCTTGGGTATCTGCACAGTCCTGATCGTGATGCGTCCTAGTTGACTGGACTGGCCGCCAACTCGACATGTGCCGATTTGGTCTGCCCCGAGGACGTGATCCATTTGATCGACGCGGAGTCACCAGGTTTCAGGCCCGCCAGAATGTCTGCCAGGTCGGTCCTGTTGTTAGTGGGTTGGCCATTGAGCGAAACGATCGTGTCACCCTCTCGCAATCCAGCCGTGTGGGCGGGCTTGCCGCGCTCGGCACTGTTCACCAGGACGCCCCCGCTGTCGCCGGTCGCTGTGATGCCTAGGTAGGCCTTCGGACCAATCTGAACGGTTCCGCTCTGCACGCCAGAGATAATCTGGTTCGTGACGCTCAGCGCCCGTCCGATGGGAACAGCGAACGTTGCGGTTGTGTGCTGTACGCCCTGTTCTTCGATTGAAGTGCCCGCCGATGTCATTCCGATGACCTGGCCGTTGGCGTCGAACATCGGCCCGCCGGAGTCTCCTGGGACGGCGTTGGCCGTGGTCGCGATCATGTCCACCAACTTTCGGCTGCCGCCGAAGTCGTCGGCGACCGTGATCGACTCCGACAGGCTCACAACCTTGCCGGAAGCCGCCGAGAGGTACCCCTGGCCGCGGGCGTTTCCGATCGCGGTGACTGGATCACCGATGTTGGGACGCTGTTCGTTGATGCTCACGGTTCGTAAATCCGAGGCGTTCTCCAACTTCAACACCGCGACGTCGGCGGAGGCGTCCCGGCCGAGAACTTTGGCTTTGAAAACGCGGGATTCGTTGGGCACCGTCACGGTGAGTGACGTTGAACCTTCAACGACGTGGTAGTTGGTTAGGACGTACCCGTCCTTTCTCAGGATCATGCCCGTCCCAGCGCCGGATCCTTGGGGTTGCTCGGCGCTGATCAGCACGACTCCGTTGGCTAGGGTCGAGGTAACCTCGCCACCGGTTTCGGCTGGGGTTGGAACCAGCGGCTCAGTGGTGGGGACCGTTTCCCGTCCGACGATAGGTGGCTCGGGAAGGATGTCGGTGCGTGCCATGCCGGTCATCTGGGTTCCCAGCGCCATACCCACGAGGCCACTGATCACAATCAGGAACAGTTGGCGTAACGGCGAGCGGCGCTTCGGGGTTGGGGCAGACCAAGACGGAGGTGTTTGGCTGGCCCACTGGACAGGGTCGACCCTGGTTGGGTCTTGGCCGGGCAACCCGGAGCCGTAGCTCTGCCAGCTGTAGGGCTGCTGCCCATGCTGAGGTGGCGCGCCATACGCTCCCGACGAGACAGGCGTCGCTCCCGGAGGAGGCGGATCAAACCGAGGCGGGTCATTCGGAGTTGGCCGGTCGCTCTGCGTCATGCGCCCATTCAACTCGGATACGCAAATGTCTCGCAAATGAAACAGTCTCCGAAGCTTCTGCCCAGAGGTCACCCGAACCTGGGTCTCGCAGTGGTAGTTGGATAGTGGCGGGCGTGATGTATATTGCCGGGCCGGGAGCATGTGGCCTGCGGCAGGTCGGTGTCGCCCACCTGAAAGCATGAGGAAAACCATGGCAACTGAATCCCCCAAGCGGCTGGTGATCGTCGAGTCACCCACAAAAGCTAGGACGCTGACCAGCGTCCTAGGGTCGGGGTATGTCGTCGAATCCAGTAGAGGGCACGTGCGCGACCTTCCGACAGGGGCGTCGGACGTGCCAGCGCGTTATAAGGGCGAGAAGTGGGCTCGCACGGGCGTCAATGTCGCTGACGACTTCAAGCCGCTGTACGTGGTGAGCGCCGACAAGAAGTCGACCATCCGGGAATTGAAGACGAAGTTGGCCCAAGCCGACGAGTTGATCCTGGCAACGGATGAGGATCGCGAGGGCGAGGCCATCGCGTGGCATCTGTTGCAGGAGTTGAAGCCGAAGATCCCGTATTCGCGCATGGTTTTTCACGAGATCACACCGGAGGCGATTCGCTCGGCTGCTGAGAATCTGCGTGAACTCGACACCGACCTTGTCGACGCCCAGGAAACCCGTCGTATCCTCGACCGGCTCTACGGCTACGAGGTGTCACCGGTGCTGTGGAAGAAGGTCATGCCGAAGTTGTCCGCAGGCCGGGTTCAATCTGTCGCCACCCGGTTGGTCGTCGACCGCGAGCGGGAGCGAATGGCTTTCAAGGTTGCCGGTTACGCGAGCGTCGAGGCGCTGCTTGAGGTCGAGGACGCCGACGTAAGCCAGTTCCGGGCTCGGGTTTCAGCAGCGGGCGACCGACGGCTCGCTACCGGTCGGGATTTCTCCTCCAGCGGCACCCTGAAGGGCAAGTCGCTGTTCCACCTGGGGCTAGACGGTGCCACGACTCTGGCGGAAGCACTTCGCTCGGCTTCGGTGTCGGTAGCCCAGGTGGAGTCCAAGCCTTACACGCGGCGTCCGTATGCACCGTTCCGCACCACCACCCTGCAGCAGGACGCTGGTCGCAAGCTTGGGTTCAGCGCGCAACGGACGATGTCGGTGGCCCAGGAACTGTACGAAGGTGGTTTCATCACCTATATGCGTACCGACTCGGTGACGCTGTCGTCGAGCGCGGTGAAGGCGGCTCGTGCTCAGGTTCGGCAGTTGTACGGGAACGCGTACCTGCCTGAGCGTTCGCGCGTCTACACCTCGAAGGTCAAAAACGCCCAGGAGGCCCACGAGGCGATCCGTCCCGCAGGTGAGTCGTTCCGGACGCCCGATGAGACGGGGCTGCGCGGCGACCAGTTGAGGCTTTATGACCTGATCTGGAAGCGCACCCTAGCGTCGCAAATGAAGGACGCCGAGGGAAACACTGCCACCATCACGTTGGCTGCTGCGTTCGCTGCCGTCGAGGTGCCGGACGCCACGACGGGTGAGTTGCGAAACGTGTCCGAGGCGACGCTCACGGCGTCCGGACGGACGATCACGTTCCCTGGTTTCCTGAAGGCGTACGTTGAGGGTATCGAAGAGGGGGACACCTCCGACGACGCTCAGGCGAAGCTGCCGCGGGTTGCGGTTGGTGACGAGTTGACGGTGTCGGACGTGACGGCCGAGGCCCACCAGACGAAGCCGCCGGCGCGCTACACAGAGCCGTCCTTGGTAGCCAAACTGGAGGAACTGGAGATCGGGCGTCCGTCGACGTATGCGTCGATCATTCGCACCATTACAGCCCGTGACTACGTGTTCAAGAAGGGGTCGGCTTTGGTTCCGACCTGGTTGGCGTTCGCGGTGACCGGCTTGTTGGAGCAGCATTTCTCGCATCTGGTGGATTACTCGTTCACCGCAGAGTTGGAGGACGACCTCGACAAAATAGCTGCTGGTGACGCCGAGCGGATCAGTGTGCTCCGCGACTTCTACTACGGCTCAGACACGCTCGAAGGCCTGGAACGTCTGGTGAGTGAGCTGGGTGAGATCGACGCGCGAGCGCTCTCGACGTTCCCCCTAGCGGGCGGCGAAGACTCCCAGATCGTGGTGCGGGTGGGACGCTACGGCACCTATTTGGAGGACGCCGAAGGCCGCCGCGCCAACGTGGACGAGGCCCTGCCGCCGGACGAACTCACGGTGGAACTGGCGCGGGAACTTCTTGATCGTCCGGCGATCACCGAGGTCGAACTTGGGGTCGATCCCAAGACCGGTCGCCAGATTGTTGCCAAGGACGGCCGGTTCGGCCCCTACGTGACGGAGGTCTTGCCTGCCGACGCCCCGAAATCTGCCAAGCCCCGCACGGGTTCGCTGTTCAAGTCGATGGCACTGGATACGGTGACGTTGGACGACGCGCTGCGGCTACTTTCGTTGCCCCGCGTGGTCGGAGAAATCGACGGGGTCGCAGTGACAGCACAGAACGGCCGCTACGGTCCGTACCTGAAGAAGGGGACGGACAGCCGGTCGTTGGAGAGCGAGGAGCAGATCTTCTCGACCACGATCGAGCAGGCCACCGAGATCTACACCCAGCCGAAGACCAGAGGACGCCGGGCCGCCGCTGCACCGTTGAAGGAACTCGGCGAAGATCCGGCTTCCGGTAAGCCGGTGGTCGTGAAGGACGGTCGGTTCGGCCCCTATGTGACCGATGGCGAGACCAACGCGACGCTGCGCAAGGTGGATTCGGTAGAGGCGATCACGTTGGATCGGGCAGCGGAATTGCTCGCCGAAAAGCGAGCCAAAGGTCCGGCTCCGAAGCGGACGACGCGCAGGGCTCCTGCCCGGAAGTCGTAGGGCGCTAGCCGTCCAGGACGGCGTCCGAACTCAAACCTCATCAAAAGGTAACCCCCGGCCGAATTCGGCCGGGGGTTACCTAGCGGTAGTGGTGGCTACTTGACCGATCCCGACATCATGCCGGAGATGAAGTACTTGCCCAACGCGATGTAGACGATCAGCGTCGGTAGCGAGGCGATGAGCACACCAGCCATCATTTGCGGGTAGTTCGGGTTGAGGCCGCTGGCGAGTTCCATCAGCATGTAGGTCACCGGGCCGTTTGTGCGGTTGGTGAGGAACAGTGCGAACAGGAAGTCGTTCCACGCCGACGTGAACTGCCAGATGAGTGCCACCACGAAACCGGGGATCGATACTGGCAGCACGATGGAGAGGTAGGTGCGGACCATGCCCGCGCCGTCCACCTCGGCCGCTTCGACAATCTCGGTGGGAACC
>CAYMMF010000033.1:1471-15469 GCA_964391475.1 uncultured Propionibacteriaceae bacterium | reverse complement strand
GAGCCGCGCCGACAGCGCTCATCAAGCAACCGGTTGGCTGAGGAGCATCCGCAGGATGCGTCTCGAAGTCTAGCCGCACTCGCCCCAACCGGGTGACGCGGAGGCCGAGCGGACCACACTGACGATAACGCCTATGCTGGAGCAAATGGCCCGGGCGCGAAGCTTATGAGCCAGGGCAGCACGAAGGAACGAGATGGCGAAGAACAAACCTCCACTCCCTCCAGGTATGCCCCTTGACATTCCAAAGGACCAGGCAGCCGGGGTGCTCGCCGGACTCGCTTTGGTCGGCGTCACCGTTGTTGCCGTCGGCGCAATCAGTTCACTCGCTAACCGGACTGGCTTGCAGCAGGATCTACGTCGCGAATTAGAGTGGAACCGTGCGGAAGCCCGCAGATTGAGTGCCCATGCGGCTGGCGCGGGCTGGTGGGTATCTGCTCCAGCAGGCTGGTACGACGACGGCTCGGGGCGAATGCGCTGGTGGGACGGTCAACAGTGGACGGCACACTACGCACCAGATCCTCGCCCGGTCGGCCCACCACCGGGCTGGTACGACGACGGCTCGGGGCGAATGCGCTGGTGGAACGGGCAACAGTGGACGGAGCATTTCCAGCAGACCCAGCATCGTTCTAAACCTGCCCAGCTCACGAGTAAAGCGACGACAACGCACCCTAGTTCGCATGAGTCGCTCCACCAATCAAGAATCAGAATGAGTAGCGCCGCATGGCAAGAGCGGATGCGGATGCTGCTCCTGGCCCGGGCGTTCAGTGAGAAGGAGTGGTACCTGCTGTCGCAGGCTCACATCGAAGACGCCGATAGTGAACTGGCTGCGTGGCAGAGCGAGTTGCAGCAACTTTCTCCCCAGCAGTTCTCTGAGCTGATCAATCGGGAGCTTGAGACGAACACCGCCTTCAGCGACGAAGTGAACGGTCTCTAGCCACCCGCTCGCGTCCAACCGGCTAACCCGTCGGGGTCGAGAAGCTGATCGAGTGCCACCTCAAACTTCAGCGCCTTGAGCGCGTTGACTTGTTTGATGTTTTCGAGCAATTCTGCGGTTACTGCTTGAAGTGCCGCCAGCACGTCTTGCACTCGCTTCTCGGGGTTATCCCACAAGTGCGGATTTGTGAGCAGGTCGAGCAGGTAATCGCGATCGAGCGCTGCGATGAGTTTGCCCAGTTTGTCTTCGTACTCCGTCTGAGCGAAGCCTCGCTCCGCCTGGTCGGCCTTTGCATGTAACCGTCGGAACAACTCACTCATGTTCGGAATCAACGATTCGAGTTGATCGACCACAACTGCAGCAGACTGATTTCCCGAAGCCGCATGCAGCACGTACCGCTGTCTGAGCGTGGTCAACTTGTCGATTTGAGCCTGGATACTCGGTGGCACAAACTCAGGCTTTGGTGGAGCCGCGACCGGCCTGGATGGTGCCGCGACTCGCCTGGGTGGAGCCGCGGCCGGCCTGGTTGGAGCCGCGACAGGCTTGGGATTGGACGCGCTGACAGCTCGACGCCGTTTGAGCCAAACGGATCCTGTAGCGATTCCTGCTGCCGCAAGACCGGTGAAGAGCATCCAACCAAACGGAGTAGGTCCGTCAGGGCCAAAGGCTGCGAGCGCGAGTCCCATCAGCAAGCTGTAGGCCACTGAGATTCCGAAGAACGCGCCAATAGCCAGCCACACCGTCTTTTTGTGCTTGTCGTAACCCGCCAGCCGGAGACCCCACTGGTCTCGCTGGCCGCCGAATAGCGTGATCCCCAGATCAATCAGCCACCAGTATCCGAAGCCCCCAAGCGTGACCAGCTTCACGATTGCAGACTGAGTTTTTCCCAGGTAGAACCGGTCTGCGCCGAATATCCCAAAAAAGAACGAAAGCAGCACAGTGGCGACATAGCTCTTGCTCCCCTCGGGGACCAGATGGCCTGCATGAACCGTCGGAGGGGAAAAATACTGCCCTCTTGCCATCTGTGGAGGGGGTGGCTGCGGATTGAATGGCGGCGGAGGCGGCTGGCTAGCCGCCCACGGTGGTGGAGGCGGTGCTTCGAAACGCGGAGGCTGTGGGCCGCTCGGAGGCGGCGGTTGATAGCCCGGCGGCAGTGGGTCGTAGGACAAAGCTCTCCCCCATGTCGTTTAGAGAATGTTTCAACCATACGCCCAAGCCGAATTAAGTACATGCTCCAGTCTTCGCTACGTTGGCTGCCCCAGCAGGGCCCGTCGGCGCTCGCGACGCAACGCCTGCTCCCTTGGATCAGGAACTGGCACAGCCGCAATCAGGCGCCTGGTGTAGTCGTCGCGAGGATTCATCAACACGCTGCCCGTTGTGCCAGTTTCGATGAGCTTGCCATGGCGCAGTACCGCGATCCGATCAGCCACATGCTCGACGACAGCCAAGTCGTGAGTGATGAATAGGCAAGCGAACCCCAACTGTTCTTGCAATTCCGCGAACAGTTCCAGCACCTTCTGCTGCACAGACACGTCAAGCGCCGACGTGGGCTCGTCCACGATCAACAGACTCGGGCTCAGGGCGAGTGCGCGGGCGATCCCAACACGCTGCCGTTGGCCACCCGACAACTGATGTGGGAAACGGTTACGCATCTGACGAGACAGTTGCACCTGGTCCAACAGCTCTGCGACCCTGGCGTCACGCTGGGCTGGCGTCATGTCGGTGTGCAACGACAATGGCTCCGCGATAGCCTGACCGATCGGCCACCTGGGGTTCACCGACGCGCCGGCGTCCTGGAACACCATCGCGACCCTGCCTCGCGCCTTTCTCAACTCGGACGCGCTCGCCGTGGTGAGTTCGATTCCGTCCACCGAAATCTTGCCCGACGCCAGCGGCAACAAGCCCACCGCAGCCCGTCCGATCGTCGACTTACCCGACCCGGATTCGCCGACCAACCCGATCACGGTGCCCGCATTGAGGCTGAGCGACACGTCATCGATAGCCCGGAAGGGCTTCTGCCCACGGGTTCCCGGGTATTCGATCACCCCGTGCTCCATCTTGAACACAGGCGCGGGCTGCTGCTCCACCTCGTCGGCGACGATCGGTTCCGCCGTCGGAGGCGCCTCCAAACTGAGCGACAGCACCGCGTTCAACAGCTGCTTGGTGTACGGCTGCTCCGGGGCATAAAAGATCTGCTCAGAGTCACCCTGCTCGGCAATGCTCCCGTCCTTGAGCACGACGATGCGGTCAGCCATGTCTGCCACTACACCCATGTCGTGAGTGATTAGCAGAATGGACGCGTCGATGCGTCCCTTCAAGTCATGCAACAACTCCAGAATCTCGCCCTGCACGGTCACGTCCAACGCCGTGGTGGGCTCGTCGGCGATCATCACCTTCGGGTCGAGGGCGAGCGCCTGGGCGATCATCGCGCGCTGACGCTGCCCACCCGACAGTTGGTGCGGGTACGAGTCGACCCGGCGACCCGGATCCGGAATACCTACCAATTCGAGTAGTTCGATCGCCCGAGCACGAGCCTCATCGTTGGTCATCTTGCGGTGCGCTTGCAGCATCTCTCGGATCTGCCAACCGATCGTGTAAACCGGGTTCAGGGCTCGCATCGGCTCCTGGAAGATCACCGCGACCTGCTGCCCACGGATGGAACGCAAGTGGGACGCCGACGCCCCAATCAGTTCGACGCCGTCCAGCAAGATCGAGCCTGAATTGCGTCCATTCGAAGGCAGAAGCCCCGGAACGGACATTGCGATGGTCGACTTCCCCGAGCCTGACTCCCCCACCAGCGCCACCACCTCGCGCGGGTAGACGTCGATGGAAACACCGTGGACGACCTCGAACCAGTCCTTCTTCCGACGGAACTCGACGCGTAAATCGCGAATCTGCAACAGCGGTTGATTTTCAGTCATGTCACGCCCTATCCGGGTCAAGTGCATCGCGCAACGCGTCGCCCATCAGCATGAACGACATCACAGTCAACGATAAGAAAAGTGCCGGGAAGAACACCAGATAAGGGGCGGACGTGAACCGCGACTGGCCGACGTTGATCTGCAAACCCCACGAGATCTCAGGCGCCTGCAACCCGATGCCGAGGAAGGTCAACGTCGCCTCCGAAGCGATGAAACCGCCCATGGCGATCGTCATGAACGACACAACCGGCGAGATCGCATTCGGCATGATGTGCCTAGTCAAGATCTGCATCGTGGTGGCACCGAGCGCTTGCGCCGCCGCAACGAAATCGGAACTCTTGACCGTCAGCACGCTAGACCTAACAAGCCGCATCGCCGTCATCCAGCCGAACACCGACAACGCTAAAGCGACAGTGAAAACCGACCGCTTCTCGGTGACAGTCAGCAGAATCATCGCACCCAAAAGCAGCGGCACGCCGTAGAAAATGTCGGTGAACCTCGACAGCGTCGTATCCACCAATCCGGAGAAGTATCCCGCCAAGGTGCCGAGAATAACTGCAACCGCCATGGTTCCGATCACCGACAGCAATCCGATTGACAGCGAGATCCTGGCACCATAAATCACGTTGGCGTAGTAGTCGCAGCCCTGCAAGTCGGTGCCGAACCAGTGCTGCGCGCTCGGCCCCTGACGAGCATTTGTCAAATCGCAATAACGAGGGTCGACCCCACCCGCGAACAGCGACGGGAACAATGCAACCGCAACCATGAGGATTGCAACAACAGCGCCAATCAGAAACAGCGGGTTACGGCGCAACGTCTTCCACGCCTCGCCCCAAAGGGTGGCCTGTTCAATCTCGGGCTCAACATCGGGTGCTTTTAGCAAGTCGGGTGCTGGGCCTCCGGGCCTGGTGCCCGGTGTCGTCGCGTCTGAAATGTGCTCACTCATAACGAATCCGGGGGTCTAGGACGCCATAGAGGACGTCGACGATCATGTTGAAGAAGATGAAGAAGAACACCATCATCGTGACGATGCCCACCACGACGGGTCCTTCCTGATTCTGAACGGCGTTGAACAGCGCCCGTCCGATACCAGGAATGTTGAATACCGATTCCGTGACGATCGCGCCACCCATCATTGCGCCTAGGTCAGCGCCGATGAACGTTACAACCGGGATCAACGCGTTGCGCAGCCCGTGTCGGGTGACGACGCGCGTCTCAGAGATGCCCTTCGAACGGGCGGTGCGGACGTGGTCTGCCCCCATCACCTCCACCATTGAGGTGCGCGTCAAACGAGCGACGTACGCCATCGACAGCGAAGCTAGGACGAGACCGGGCAAGATCAGCGAATACCACCCATTTGCAATGCCCGCGACCGGGAACCAGCCCAACTGCAATCCGAATGTGAACTGTGCGAGGAAAGCCAACACGAACACCGGCATCGACACGATGATTGTCGTGCTCACCAGAACCAGGTTGTCAAACCAGGAATCTTTGTTTAGCGCACACAACACCCCGGCTGTGACACCGAGCAGGATCTCGAATATGACCGCGACGATCGCCAACCGGGCAGTGATCGGAAGCCGCAACGCAATGGTCTCCGCAACCGGGTTACCTGCGAAGTCCGTGCCCAGGTTTCCTTGGAGAAGTTGACCCAAATACTTCAGGTACTGCACGAGCAGCGGATCGTCCAAATTATGCTCTGCCCGCAACTGTGCCACCACTTCGGGCGGAAGCGGTTGGTCACCGGCAAGAGCTCGAATCGGATCGCCCGGAAGGGCGTAGACCATCGCGAAGATGAGAAACGACGTCCCCAACAACACGGGGATCGCCGACAACAGCCGTCGGCCGATATACCTTCCCATCAGCCCTCCTTGACGAGTTCTACATCGGCGTAATGAATGCCGCCGAAGGGGGTGATTCTCACGTTGCTCACGCGTGGACTATGCACAGCTTGGATCACTCCGACGAAAACCGGCACGTGCGGCAGATCCTCAATCAGGATGTCCTCGGCTTTCTGGTAAAGCTGAGCCGCATCGTCCAGGCTTTCGGCGCCGTCCGCCTTCACGAGCGCCTGATCGAATGCCTTGTTGCTATAGAAGGCGGAGTTAGATCCGTTCGGAGGACGCGCGGCCGAGGTGAACCTGGGTGTCAGGTAGTACTGGATCGATGGGTAGACCATCGACCAGGCGGTGCGGAACGGCCCCGTCATCCCCTTACCGTCCTGCAGCGGAAGTAACTGGGCGAACTGAAGGTGACCACGCAACACGAAGTCGACTTTGAGGTGACGACGAAGCATATTTCCAATAGCCAGCATCCACTGGTCGTGGCCTGATCCAGCGTTGAACCACAGCTCGATGGGCTTTGAGCGATCGAACCCAGCCTCGTCCAAGAGCGCATTCGCCGCTTCGGGGTTGAACTCACACCATTGCCCACAAGGGTTCTCGCGGAACCCATCAACCACAGGAGTCGAAAAACCGCGGGCGGGTGTCACTGAGTCGTCGAAAATGACGTCGGCTAGCAGGTTCCGGTCGATCGCCATCGAAATGGCCCGCCGCACCCGGACGTCGGCGTACCGCTCGTCATACAGCGGGTAGGCAAGCGTGGTGATAGATGATGAAGCCCGCTGCAGGTATCTATCCTCGAAGATGACGGGAGCGGTGCCTCGAGCGTCCTCGGGAAGGCCCACCATGATGTCCAACGAGCCAGCGAGAACATCGGTGAACCCGGTGCTCTGCTCGGTGTAAACCTTGAACTGCATACCCGGAGACTTCGCCAACTCGCCGCCGAAATCCTCGAAACGGGTGAGCGTGATGCCCCGACCCCTCGCCCAGCCAGACTCAGCCTTGAAAGCCCCGTTACCGATCGGCTGCCGCCCAAAAGCCGCTGGGTTCTCGTAGAACGCCTCGGGAAGTGGGCTGAAGGCGCGAGCGCCCAACGTGATCGGGAAGACTACGAACGGTTCGTTCAATGTCACGGTGAACGTGAGGTCATCGAGTACTTTGAGGCCCCGCATTTTGGTGACACCGCTGGAGGCGTCCTGAAGGTCTGAATAGCCGACGATATTGGAGAAGAAGAACGAGTTGACGTAACCATTTGTGGCTAGCGAGTTCCAATTCCAGGCGTCCACGTACGATTTAGCTGTCACTGGAGTGCCGTCGTGGAACAGCCAACCCGGCTTTAGCTTGACCGTCCAGGTGACCCGGTCGTCCGACGTGACCGTCTCGGCGACCCCGTCGTAGACAAGCTCGAGCGTCTCGTCGTCGAAGCGCACCAACGGTTCGAAGAGAGCCTCTACGATCTCTCCACCGTTGCTTTCGTTAGTGTTGCCGGGAATGAGCGCATTTTGTGGTTCGCCGACATACACCGTGAAGATCCCAGGGGTTGTCTGCACCCAAGATCCGCTGCATCCGACGATTGGCAGCAACGCGAGCATCAAAGTGAGCAGGAGCGCAGTCCGCATCCTCGTCATCGAAGTCCCCTCTAGCTCCGACTCTCCGGAAGACGGAGTCGGGATCCGATTGAACTGTATTGCCGAAACCATGACGAAGTGGGAGAGGCAAAGCCGAACCGAGACATACCCGTGACGATTCAGAGACCGGATACACCTTCGTCGTCATTGACGAGCTGGCCGGAGCGAGTGCGGGCGGTTTGAACGCTGCGCTATCCGGGTTCACGCAGGCGGTCGGCTTGAACCTATGCTCAGAAGCCCATCGCACCGGGGTTTGATCGACCAAGGATGACTCAGCTGACGGCCAATGCTGATTCCCGGTCGTCCTGGAAGACTCTTGAGCTCCCAAAGTCGAGCCGGAACGTCAAAACCCACGCCGTGACCAAGACCACGATCTCGAACGCGAATACCGCCGAGTAAGCCAGCAATGCGTCGCCGGTCAAGGCCCGGACGACGTCCACGATCGAACCGCCCAGCACTGAACCAAACGCGTGACCGGCCATGTTGGCCACTCCCCACACGCCCATCAGCATTCCCGCGCGCTGTTTGGTGGTGAACGTCACGACGCCAGCGAGCATCCCTGCGCCGGCGATTCCGGTAGCCAAACCCATCAGGGCAACCACAGCCTGAAACGCACCCGTTGAACCCGCGAAGCCCACGACGATTACACCCACAAACACCACCGCACTGACCGCGATGCCAGCGCGCATCAGCTTCAGGAAATCGATCCGTTTGAGCAAGAATGCGCCACTCAGCAGCATCGAAAACAGCACCCCGAGCCCCCAGAACATGGTGAGTCTGGTGGTCTGGCCCACAGTCATGCCTAGCACGAGAGCGCCGTAGGGCTCTAGCAGGACGTCTTGGGCGAGCGTCCCCACGAACGTGAGGAACACGACGATGAAGTACAACCGAACCTGCCGGTCTGCAAGCACGTAGTCGCGAAGCACCTGCCCGAACGGCAGCTTCCGAGCCGTCGCCGCGACCGCCCCGCCTGCCCCCGGACGCTCCTGGAACGCCGCCGCAGCCAAGGTCAAAACCAACACGACCAGTGCCACCCCCAGCGCGACGGCGACCAGGCGTCCCGGGTCGTAATCAGCCAGCGCCTTGCCGAGGAACCCCGCACCGACGACCATGCCCAACAGGGTCGCCACCTCGTAGAACGTGATCGCCCGCTGGCGAGCAGTGCCGCCGAATGTGTCAGAAACCAGCGCCTGGAACGTGTTCAAGCCGAGGTTTCGTCCCACCCCGTACACGACGA
This sequence comes from uncultured Propionibacteriaceae bacterium, assembly GCA_964391475.1. GTDB lineage: Bacteria > Actinomycetota > Actinomycetes > Propionibacteriales > Propionibacteriaceae > Propioniciclava. The sequence goes on along the minus strand of CAYMMF010000033.1, from coordinate 6,908 downwards.
ACGACGCGCCAACCCCGAGCACCAAACCGGCTGGATTCCCTACCGTCCGAACCGCCAGCAAAGACACCAGCACGATCCCCAACCCGACCAACAGGCTACCCGCGATGATGTAAGGCTCACGGCGTCGGCCAAACACCGGATAGGCGTCCGAGGTGTACCCCAACCACACCCGCAGTGGTGAAATCAGCAGCGGAATCGCAAAGAACACCCCCACCAGCGAAGCCGGAAGTTCAAGCTCGGCGATCATGATGCGGTTTAGAGTGCCGCCGATCAAGGCACCGCTAAGCCCGTAAGCAACTGGAAAAAGTGCCATTCGTGAAACATTGGCTACGCGCAAAACCCGACTCATGCGAGGTCTCCCCTTGGGTATAGAAGTTGGACGCCTTGGCGTCCTTGGCGAATGCAGTCCGGGACGCCGACCCCACGGAAGGCACCCCCAGCCACCGCGATTCCTGGTGGCAGTAGGTCTTCGATCAGATCAACCCGATCCAAATGCCCGACATCGGCCTGCCCGAACTGGCCAGGCCAGCGGAAGATCGTGTACTCCACCGGAACCCCTTCGATCCCCACCATCGAGCGCAACTCGCCGCCGACCGCAGTGATGAGAGCGTCGTCGGAAAGGGTAAGCATCGTCGGGTCGGACGCACCGAAGAACACCCGAACCATCGTGTAGCCGGGCACTCCGCGTTCGGGAGACTTGCGCCCCGGAAACGTGATCGCGTCAATCCGACGACGTTCACTGCGCGGAACCATGACCCCCTGGATTCCCAAAGAAGCGGTGGCGTCGGCATCTTGATACACGAGCATTGCGGTGCCAATATCCGTGTGGCGGATCTCTTCGAGTTTGCCCGCAACGTCGCCAAACTCGCCCAGCAGGTGCGCCGCAACGTTCGCCTGAGTCGCCAAAAGAACCCGATGTCCTACCAGTTCGCTGCCGTCTGCGAACCCGACGCGATAACCGCCCTTTGACGCCGACACCCGCTCCGCAGCCACGCCTAAAATGAGTTGGCCCGTGAGTTGGTTAACCAAAGCGTCCACCAGGCGTCCTGCACCACCGGCGAAGGTGACGAAAGAGGGACGCTTCGGCCCACTCTGTTTACGGCGAGCGAAAATCTTGCCGACCGTCGCCTTCACCAGCGAACCCGATGCCGCCTCCATCTCACGCATCACCGGTGACGCCACCAGCACCGACTGGCTCTGAGGGTCAGTGTTGTAGATGCCGGCAAGGATCGGACCCATCACCTTCGTGGCCGCCTCGACGCCCAACCTGCGCGAAACGAACGACTGCAGCGACTCATCCCCATCGTCGCGCCGCGGCCTAACGAACGGTTCGGCCATCATCCGCAGTTTCCCTTTGGCGCTCAACAACGGAGTCGTGAGGAACGTCTTCGGGGTTAGCGGGACGGGTTGGGGACGCCCGGCGTCCAGGACGAAAATGTTGCGAGTCTCACTTCCGGGATTCACCAGTTCGTCCCCCAAACCGAGTTCATGGGCGAGATCCCAAACTTCAGGTTTCCGGGTAACGAACGACTCGGGGCCACCGTCGACCACGAACCGACCGTTGCCTTTCGGGGCAGGTAGTTCGCGCGTGATGATCTTGCCACCCCAGTGGTCACTGGACTCAATAAGCGCGTAGTCGAGACCGCGTCCTTGGGCTTCCCACGCTGCGGCAAGCCCCGCTATCCCACCACCAATGATGACTAGATCTTTCATTGCACTTCTCTCGTTCAGCTCGCATTATGCTTTGGCGCTGTCAGGACGCGGTGCACCCGCCAAGGACTCCGATGTCACCACACCCGAAAAGAGTAAAACCGCGTGATCACTTCACCTGCGAAAGTCCGTTCCATGGACACCGCCGCAAGATTGAGAAGAGTCCCCCGGTTGGCTGAGGCCCTTCGAGACGCGCCAACGGCGCTCCTCAGGGACCGAACCTCGGGTGACTGAGGCCCTTCGAGACGCGCCAACGGCGCTCCTCAGGTACCGAACCTCGGACAACTGAAGCCCTTCGAGACTTTACTCCACACCATTTCAGGAAACCGATCAGTGGTCGACGCCCTCAATGTCCATGGTCTCCAGCGGGATCATGCGGGTTTTCTTGACGAGTTTGTACCCGGCATACAATCCGATCGCCAACGGCAGACCGATGTATGCCACGAACAACCCTTGGATGCTGAAAGCCCCATCTGTGATGGCGAAGATGCCTTGGCCGATGATGACCACCACGCAAACGATCGCTGCGTAGATCGTCCCCAACGGGAAGAGTTTCGCCCGGAACGGCAGTTCGGAAATGTCTCGACCCTGCGCCTTCAGACCAGCACGGAAACGCAAGTGCGCAATGCACACCCCGAACCAAGTGATGAAGCCCGTCAAACCAGTGGCGTTGTAGAGCCACGTATAAACAATCGAGTCACCCACCTGGCTGGTTAGGAAGGCGACCGACGCAACAGCTGCAGTAAACAGAATCCCGATAACCGGCACCCCGTGGCGCGAAACCCGCCCAAAAATCTGGGGAGCCTGGCGGTGATGCGCCAACGAGAAGAGCAACCGACTTCCGATGTAAACCGTCGAGTTGCCAGCAGAAAGTACCGAAGTCAAAATGACGGCGTTCATCACCGACGCTGCGGCAGCCAACCCAGCACGCTCGAACACCAACGTGAACGGGCTCGCAGCGATGTTCGTTTCGGACGCCTCGAGCAGATTCGGATCCGTGTATGCAATCAAACTGGAGATGACGAAGATCGCGCCGATGTAGAACAGCAGAATCCGCCAGAACACCGAGTTAATCGCACGCGGCATCGACTTCTTGGGGTCTTTCACCTCGCCAGCAGCCACCGCTGCCGACTCCGTCCCGATGAACGAAAAACCGGCCACCATCAGGATGCTGAACGTCCCCATCGCCCCGCCGACGAACGGTGCTTCGCCGACCGTCCAGTTCTGGAAGCCGACAGCCTCGCCACCCATGATCCCGAAGATCATCGCGATGCCCAAAATCAAGAAAATAACGATCGTCACAACCTTGATGCCGGCGAACCAGAACTCGGATTCACCGAAGATCTTGGCCGAAAACAGGTTGAGCAGAACCAGAATCAACAGCGCAACCGCGCTCCACAGAATCGATGACGAATCAGGAAACCAGTACTTCATGACGATTGAGGTGGCGACCAATTCGACTGCAATTGTCATCGCGCTGCAATACCAGTAGTTCCAGCCCATCATGAAGCCGAAAGCAGGGTCGACATACTTTTCGGCATACGTCTGGAAGGCCCCCGGGACGGGGAGGTGTGTCGCCATCTCGCCCAACGCGTTCATGACAAAGAAGACGGCTAAGCCGATCACTGCGTACGACAGCACGGCGCCGCCGGGGCCAGCGGTGCTGATCGAAGCGCCGGTGGCCACGAACAAGCCAGTGCCAATCGCTCCCCCGATGGCGATCAGATTGACGTGGCGTCCGGCCATCGTGCGCTGCAGTTTGGGTTGGGTCGAGGTCACGGCGTTCTCCTCACGTGTCGCACCCGCAACTGCGGGATACCCCACCCTTGTTCAAAGACGGCAACTAGCGCACTTTGAACAAGTTCTTCGCCACGCTAGCGCAGCCTCACACGCATCTGGGAAGAATCGTCGAAGCTACCCAAAAATAATCCGGCTTCACAGACCCCGCATCCGAACAGAAAGGCATGTGACGCAACCCTCAAGTTTTTCGTATTCGGAGATATCTACCTCAACCACGTTCAGCCCGAGCTGACGAATCCTTTCGATCGACTCGGGGCCTGATTTGGCCATCAGCACGGTGTTGGGATCAAGGATTACGACGTGCGCCCCACCCTCTTCAGGCATCGGCAAGAATTTGTCGCCCCAATATTCCACGTCGTCCACCAGCGGTTCGTAGCCGATGATCGTCCCGTCGGGAAGGGCCGTCACCGCGGTCTTGAGGTGTAGCACCTTCGTCAGTGGGACGGTCTCTACTGTCGCCCCCAGCGGAGTCAGGTGCTCTGCCAACTGCCGGATACCTTCGGCGTTCGTCCGACCGCCCTCACCAACCCAGACGGTCCCACCCCACTTCAGGACGTCCCCGCCGTCCAATGTGCCAGGCTCCTCGATTCGCCTTATCTCGTAGCCCATCTTGCGGGCAGCCTCCTCGGCTGCTAAGACCTCTGGTTTGCGCTCGTCGGCGCCCGGACGCGCGATGACCGCAACTTTTCCGTACACGACCATGGTGTCTTCGACAAAGACTGAATCCGGGCAATCCGGGGCGGGATCCACCTCAAAGGTCTCCCAGCCAGCTGAGCGGAGGGCGTCCACATAGTCCTGCCACTGCTTTTCCGCCAACTCGAAGTCGACTGGGCTGCGCTCGATGTGAGTCACCAAACCTTGCGTCAACCATGGCGATGGACGCCGAACCAGCGCCTTTCTAGTCTCCATGGGGGTCCCTTCCTACTCAACTGGGTATTGAAAAACCCTGCACCCGAAAGCAGGGGTGTGCAACCGAATCCAAGTAAATGAGCCCAAGCGTGTCGCCGGAGAAAACCCTTCCCGGGGAACGGAATGAGGCTATCCCTGGGTGTCTGCGTTGACCCGTCCGCTGCTTATGGCTGTGGTAAGCGCTGAGAAGTCCTTCTCGTTCTGGTCTGCATAGGCCACCGCGAAGCGTGCCATCGCCTGGTCGAAGGAGTCTCCTGCCCCAAGATAGGCGGCCATCAGTGCAGGTTCCACGGTTTGCGCGTGTGCCCTAGCCAGCACCCGACCGCACAGGATTGAATAGTCGATCAGTTGGGACACTGACAGTCGATCCACTCTGAAGCTGCCCTTCATGTCGCGGAATGAGCGGACGTAAAAGTGCCTCCCGATGGCGGTTGTCCACCCCAAGAGTTGGTCGGAGTACGCCTGCATTATTCGCTGTCCGGCCACCACCCGTTGCCCCATGTGCTGGTATCGACTGGGCCCAGCGAACGGTTCCAAAACCGACTTGACAGCCTCCTTCACCTGAAGGAGCAGCGGGTTGCCGCCAGAATCGATCAGCAACATGATGTACGCCCGAGTTCCGACACTGCCCACCCCCACAACCCGCCGAACGAAATCAACCAGGTGGAAACGCCCAAGCAAGTTCTCTACGTCGGCAGGCAGACTTTCCCGATACAGCTGCGGGACCTCAAGGATCGCTTCCGGGAGGTAGTCGGGGCGGACAACTATCGGCGGTTGCTCCACAATCCGCAGCTCTCCCGCCTCATCGACCGTCGAAAGCGTAGCCATCGCCTGCTCCGAGGTGCGCCTCCTTGCCTTAGCCACCGTGCGCTCGATCACCTTGTCGCGTGCTTTGCGACCACCGTGCGCATCGGCACTCATCTGGCGGATTCGTTCAACATCGACCACAGAATGGTAGGTCTCGAGAGTGGACGCTGAAGCCACCCACCCCATCGCCTCCCGGTAACCCCTCGCGGCG
>CAYMMF010000033.1:0-1461 GCA_964391475.1 uncultured Propionibacteriaceae bacterium | reverse complement strand
CCGCTGGAGCGGGCAGCCACAGCGACCGAAGCTACCAGCCGTTCCACGTCCCACTCCCAGGGAGCCCTGGTGGTCTCGTCGAAGTCATTCAGGTCGAACAGCAAGGAACGTTCTGGGGAGGAGAACAAACCGAAGTTAGAAAGGTGGGCGTCCCCGCACACCTGGACGTTCACTCCTGTCACCTGGCTGGACGCCAGATCGTGTGCCATCAAGGCTGCTGCTCCGCGAAAGAACGCGAACGGCGATTGTGACATTCGCCCCCACCGGACCGGAACCAACTCTTGGATGCGGTCGGCGTTCTGGGCGTCCAGGAGCGCTACCGGGTCACGGTCGAGGTCTAGCCCCGTCCCTAAATCCGATCGTCTGACCGTTTTCCGTAGTCGGTGACCGCTTTCAAACAAGTCGGCCCGGGTGTCATAAGCCATGTTCCCCTCCCAATCGTCGGACGAGCAGCGGCCAAATTCTATCGGCAGATGCCCTTGAAAAGATCTGGCTCGGAGTTCAAACGAGAAAGAATTCGCATTCTTCGTTGCACCCGATGCATAACGGCTAGATTCCCAATCAGAGACGTTCTTAGCAGTTGTACAACGTGCCGTCGACAAGGGAGCAGCCGTGACCCCACAAGAAACTCGTATCACTCTGGTGGCTCCGCTCACCGGGGTTGTCGTACCGATCGACACCGTTCCAGACCCTGTGTTTGCCCAGAAAATGGTGGGTGATGGGGTTTCGATCGATCCCATCAGTAGCACTCTGCTTGCACCTTGCGACGGCGAGGTCGCCCTCGTCCATGCCTCCAAGCACGCGGTGACCATCCGCCACGAAAGCGGCGCCGAGATCCTCATGCACATCGGTCTCGACACGGTTTCCATGCAGGGCGAGGGGTTCACAGCCCGAGTGCGCCTGGGCGACCGCGTCCTTGCCGGAGACCCGCTGATCGAATTCGAGCTAGACATGGTGGCGCGTGAAGCCAAGAGCTTGCTGACCCAGGTGGTCGTTACGAACTCCGACCAACTAGCGTCCATTGAGACCGCATCGGGCCTTGTGGAAGCTGGCAAGAGTGAACTAGCCACGCTCATGTTTGTGAGCGGCGAGGACGCCGATGGCGAAACCGGGGAGGGGCACCGCGCCGTTTCGGCTGGCATCGTCGTGTTGAACCCCACAGGGCTGCACGCCCGTCCAGCCGCCACTCTCGTTGGGATCGCTAAGCGTTACGACAGCAAGATCTTGCTGAAGCGAGGCGACGACCACGCCAACGCTAAGTCCGTGGTTGCGATCATGGGCATGTCGGTGCAAAACGGCGACAAGGTCCAAGTGATCGCAACAGGCGCCGACGCCACCGTGGCTGTGGCCGAGCTTGAGCAAGCCATCATCGACGGGCTGGGCGAAGAAGTGACCGCGCAGCCGCTACCGGTCGCTGACGTCACCGAGATGTTGCCCGTCCGGCAGGCCACGCCTCGAAGC
>CAYMMF010000032.1:1868-15562 GCA_964391475.1 uncultured Propionibacteriaceae bacterium | reverse complement strand
GCTCCTTCACAGGGGAGTACCTCATCTACTTCAACCTGGTAGTCGCAGGCGGTGGAGTGCTTCTCAGCAAGGCTGTCGCACTGCTCACGCTCACACGACTTGAACCCACCGACGCTTTGTTCAGTTGGGTGATACCTCCCCACCGCTGTTTGGTTTCGCCTGACGTCAACCACGCGTGATCGGATTGGTGGGCGCCGAGACGTCGTAAATCCGAGCTGACGTGGTCAGCAACGGAACCAACACCTTGGCTTTGAGTTCGGAATCCTCAGCACTCCCCCAGATCACTCGACGATTGCCGGATAACTCCAGCGTAATCGCGTCCTTGCTATCGGCCTCAAGCCGCGACGTCTTCGAGCGCACCTCGTCTGGGAGCAGATCCGCAACCTTGGCCACCGCGGCCAGCATCTCAGGATCCGCCGACGCCACCTCGGCAACCGGCACCCCCTTGGGCCGCTTCGGAACCGTCGCGAAGATCGTGCCGGTGGCGTCCACCAGGGCAAAGTCAGAGCCGAGCGGTATGGCCAACCTGGCCTGCCGCTCTTGCACCACGATCGTCACTGTGTGAGGCCAGCCGAGGATCACGTCCGCCGCCGCCACCTCGCGGAGCCTGACGACGCGCTGCGCAGCAGCTGCGCTGTCAACCCTCGCCAGAGGCGTCCCCGGGACGATCCCAGCGGCATCAAGGACGGATCCCGGGTTCACAACGGAGGTCCCCTCGACGTGCACCTCTTGGACGGCAAACAACGCAGAGGACCAGAACACCCAGACGATCACTGCGATTGCGAGCACACCACTTGCGACGACCCCCACGAACTTCAGCCGTCGCACCACTTTGCGTCGGCTCCGCTCGCGTCGGACGCCGGTTACATCGATGAGCGGTTCGCTCACCGGCCAGCCAACTTCTCCACTAAAAGTGGCCCAACACGCGTGACGTTACCGGCACCTACAGTGAGAACGAGGTCACCGACGCGCACGATCTCGGCCAGCGCGGATGCCGCCTCGTCCACACCATCGACATAGGTAACCTCGCCACCGTGCTGGGAGACCGCATCAGCCACCAAGCGCCCGGTGACGCCGGGAAAGTCGGCTGCCTGTTCTCGCGCCGGGTACACATCGCAGACCACGAGCACGTCGGCCGCGACCAACACATCAGCAAAGTCGGTCGCGAATTCGACCGTCCGGCTGTAAAGGTGCGGTTGGAAACAGACCACGAGACGCCCCTGCCCGACCATCGGCCTGGCCGCGGCGATCAACGCCTTCACCTCTGTCGGATGGTGAGCATAGTCGTCGAAGACCCTCACCCCAGACACTTCACCAACAGGCTCGAACCGGCGTCGCGTGCCACCGAACGAACTGACTGCGAGGCACAGCTCAGCAAGCCCACCGGCGTCGAGCGCGAGCCCGACAGCGACAGCGGCAGCGGCATTGTGAAGGTTGTGGCGTCCGGGTGCGGTCAGGCTGACAACCGCGGAATCACGCTCGAAAAACAGCCGTGCGCGAGAACCGGATTCGTCGAACGACAACTCATCAAGGCGGACGTCGGAGTCTGCGGCCTCCCCGAAAGTCAGCACGCTTCTGCCAAGCGTCCGTAAGATCTGGGACACTTCGCGGGCACCAGCGTCGTCCGCCGAAATCACGACCTGCCCCACCCCGGGTTGTGAGCCGAACGATACGAAACCCTCCCGATAGCGTTCAGCGGAACCCCAGTTGTCTAGATGGTCTGCTTCGACGTTGGTGATCACCACGATCTTCGCCGGGTACTGCAAAAACGAGCCGTCCGACTCATCTGCTTCAACCACGAAAGGTGGCGCGGCTCCCAGGTGAGAACTTCGTCCGGTGACCGCCAATGGCGAGCCGATCACGTAGCCGGGGTCGAACCCCGCCGAGAGCAGCATGGACGCGATCATGCCTGTCGTGGTGGTCTTACCGTGAGTCCCAGAGACCGCGACTCCCAGGCGCCCCAACATCAGACCCGCCAGCGCTGCGGATCGATGCCAAACCCGCAGCCCGCGCCGTCGAGCCTCCACCAGTTCGGGGTTGTCGTCGGGGATCGCAGACGACACAACCACGGTGTCGGCATCGCCAAGATGATCGGCAGAATGCCCGACGTGGGTGGTGATCCCAAGACCAGCCAAATCCTGAAGGGTTTGGGAATCATCCCTGTCGCTGCCAGACACAGCCACCCCGAGGTCAGCGTAAGCGGCAGCGATCCCGCTCATGCCCGCCCCGCCGATGGCGATGAAGTGGACGCCACCAACAGAATCCGCTGCCTCCACTAGCACGGGAGCTACCAGCCCCATCAGGACCTCCGAACCGTCTCTAGGACTATCCGGGCGAGTTCGCCAGCTGCGTCCGCTGAAACCAAGCCGTGACACGCCTGACTCATCCGCTCCAAGGCTTCCGGATCGGTAATCAGGGGCAACACCTCTGACAACAAGCGCTCGGCGTCCAACTCGGCGTCCGGCACCAACCTGCCTGCTTTACCGGCGATCAGGAAGGCAGCGTTGCGCGCCTGCTCTCCGTTGCCATGCGGCAACGGGACGAAGACCACGGGTAATCCGACGATCGCGGTCTCCATCACAGTGCCAGCGCCAGAACGGCCGAGCATTAGATCGGCAGCCGCGTAGGCGTCCTCCATCGCTTCCACGAACGGAACCGGAACGTAACGTGCACCAGAGGTGGGGTCGGTGGTTTCGACATGCTCGTCTGTCATGTTCTTCGGGCCGAGGACGTGCAGGACGTTCACTCCAGCCTCCAGCAGGCGGTCTCGAGCTGCCACGGTGGCGGTGTTAATCGACCTGGCGCCCTGGGATCCGCCGCTCACCAACAGCAGCGGACGCTCGGCGTCCAGACCCCAAACAGCCCGGGCGCCGGCTTTTCGGCTAGCCCGGTCAAGCTCGGCGATGGATCGCTGCACCGGAAGCCCGATGTGACGCGCCCGCCGCAGCGGAGTGTCAGGGAAGGTCACAGCCACGGTATCGGCGAACGCGGCCGCAACCTTGTTAGCCAAGCCTGCGACGGCATTCTGCTCGTGGACCACCACCGGTATCCGACTTATTTTGGCCGCCAGGTATGCCGGCAGCGAAACGTAACCGCCGAACCCCACCAACACATCTGCTTCACGTTGCTTCAAGATCGCCCGCGCTTGCCGCACCGCGCCGACCACCCGCACCGGCAAGCGAACCAGGTCGAGGTTGATCCTGCGTGGCATCGGGACGGGCGGAATCAGATCCAAGGGGAGACCTGCCGCGGGAATCACACGGTTCTCTAACCCCTTTGGAGTACCGATGCACGAGATGGACGCCTCCGGCGCCAATTCCGCAAGCCGCTGGGCGGTCGCCAGCAAAGGAGACGTATGGCCAGCGGTACCACCGCCAGCCATCACAATTGAGACCATGAGTTCCTCCGTCAGGTTCGCCGGCCCGACGATACCGCGGACAGCCGCGTTCGGGGGACTCGGTTCTTTCGGTGGCGAGAAAGCCACGCCTTGGCTTCGGGCTCCTCACGGGCACAAGAAACCAGGATTCCAAGACCCATCATGGTCGACAACAACGCCGATCCACCATAGGAAACCAGGGGCAACGGAACACCAAACACCGGAGCCCACCGCAAGACGACGAAAACGTTGAGCAGGGCTTGAATCATCAACCAACTCGTGATTCCTGAAGCCAGGATGCGGGAGTACATGGTGCTTGACCGCAGGGCGATACGAAAACCGGCGTACCCGATCAGGAGCAACAGTAGGAGCACCACCAGGGTGCCCCAGACCCCAACTTCCTCGCCGACAATGGCCAGCACGTAGTCAGTGTGAGCCTCAACGAGCGACCCCCACTTCATTCGGCTGGCACCCAACCCGACTCCCCACCAGCCGCCGGTTGCCAACCCATAGAGAGCTTGCTGGGGCTGGTGATTAACACCTGTAGGGTCGACGCTTGGATCCAAGAATCCGAAGATTCGAGCCATGCGCGCGGGTGCCGACACCACCAACGCTGCTACCCCAGCGACTATGACTGCGCCAATCGCAAGTAACGTTTTTACGGGAGTCCCTACGCACCACAACACAGCCAGCATGATCAAACCGAGGACCATTGCGGTTCCGAGGTCTCGTTGGAGCATTACCAAGGCGATGATCAGTAATGAACCAGGAACGAACGGCACGAGCAGATGACGGGTTTCACCCAAGAGCCGCCTCTTCGTCACGAAGATGGTCGCCCCCCAAGCGATAAGTGCGAGTTTCGCGAATTCGGACGGTTGTAACCGGATCATGGTCGTACCGGATCCGAAGTTGATCCAGTTCCGGTTTCCCTTGACGTCGTAGCCGAAGCCCGGAACAAAGGTCAGCAAAATCAGCAGCACCGACAATCCCAGGATAGGCCAGCCCAGCCGCCGTAACCGCTCGGTTGGGAATCGCGAAAGCACAAACGCAGCAACCACCCCCAGCGCGAGGAACAACAAGTGACGCTTCAAGAAGTAGTAGGCGTCTGCGAACTGCTTGTAGGCGTACACCGTGGACGCCGACCAGACCATCAAAGTGCCGATGCCCAGCAGCAGAGCGGCTGGCACGATGACCAGGTAAACGCTGGCCATCGGGTGATTCAGCAGCCGCTGGATCCGTTCTGCTAAGTCGGACGGGGACGTACCCGGACGCTTTGGAGCTTGCGTAGGAGTCACCGTCTCCATCGCCTACTCCCGTCTATCAACCTCACTGAAGCGAACGAACCGCTGCGGCGAAGTCGTCGCCCCGAGCGTCGTACCCCGACCACATGTCTCTGCTCGCACACCCAGGAGCGAGCAGAACCGTGTCGCCAGAGTGCGCCATGGTGGCAGCTGTCCGCACGGCCTCGGCCATCACCCCAGTCTCCCCCGACTCCAGGACGACGGTGGGGACCTGCGGCGCGTGTCGCGCCAGGGCGTCCGCGATCACCATTCGATCAACGCCTAACAGCACCGCTCCCCTAAGACGATCCCCGAACCTGCGCACCAAGTCGTCGAAACTGGTTCCCTTCGCCTGTCCCCCGGCGATCCAGACGATCGAGTCAAACGCACGCATCGCCGACGCAGCCGCGTGCGGGTTGGTTGCTTTGGAATCATCGACCCAAACCACCCCTTCACGGGTAGCGATGGTTTGGATTCGGTGGTCTCCCAACTCCAGCGACCGCAACCCGTCCCCGACTGCCTGCGGGGCGACCCCGAAGCTTCGGGCTAAAGCCGCCGCTGCCAACGCGTTCTCAAGGTTGTGCGGAGCCGGTGGATTCACGTCCGAGACCTTGGCAAGTGGCATCGCCGAGTCTCGGCGCTGAACAACAAACGCGCGATCAACCAGCATGTCGTCGACCACCCCCAGCATCGACACGCCCGGAACGCCCAGTGTGAAACCAATCGCCCGAGCACCCTCGGTGACTTCGGCGTCCATCACCATCTGCTCGGTCGCAGAGTCTGCGACGTTGTACACACACGCGTGGGTGACGCCTTCGAAGATTCTCGCTTTGTCAGCCTTGTAAGCGCCCATCGGATCGGCTTCGTGCGCGTACCACTCGAGGTGGTCTGCCTCCAGGTTCAGCACCGCCGCGGAGTGAAGCTTCACGGTGTGACACCAGTGGAGTTGGAAGCTGGACAGTTCGACGGCTAACACGTCGTAGTCAGCCTCGTCCAAGAGCGCCTCAATGATCGGACGCCCGATGTTGCCCACCGCGCAAGTGCGCAACCCAGCAGAGTGGAGGATCGACTCCAACATGGAGGTGGCGGTCGTCTTACCGTTGGTACCCGTGATGCCCAACCAGGGGATCACCCTGTCGGGGTGCATCATTCGCCACGCCAGTTCCACCTCTCCCCAGATGGGGACGCCTTGGGCAGCCGCCTGGGCCAGCAGTGGTGCGGTCGGTCGCCATCCCGGCGACGTGATCACCAGATCGACTCCTGGGGGAAGATCTGCGGTGCTGCCCTTCCCAAGCCGGACGTCCACCCCCAACACCCGAAAAAGTTCCGCACGCTTGTGGTTGACGTCGGCGTCCGACTCGTCCACCACGATGATGGTTCCAGCACCCAAGGCGAGGAGCCCATCAACTGCCGCGAATCCGGAAGCACCGAGCCCGGCCACCACGACCGTAGCCTCGTGCCAAGCTGAAAGCCGGTCGGCGGTGGGAATCCAAGACAGGCTCACTGGCCCACCACCCACTCGGCATAGAAGGTTCCAATACCCGCGGCTGCGAGCACGCCAGCGATGATCCAGAACCTAACGACGACGGTTTGTTCAGCCCAGCCCTTCATCTCGAAATGATGATGCAGCGGCGCCATCTTGAACAATCGCTTCCCGCCCGTGAGCTTGAAATAGCCCACCTGCAGCACCACCGAAAGGGTGATGACAACGAACATCCCGCCCAGGATGACGCTCAGCAGTTGGGTGCGGGTGAGGATCGCCAACCCCGCCACTGCGCCTCCGATGGCCAGCGAGCCCGCGTCACCCATGAAGATCTTGGCTGGGTAAGCGTTCCACCACAAAAAGCCGAATGTGGCCCCAGCCAGCGCCAAAGACACCGCAGCCAGATCGATCGGGTCGCGAACCTCATAACACCTAGGACCAGCCGTGGACAACGCGGCGCAAGACTGATTGTTCTGCCAGATGTTCACCAGCGCGTACGCAGCAAAGACCATGGTCGACAAGCCGGTTGCCAACCCATCGAGGCCATCGGCCAGGTTAACGCCGTTGCTCAGCGCGGCGATGATGAAAATCACCCACAAGACAGCCAAGAAGACAGGTAGATGGAGCCATTGGATGTCTCGTAGGAACGACACGGCCGGGCTGGCTGGGGTTAAGCCTCGCTCGTTTGGGAACTGGAAGGCCAACCAACCAAAAAGAGCCGCCACCAGCGTCTGGCCGAATAACTTGGCTTTAGAGTTCAGACCCAAACTGCGGGCGCGAGAAATCTTCAGCCAGTCGTCCAGGAATCCCACGAACCCCAAGCCAGCAAACAACCCCAGCAGGAGCACGCCGGACGCCGAAGGCGGTTGCCAAAGAATGAGATGGGCCAACGTGTAGGCGAGCACCACCGAGACGATGATGGCCAACCCACCCATGGTGGGTGTGCCAGCCTTCTTCAGATGATCCTTGGGGCCGTCGTCTCGCACGTACTGCCCGTAACCCTTCAGCACCAGAATATGGATGGCGAGCCGGGTGCCCAGCAGGGTTCCCAATAGGCCGAGTGAGCCGGCAAGCAGGATCAGCTTCACTGGTCCGCTCCTTCGTGGTGTTCCAACAACGCACTTGCGATGGTCTCGAACCCGAGCCCCCGTGACGCTTTAAACAAAACGACATCCTCTCGCCGGACCAGACGGGACAGCTCGTCGCCGAGTTCCGCCTTGCTCTGCCAATGGTGGCCTATGCCTCCACTGTTCGTGAAGCCTGCCAACATTTCGGCTCCCAGTTCTCCAGACGTGAGCATCAGGTCAACGCCAACGTCGGCAGCGAGTTCGCCTACCATGCGATGTTGCGCGGGTGCGCCGTCCCCGAGTTCCAGCATGTCGCCAAGAACGGCGATCAACCTGCCACCGGGACGCCGTAGCCCCGCCAAAGTCCGCAGCGCAGCTGACATCGAGTCTGGGTTTGCGTTGTAAGCGTCGTTGAGCACGGCAAGCCCGTCCCCCCGTTCGGTGAGTTCCATCCGCCAAGGCGATCGCACCGACGCAGCCGACAGGGCCTTCGCCACCGGAGCCAACTCGAGGCCCAACGACAACGCGGCAGCTGCAGCCGCGAGCGCGTTGCCCACATTATGGCGACCAAGCAGTCGAAGCGTCACGGGTGCTGATCCGGTCACAGCGCCAGCGGCGTTCAGAGTGAAAGAGAACCGCTGCAGGTCGTCAGCCTTGAGGTCGGACGCCCAGACCCTCAGTTCGGCGTCCACCGGATCACCTTGAACAGACCAAGCGGCGATGTGGGCGGACGTTCGCCCAGCCATAGCCGCCACTAGGGGGTCATCGGCATTCAGCACCGCCCAGCCCTGCTGCGACAATGCCGCCACGAGTTCGCCCTTGGCCTTGGCGATCGCATCGACTGAACCGAACTCGCTGAGATGAGCCTGCCCCACGTTCAGCACGATCCCGACAGTCGGGGGTGTGATCTGGCACAGATACGACACGTGCCCGGCGCCGCGGGCTCCCATCTCGCTCACAAGGAACGAAGTGTCGGAATCGACTCGGGTTGCAGTCAACGGGTGCCCCAACTCGTTGTTGAAGGACCCTGGAGGTGCGACCGTCGGGCCAAATGCACTCAACACCTGCGCCACCAAGTCCTTGGTGGAGGTCTTGCCTGCCGACCCGGTCACCCCGACCACGGCGAGACCTTCGGTGCGGGCGTCCGCAACCACCGCCGTTGCCAGCCTGGCGAGTGCCTCCAACGCATCATCGACCTTCAACACCGGCAGCGACGAAACCACATCTTTGGTCACAATTGCAGCGCTGGCGCCAGCCTGGGCGGCAACAGAAATGAAGTCGTGGCCATCAACCCGATCTCCGCGAAGAGCTATGAACAACGCTCCCGGTGTCACCGCTCGGGAATCGATCGCGACATCCGGGCCGACCAACACATCCTGCGCGCCTACGGGTGCGTCGACACCAACGTATCGTGCGACCTGCGCCAGCGAGAACCGTTGCATCAGGAGCCCTCCTGCCAAACCTCGTGCGCGACAGCCACGTCGTCGAATGGGTGAACGACGCCAGCAATCTCTTGGCCTGTCTCGTGGCCTTTACCCATGATCGCCACCCAATCTCCGACGCTTGCTCGTCGCAGTGCCAACGCGATAGCTGCGCGTCGGTCTCCGCCATCGATTATCTCGGCGCTGGTGCCCGCTAAGCGAGCCCCCGTGAGCACTTGGTTCCTGATTGCCGCAGGTTGCTCGCTCCGCGGGTTGTCGTCGGTTACGACAACCAGGTCGGAAGCCTTCGCAGCCTCTGCACCCATGGGCCCCCGTTTGGTCGTATCACGGTCGCCCCCCGCCCCCAGCACGGCGATGCGTTTACCGGTGCCAGGAAGAGCTGCCAGAGCCGCGGCCACCGCCTGCGGGGTGTGCGCGAAGTCGACGACCACCCCCGGCGCGTCCTGACCCAGGTCGACGCGTTGCATTCGGCCTGGAACCTGGGCGTCCACCAACCCTGATGACGCCTGCTCCACATCGAGCCCGAGTGCTCCCACCATCGCCAGAGCCGTCAACGAATTTCGGACGTTGAAGTCTCCTAGCATCGTGATCTTGAAGATCAGAGACCCACCCGAATGCTGGATCGTGACGTCGGCGGACCCATCTGGTTGCCTGCTGACCTTAGTTACCCGGTAGTCGGCTGGCTGGTCTACGGCAGTCGTGATGAGCGACGCGTGGCCGTCCGCAACGATGGCGTCTGCTAACCGACGCCCCCACGGGTCGTCGAGGTTGACCACGGCGCGTCGGCAAGCCCCGCCGATGAACAGGCTCGCCTTCGCTGCGAAGTAATCGACCAGAGTCTGGTGGAACTCGAGGTGGTCTTGGCCGAACATCGTGAACCCGGCGACGTCGAAGCCGATCGAATCCACCCGGTGCAGAGCCAACGCGTGCGAGCTGACCTCCATCACCACAGTGTCGACACCTCGCTCCAGCATGATCGCGAGCAATGCTTGAAGATCAGCAGACTCCGGGGTGGTGATCGTTGTACGCGCCATCGGAATAGCCTGGTCACCAATTCTGAACCCCAACGTGCCGATGGTCGCAACGGTGCGACCCAATGCTTTCAAAGCGTTGGCAAGCAGAAAGACAGTGCTCGTCTTTCCATTGGTTCCGGTCACACCAATCATGCTCAACCGCCGAGCCGGGGTGCCGTACACCTCAGCGGAGATACCCGCCATGGCTCGTCTTGGGTCTGCGACCTCAATGACCGGCACCCCACAACCGGTGGCGATGCCCATGCCAGCGGCGTCCGTCATCACCGCGACAGCTCCCGCGCTAACCGCCTGGGGAGCGAACCGTGCGCCATGGGTGGCGCTCCCGGGCAGCCCTACGTAGAGATCGCCTGGTTGGACGCGGCGCGAGTCGAACGCGACCCCGGTGACGGCGCCCGATACACCCGCCACCCACCTCGCCAGCGGGACGGGATTCCTTGACCGCGGACGGGGTGCGTCCAGCGCTTCAGCCATAGTCACAGTCTCATTTTTCGAGACGAAGCTGTTTGGTGTCTACCTTCTTACTCGGAAGAACTCCATAACGAGGCAGCGCGAGCTTCATGATGTCTTTATACACCGGGCCCGCTTGACCAATGCCGGAACCAGATTGGTCCGGGCGGGCGATTGCCACCAGGACGACTATCTGCGGATCTTCGATCGGCGCCACCCCGACGATGGATGTCACTTGACCGTTGTACCCACCGCCGCTTGCAGTGCGAGAGGTACCTGTCTTTGCGCCTGAGTTGTAGCCGTCAATCATGAGGCGTGGCCCGTTGTAGATGACCATCTGTTGCATCATCCCCATGATGTCGGCTGCAGCCTGCTCCGACACCACCCGCCTGGTATCTCTATCGGGGGTGGTCACCGTCCCATCCGGGCTGGTGACCGACGAGATGACGGTGGGCTGGTTGTAAACGCCACCGTTCGCCAGCGCTGCCACGGCAGCTGCCATCTGGACGGGGCTGACCGAGAGCCCATACCCGAAGGCCATCGAGTCGCGTTGATAATCGGGCATGTTGGCTTTGGGAAGCTTCCCGGCAGATTCGCCAGGCAAACCGGTACCTGGCTTGGCACCGAGCCCGAAGTTCGACATGTATTCAAGGAGGTGCTCTTTCTCCATCTTGCGTGCCACGGTGATTGCCCCCACGTTTGAGGAACGGGCAATAATCCCACGCGCGGTCAGTGTGATGTCGTCGTGCTTGAACGCGTCCGAGACAAAGTGATCGCCAACCTGGATTTTTGGTCCGATCGGCACCTCGGTATCGGGTGTGATCAATCCGGCGTCCAACAGCGACGCCAATACCAGCACCTTCTGCACAGAACCGGGTTCGTAGGTTGCCCCGATCGCCTGGTTCCCCAGAGCTTCTGACTTCGCCTTGCCGAGAGCGTTGCTGTCGAACGTCGGATAGTTAGCCATCGCCAGCACCTCGCCGGTCTTCGCGCTCAGCACCACAGCCGTTCCCCACTTTCCGTGGGTAGCTTTCACCTGCTTGGACAAGATCTTCTCGACCATCCACTGGAAGTCGGAGTCAATCGTCAACGATACGCTGGAACCGTTCGTGGCTGGTTCAAGCACCTGATTGCTCAGGGGGATGCGCCCGTTGGGGGAAATGTCATAGGACTCCTTGCCGGGCGTCCCGACCAGTTGATCCTCCTTGGCGTACTCGATACCTCCCATGCCCTTGCCGTCAATCATGAACCCGACCATGTTGGATCCGACGGTTTCCAGCGGGTAGTTGCGCTTCGGATTGGACTCGGAATAGACCCCGACCCACTCCCCTGCTGTCAGTTCGCTATTGATCGCCAACCAAGTGCTGGCACTGACCTGCTTCGCAAGCACCGCGTAGCGAGATTCATGGTTGGACAACCGCTGAACCAACTCATCTGCGTCGCCGCCAGCATGCCTGACCACGATGTCTGCGATCGCTTGCGGGGCCTGCTCTGCGCGACGGTGATCACGCTCACGCATCGACTGTCGTTCCCTGCCGTTAGTTGAGATCGAGGCGGGGTCAGCTACCACATTGACCGTTGCCTCTGTGAACGCCAGCACCGTTCCAGACCGGTCGGTGATCTCACCTCGGACGGGAAGAATCGTGCGGCTCCGACGCATCTTGTCTGACGCCTCATCGGCATACGCACGCGAATCCAGAACCTGAAGCTGGACCGACCGCATCCCGGCAAAAGAGAACAGGATCGCCACTAGGATCAAGAAAATCCTCACACGAGCTGCGGACGCAGCCAACGGATTGCTACGGCTTGGCGGGTTTGCCATCTTTCACCTCCGTCTTCGGTGAAACGTCAAAATCTAGCCACGGAAGGATCGTCGATTTCACTTTCTGTTCCCCAGGCACCAGCAGCAACGACGACGGGGACACCCTGAGCCCGGGGACTTCACCGAACTGGGCTGGGCGTGGTTCGCCAAGGATCTTCCCTGATACCAGATCGATGTAGGCGGCACTCGTGTTCGGCACCATGCCCAACTCTGCCGCGCGGGCAGCCACCTGAGCGGGAGCGTTCGCCTTACTCACTTGGGATTCCAGATCTGAAACACGGTACGACAACTCAGTCGCACGCCTCTGCAGACCGCGCAGTTCGAAGGCTTGGTTCTGGACGAAAGTGGTCAGCGCCAACAACCCGACAAGTCCTCCAACCAGAAGGATCAGCGCTAGAACTGCGAATGGCACGGTGCCCATTCGTCGATTTGGCCTGACCAACAACCTCAACTTGGGCCTTGCTGTCTGCTTTGGTCGGCTGGCTTCCCGGTGTTGAAGTGCCTGCCTCGCGCTCATGAAAACACCTCCCTTCGCTGCGCCGCCCGTAGGCGGGCCGATGCCGACCGCGGGTTCGCAAGCCGCTCGGCATCGTCTGGTTGTTCTGCTCCGCGTGTCAGAAGCTGAAATTGCGCCTGATACTCAGGCGGCACGATTGGGAGGTGACGGGGCGCCTTGTCAGTAGACGCCTCGCGAAGCGCCCGTTTCACCATCCGGTCTTCGAGTGAGTGATACGCCAAGATCGCCACCCGGCCACCGGGTTCGAGGACGTCCAACGCTTTGGGAAGGAAGGACGCCAACGACTCCAGTTCCTTGTTGACCTCTATCCGGAGCGCTTGAAAGGTGCGCTTGGCTGGGTGCCCACCGCTGGCGCGAGCCGCTGCAGGGATGGCGGCAGAGATCACTTCCACAAGTCGTCCTGAGGTGGTGAACAGCTCCGCATCTCGACCCTTAGCTATTGCCTTGGAAATCCGATCCGCGAAGCGCTCCTCACCGAAGGTGCGCAGGATTCGGGTCAGGTCACCAACTGAATACGTGTTAACCACGTCGGCAGCGTTGACTCCCACCCCGGGTGTCATTCGCATGTCAAGCGGCGCGTCGACAGAGTACGCGAAGCCTCTCTCACGATTGTCGATCTGTAGCGACGACAGACCCAGATCAGCCAGAATCGCATGGACGCCTGTCACACCAAGATCGCCCAGCACCTCGTCCAACTCGTCGTAGACGGCCTCCACTAGCGTGATCCGGTCTCCGAACCCGTCCGCTTGGAGCGCCGATCGAGCGAGCGCCAGCGCGTCCGAATCTCGGTCGATCCCGATCAGAGTTGCATTGGGTGCCGCTGCAAGAACCGCGCGAGCGTGACCCGCCAAGCCGAGCGTGCAGTCGACGTAAACCGACCCCGGCGAGGCGAGTGCCGGTATAAGCAGTTCCACGATTCGAGCAAGCATGACTGGCTCATGGCGAGGGTGCGCAGCAGGCGTCGTCATAGCCGAGTCCTAGTCGATTGTGGTCCAACGGCTCGTACGAAGAGGTCCCAATCCGTGAAGACCGCCTGGCACCGGGGAAGAGATGTCAGGAAATCTTCATGGATTGAAGCCTCATCGCACGAACCTCGACTCAACGGGTGTCCCCGCCGGGGAAGATCTCTTCGTCCATCTGCGCAAACGCTTCGTCCTGCTCAGCCTGGTAGGCCTCCCAGGCCTCGAGATCCCAGACCTCAACCCGCTCGAAAGCGCCGATGACCG
>CAYMMF010000032.1:0-1858 GCA_964391475.1 uncultured Propionibacteriaceae bacterium | reverse complement strand
TTGGTTAGCCCCGCATAGGCCCTAAGGCCTGGCGGGACTGTCACGCGACCCTGACGATCCGGCACCTCAACGGACGCCCCTGCTGCCAGCATGCGCTGGAAGTCTCGGGCTCCGCGGAGTGTGGTGGGACCGTTCAGCGCCTTGGCTGCCACCTGCTGAAACTCGGTCTCGGTGTAAATCGCTAAACAGCGCTCCTGGCCTTTGGCGATTACTAGGCCGTCGCCGAGTTCATCTCGAAATTTGGCCGGGAGGAAGAACCTGCCTTTGTCGTCGACCTTGGGGGTGTAGGTACCAAGAAACATGCCTACGCTCCTCCCCGCCGTCCCCTTCTTCCTCCATTTCGCTCCACTATACGCCACTTCGCCCCACTCACCGCAATGATGAACCGCCAAATCGTTGGGATTGCTTCTTTGCTGGGCATCTAGAGTGGCGATGTGGATCAACAACCCCCCAACATCAGTGAAGTTGCTGCGCTTGCAGATCGACTTCGGGCAACCATCTCGACAGTGATCGAGGGCAAGGCAGACGCAATCGGCATGGCCGTGACCGTGCTGCTCGGAGGCGGGCACCTCCTGATCGAGGACGTTCCCGGCGTAGGTAAAACAATGCTGTCTCGCACGATGGCGAAGTCAATCGACGCTTCCACAAAGCGAATCCAGTTCACCGCAGACCTGTTGCCCATCGATATCACTGGGGTGTCGATCTACAATCCTCAGACCCGGGAATTCGAGTTCAAACCCGGTGGGGTGTTCGCGAACATCGTCGTCGGTGACGAGATCAACAGAGCGTCACCGAAGGCCCAATCCGCCCTGCTCGAAGCAATGGAAGAGCAGAGAGTCACCGTAAACGGCGTCACGTACGGGCTGCCGCAACCCTTCATGGTGGTAGCGACGCAGAACCCGATCGAGATGCAGGGCACCTACCCGTTACCAGAAGCGCAACGGGATCGGTTCATGGCGTCCGTTTCGATGGGGTACCCCACCCGGACCGCCGAGGTCGACATGCTGGAGCATCACGGCGCTGCCGATCCACTGTCAACAGTCACCCCTGTCACTGACGGTGACGGGATTCTTGCCGCCCGGAAGGCAGTGGCTGGCGTGTTCGTCCACCATTCACTCAAGGACTACGTTGTTGGTTTGGTAGACGCCACCAGGCGCCACAGTCTGCTGCGACTCGGCGCATCGCCACGAGCCAGCCTGCACCTGCTACGTGCCGCTCGGGCGCGCGCCGCGATGCAAGGCCGCGACTACCTCATACCAGAGGACGCCCTCTCACTCGCTGTGCCTGTGCTCGCTCATCGAGTGCTCCCCAGCCACCAGGCGCATTCCTCGGGACGCACCACCGCCGACATCGTGGCGGACCTAACCTCGGTTGTCCCGATTCCTCGGAAGCTGTGACGGAGGCGCTGCGTGACACGCCGAGGTGGCCTTACGCCGCGAGGATTCGCCTTCGTCGGAATCGGCATTGCGCTGCTAGCCGTCGCCTGGAGTCTTCGCCTTTTTGATTTGGTGTGGCCAGCGTTGGGAGCAATTCTGGTGCCACTGGTTGCACTATTGGTCACATTGATGTTCTACCCCCGACTTCGGGTGACCCGAGAAATCCGTCCGACGCTCATCCCTGCCGGCGGAGAGATGACGATGGATCTCACGCTGGTGAACCACGGTTTAGCCTGGGGCGTCGGCTTAGAAGTCAGTGACTCACTGCCTCCGGGGTTCGGCGGCACCCAATACTTCACCATCCCCGCGCAACTAAGAGGGCAAGCCACCCACCACACCCTGGTACTGCAACCGCGTCGGCGAGGTCAGTTCGTTTTGGATGGGCTGGAGTATCAAGCCCAAGATCCCTTGGGGCTATCCGC
>CAYMMF010000031.1:0-15792 GCA_964391475.1 uncultured Propionibacteriaceae bacterium | reverse complement strand
AATTCGGGCTTTGATTCTGTTTTGAGCGTCGAGAACGTCACACACCACCGTCGGGGCTGTCTCAAACCGTTGAGATCGTGACGCGTAACCGGAAGGGTCTTCCCTGACATTCGTCGAAGACTCCGAGAAGGCGTCTCCCGTCCGCGCTGGGCACCGAAACCGGCTTCCGCTGGGTCGCAGCTGAACCGCACTCGCAGTGCAGAGCAAGCGAGAGCCTAGCCGCGCAGATACGGATAAAACCGCACCAGAACCGCAAAGCCAGCGGTCGGCCCAGAGGCGCCGGTCAGGGCGTGGTCGGGCATTTCCTGCCGGTCGGCGAAGCCGAACGCGCAGGGGGCGGGACCGGCGCCTCTGGGGCGACCGCTGGGCCAAAGCACGCGGCGACCGCGAAACCCGGGCGACCGCTGGGCCAAAGCACGCGGCGACCGCGAGAATACGAAACCTTCATCAAACGCCGGAACATGCGTGCACCTCGGCGAAGGTCGCTGAGTGTCGCGCCTGGTCGGGGGCCGAATGCCCCCCGACCCAAAAGAATCCTCAGTCGAGCAAGTCGGCGTATAAGACCGAGGTCAGGTAGCGCTCGCCGAACGACGGGATCACGACCACGATGGTTTTATCGGCGTTTTCGTCGCGTGCCGCGACCTGCCCGGCGGCGGTCAATGCGGCTCCAGATGAGATGCCCACGAGTAGGCCTTCTTCGCGGGCTGCCCGGCGGGCCATGGTGATGGCGTCCTCGGATGTGACGTCTACCACCTCGTCGATGACTGACCGGTCAAGAATCTCAGGAATGAAGTTCGCGCCTAGGCCTTGGATCTTGTGGGGTCCTGGTTGGCCGCCTGTTAGTAGCGGCGATTCGGCGGGCTCTACCGCGACGATCTTGAACTCGGGTTTGCGGGCCTTGATCACCTGGCCAACTCCGGAAACGGTGCCTCCGGTGCCGATTCCTGCCACCAGGATGTCGACTGTTCCGTCGGTGTCAGCCCAAATTTCTTCGGCGGTGGTGCGTCGGTGTGCTTCCACATTGGCCGGGTTCGCGAACTGGCGCACCAGTACGGCGCCCTCGGTCGCCCCGATCTCTTCGGCTTTGGCTACCGCGCCGGCCATTCCTGCCGGACCAGGCGTCAGCACCAGTTCGGCGCCGAACGCCCGCAGCAGAGCACGTCGCTCTTTGCTCATCGTTTCGGGCATGGCTAGCACCACCTTGTAGCCGCGCGCGGCACCGACCATGGCCAGTGCGATGCCGGTGTTACCCGAGGTGGCCTCGACGATCGTCCCTCCGGGCTTCAACGCGCCGGACGCCTCGGCCGCGTCCACCATGAACACCCCGATCCGGTCTTTGACTGAGCTTGCGGGGTTGTAGAACTCGAGCTTGGCCAAGACGGTGGCTTTGGCGTCCGGGAAAAGCCGGTTGATGCGGACGAGGGGGGTGCGCCCGATCATCTCGGTGACGTCAGCGAAAATTTGCATGCGCGCAAAGGTACAGCTCGGTTGGGGGTGAATATAAGTATCTCAGGGGAAACT
The DNA here is from genome assembly GCA_964391475.1 of uncultured Propionibacteriaceae bacterium. Classification (GTDB taxonomy): domain Bacteria; phylum Actinomycetota; class Actinomycetes; order Propionibacteriales; family Propionibacteriaceae; genus Propioniciclava. Next base: position 14,271 of record CAYMMF010000031.1, on the reverse strand, counting down.
TTCTCACCCCGGATCGACCTGGGCGGGTGCGCATGCGTCGCGACACGGTTCTACACTGTCGACATGATCGAACCTTTCGACCGTGTGGTCGTCATCGACTTTGGAGCCCAGTACGCCCAACTCATCGCCCGCCGGATCCGCGAAGCCAAGGTGTTCTCCGAGATCATGCACCACTCGTCCTCGGTGGCGGACATCCTGGCGCGTAAGCCAGCCGCCATCGTGTTGTCGGGCGGCCCGCAGTCGGTCTATGCCGAGGGTGCTCCCCGCGTCGACCCGGCGTTGTTCGAAGCCGGGATTCCGGTTTTCGGCATCTGTTACGGATTTCAGGCGATGGCGGATGCGCTCGGCGGCACCGTCGAACGCACTGGTTTGTCTGAGTTCGGACGCACCCCGCTCACCGTGGACGCTCAAGGGCAACTGCTGGATGGCCTGCCGGATCAGTTCTCGGTTTGGATGAGCCATCAGGACGCCGTGGTCTCGGCCCCCGAGAGTTTCACCGTCTTGGCCCACTCCGCGGGTGCTGCTGTTGCAGCCTTTGAAGATTCGGGTAGGCGACTGGTTGGCGTCCAGTGGCATCCTGAGGTGCTTCACACCGAGCACGGCCAGCGGGTTCTCTCCCAGTTCCTGTTCGGTATCGCGGGGCTGAACCCAACCTGGACGCCAGCATCGATCGTCACCGATTCGGTGGCGGCGATCCGCGAATTGGTGGGCGACCGTCACGTGCTGTGCGCACTGTCGGGTGGCGTTGACTCCGCGGTGGCTGCCGCGCTGGTCCACGAGGCGATCGGCGACCAGCTGACGTGCGCCTTCGTCGACCACGGCTTGCTTCGCAAGGGAGAGCGCGAGCAGGTGATGAACGATTTCGTCGCCACCACCGGAATTCGGTTGGTGGTCGCGGACGCCGAAGAGCGGTTTTTGTCGGCGCTGGCTGGGGTTTCCGATCCTGAAACCAAGCGTAAAATCATCGGGCGGGAGTTCATCCGGGTCTTTGAAGAGACAGTGCGTGAGATCGCGCACACCGACGGGATCGACTTCCTCGTCCAGGGCACCTTGTACCCCGACGTCGTGGAGTCCGGTGGCGATGGAGCGGCGAACATCAAGTCGCACCACAACGTGGGTGGCCTGCCTGACGATCTGCAGTTCACCCTGATCGAGCCGCTGCGCGATCTGTTCAAGGACGAGGTGCGCGCCGTCGGTGAGGAGCTCGGGTTGCCGTCCGAGATGGTTTGGCGGCATCCCTTCCCCGGCCCAGGCCTTGGTATCAGGATCATCGGTGAGGTCACCAAGGATCGCCTTGATCTACTTCGGGACGCCGACGCGATCGCCCGCGAGGAGCTAACCAAGTCGGGTCTGGATCGTGACATTTGGCAGTTCCCGGTCGTGTTGTTGGCGGACGTCCGAAGCGTAGGCGTCCAGGGCGACCAGCGCACTTACGGCCATCCGGTCGTGCTGCGCCCAGTGACGTCGGAGGACGCGATGACCGCCGACTGGGGACGCCTGCCCTACGACGTCTTGGAGCGCATAAGCACTCGCATCACCAACGAGGTCAGAGAGATCAACCGGGTGGTGCTTGACGTGACAAGCAAACCGCCGGGCACCATCGAATGGGAGTGAACCACCCCACCGAACCCGTTGTCACAACGGACGGGTAGCCTGGCTGCATGCCTGTGATTCCGCCGGTTATTCCTCGTTGGCTCGCGCCCGTCCAGCGGCGTTTGGGCGAGACGGTGAGATCCAAGGTCGCCGGCGATCGTCCGGACGAGCGCGCCGAGGGTATTTGGGGCAAGCCGGGGGAGCGTTGGTTCGCGCCGACCGACCCGATCTGGCGCGTCCACGCCGACGCGTCCATGTTCGTGGGTGGTATCACGGCCTTGCTGCTGCAATCGCTGCACCCGTTGGCGATGGCGGGTGTCGCTGGCCATTCGGGTTACCGCAGTGATCCGTGGGGACGCCTTGAGCGCACCGCCCATTACATTGCCGTCACCACCTATGGGACGATCCCGGACGCAGAGGCGACGATCGCCCGCGTCCGCGAAGTTCACGACCGGGTTCGCGGCAAAGATTTCAGGCGACGTCCCTACCGCGCGTCCGACCCGAGTCTGCTCGCCTGGATTAACGCAGCCGAAATCTGGAGTTTCCTGGCGGCGTTTCGCGCTTTCGGCGACGGGCTAATCAGCGATGCCGATGCCGACGTCTACGTGGCGCAGACTGGGGTGCCTGCAAGGCTGCTCGGCGTCGCCCAGCCTCCGGCGACCGTGTTTGAACTGGAATCGACCATCGAGAGTTTCCGCAGTGAACTCGAAGTCTCGCCTGCCGCGCTGGACGCCGCTGCCTTCCTGCTGACAGAACCGCCGTTGACCGGGGTTTCTCGCGCTGGCTACGGCATGCTCAGCGCCGGTGCGGTTGCGATCCTGCCGGATTGGGCTCGCGAGATGCTCGGGCAGACACCGAAACGCGCCGCCATGGCTCGCGGTAGGTTTGCCGTGGCGGCCGTCCGTTGGGGGCTCGCCGGGGTGGAGGACGCCCGACGTTCCAACCCGCCTGCCTAGCCGGTGATTTGGTCGCGCACCTGCTTGCGAAGCACTTTGCCTAGCATTGAGGTTGGAAGCTCATCAAGTGCGACGAAGTCGCGGGGCACCTTGTAGCGAGCCAGTCGCTCCCGGCACCAGTCGCGTAGTTCGTCCGCGTCCAACGTAGAACCCTCCGCCAGCACGACCGCAGCGACGACGCGCTCGCCACCACTTTCGTCCCGCACACCCACGACGGCGACGTTGCTCACGGTCGGGTGCGCCCTGAGCGCGACCTCGACCTCGGACGGCGACACGTTGAAACCCCCGGTGATGATGATTTCTTTGAGCCGGTCGACAATGGTTGTGAAGCCGTCGTTGTCTACGGTGACGACGTCGCCCGTCCTCAGCCAACCATCGGAGGTGAATGCCGCTTCGGTGGCTTCGTCGTTGTTCCAGTAACCGACGAACACTTGCGGCCCTTTTAGCAGCAACTCGCCTGGTTCGCCCGCAGCGACTTCGCGGGTCGGATCGCCGGGGTCGACGACCTTCATCAGCGTCGACGGGAAGGGGACGCCGATGGTGCCGGTTCTGCGGGTGGGCCAAAATGGGTTGCCGAGTGCGACCGGTGACGTTTCGGTCAGTCCGTAACCTTCTACCAACAGCCCGCCGGATACGGCCTCCCATTTCGACACGATCTCGTCGGTGAGTGCCATCGCACCTGAGATGCAGAACCGAGCGCTGGCAAGATCGATCCCGCGTTCGACTGCGCGGGTGGCGGTTTTGTCGTAGATCGGCGGCACCGCGCAGTAGACGGTGGGGGGACGCTTACGTGCCACGTCGAGCACCATCTCTACATCGAACGTGGGGAACAACACGATGCGTGCCCGTTTCATCACCCCGAAGGTCAGGTACAGGGTCATCCCGAACGCGTGGAACATCGGCAACACCGCGTAGATGGTCTCTTTGCCATCTTGCGCGTCCCGCATCCAAGCCGCTCCTTGGAGCGCATTGGAGTACAGATTGCGGTGGGTGAGCATCGCCCCCTTCATCACCCCGGTCGTCCCGGACGTGTACTGGATCACGGCCAGGTCGTCCAGCGAGGGAAGCGGATGGCTGGACGCCAGCGCACTACTGCTCAGCAACTCCTCCCAGGACGTGGTGCCTGGTGCTTTGGTGTGAAGCTTGTTCCGAGTTGCCCGGAGTTTGGGGACGGGCAGGGCGAGCGCGAACCGTTTGATAGGTGGGAAGGCCTTGAGCAGGTTCACCGAGACGATTCGATCGAGCCGAATGTCGGACGGTTGTTCGCGCAGTTTGCTGACTGCGGCGTCCCACGCGATGACGATCCGGGCGCCGTGATCTTCGAACAGGTGGCGCAGTTCGCGGGCGGTGTAGAGCGGGTTGTGTTCGACGACGAAAGCCCCCAGCCGCAGGATCGCGTAGAACGCGACCACGTGCTGGGGGCAGTTGGGTAGCAGGAGCGCCACCCGGTCACCGGATCGGACGCCGAGCCGACGCAACCCCTCGGCAGCCCTGGAGACCTGATCCCCAAGTTCGGCGTATGTGGTGGTGGCTCCAAAGAACTCCAAGGCGACGCTGTCGCTGCCGTCCGCCACCGCTTGGTCGAACATCCCGATCAGGGACGTGGTGGGAGGAGTGATCTCGGGGCTGACTCCTGGCTGATAGTGACGTGTCCAAGACGGTGCGCTCATGCTCTAATTATCACCCACCGCCTTGGACGTTTCCGCTTGTGACTAGCCTTCCAGCTTGGAGGACCCGAACTGGGTCTTGAGCCGGTTGAATCCGCTGGGGCCGCCGTCGTCGGTGGGAAGCACAAGCCAGAGCACCAGATAGAGCATCCAGCCGACTTGGGCGAACAGCATCAGTAGCACGGTTACGATGCGTACTAGGTTGGCGTCGATATTGAAGTACGCGGCGATTCCGCCGCAGACCCCGGCGACGAACCTATCGGTGCTGCTTCGGGTGAGAGATTTGGTTGGCATTTTGGGTTCCTTTCGGTAATTCAGGGTTTTGGTCGAGACCAGGCGAGTCCGAGGAGTCCGATGACCACGAGGGTCAACGGGGCAATGAGTCCGATGATCGTCCAGTTAATTGTGCCGAATGATTCCAACAACCCAAGGGCTGCTAGCAGCAAGGCGATCAGGCCGAGCACGAGCGCGGTCACATCGACGGGAGCTTTCATGGCAGCACCTCGATCTGGCCGACTTCGAGCGCCACGTTGATGGTCAGCACCGGGTCTTCGGGGTTCGTAATGCGCTTTGACGAGGCGCTTTGGTCCATTCCGGAGAGGTCTTTTTGGCCGTCGACGATCTGGCCCATGTTCACGGTCGAGTTGACGACGACGTTCCCGGTGCGTGGCAGTTTGACTGTCACTTGGCCCATTTCTGCGTTGAAGGTTGCAGTACGGTTAGCGGTGATCTGGGTGTCGCGCAGGTCGATCATTGTCGATCCGATTCCGAGTTGCGTTGTCTCGGGTAGGTCTTGCATGGTCGCGAACGTGACTGTCGCGGGTGCTGGCACCACCTCGTCCAAAACCCGATCACCAGTCAGCATGAGCCCAGTCACCAAACCGACCAACACGGTCAAGGTTGCTAGGCCGAACGGCCGTCGGTTTCGTCGGACGCTGGCGAGCAACGCCACACCAAGAACTGCCAGGAATCCGGACGCGTAGGCGAGCGGCGGAACGTGGGTTCCGCCTTGTTCTACGATCGACAAAGCGATCCAGATGGCGCCGAATCCCGCCAGGATCCCGAACCAAACCCGTCTCGAAGTGGGGGCCGTAATGGCGCCGGGATGCGGCTGCTCCGGCAGATCGGGGAAAGCAAAGGGCGCAACGGAGCCGGTGTAAACCGCCTCAACCCGGTTTTCCCAAGCGCGGGCGAGTCGCTCGTACTCGGTTCGTGGGGGCGTCCGGTTGGCCAACGATCCAACGGGTGGAACATGCCGGTTGGGTCGGTGCGCGCCGAACATTACGATCAACCACACGACCATCACCAAAACGATGCCGCCCGGTGCGATTCCGGTGATCATACCCGCAACGAGGATCGTCGTGACGGCGGCTGTGATCAGCAGTTTGGTGTCAGACCAGTTGCGCGCGAAAGGCAGCCAGCGCCGCAGCGGAATGGTGTCGCTCCCCACCTGGGGGATGAGTAGCCACAAGGTCAGGTATCCGGCAATCGCGAGTCCACCGGTGAACAGGGTCAACACGACCACGGCTATCCGGACCAGCTTCGGATCAACCCCCCAAACATGCGCGAGGGCAGCGCAAACCCCGCCAAGGCGGGCAGCGCTCCGGTCTCGGCGTAGGACGGGTTGATTGGGCATACCCCTAGTCTGCCGGGGGCTGAGGCTTCGAACATCGGGTGACACCCCGAGTCGTCCCCCACAGCGGCGCTTTGGGACGATCGCGAGGTGAACTCGCCCTTAGGCTGGGAGCATGTCATCACCTGCGACCCCGGCGACACCTGAGCGTAGCTTCGAGCGTCGCGTCGCCAAGGGGTGGCTGGGCGGGGTGTGCGCGGGGCTAGCCGAGCACACCGGGGTGCCTGTGCTCTGGTGGCGGGCTGCGTTTGCTGTTGCGGCGTCCTGGCGCCTGGCTGGCGTGTTGGCCTACCTTCTGTTGTGGCTGTTTCTGCCGCGCGAGCGGGATGTCGGCGAACCGCTAGGGCTCGCATCGGCAAGTCGGCGGGGGCTTCGCACGCAGTCGGACGATGCCGCTAGTCACGCTGCTGTCGAGGCTGGATCGGCGCTGGCGCTCGGGCTGGTGTGGATCGGCCTGACGTGGTTCATCCAAACCATGGGGTGGGGGGTTTCATGGTCGACCTTTTGGGCGTGGTTGTTGATATCGACGTCGATCATCGGAATCTGGTGGCACGCCGACCGGGTCACGCCCCCGCGAGGCGGGTTGAGTTGGCGCCGGTTGCGTCCCTTGATCGACAATTGGACGACCGTCACGAGCCTGGTGGTCGGCGCAGTCGGCATGGCGTTCGGGATCGGGATGGTGGTCGCCCAGATTCCGAACGTGGGCAGCGTAGTGCGCTTACTTTGGGCGATCGCACTGTCTTTGGTTGCGCTGGTGATCCTCGCCGCGCCCTGGGTGCTGCGGTTGAGGGCGTCGCTGGCTGCCGCACGGGAGGCCCAGCTTTTGGCCGACGCCCGCGCAGATATGGCAGCCCACCTGCATGACTCGGTGCTGCAAACGCTGGCGTTGATCCAGCGGCAGGTTCACGATCCGTTCGAGGTAGCCCGCTTGGCTCGGCGCCAGGAGCGCGAGTTACGCGAATGGTTGTACGGCGAGCGGGTGGCTGCCGAAACCTTTGTGGCGGCGCTCAATGCGACCGCCCAGGACGTTGAAGACACCCATCCGGTTCGCGTTGAGTGCGTGACGGTGGGGGACGCCCCGCTCTCACCAGCGTTGTCTGAGTTGGTCAAAGCTGCCCGCGAGGCCATGGTCAACGCTGCCAAGCATTCTGGCGTCGACAAGGTCGACGTCTACGCCGAGTTCGACGATGACGGCACCGTGGAGGTTTTCGTCCGCGACCGGGGGCGAGGGTTCGACCCGGACGCGGTGGCCGAAGACCGCATGGGCGTCCGCGGCAGCATTGTGGAACGAATGCGCCGTCACGGTGGCACCGCACACGTCCGGTCTTCCGCTGAAGAAGGCACAGAGATAACCCTGGAGATGAAACCATGATCGAAAACCCGAACCAAACCGCACCCTCAGACGATTCGCAGGCCCAAGGTGGCACGAGATCGATGCACCGCGTGGTGGTGATTGACGACCACGCGATGTTCCGCAGCGGCGTCAAGTACGACATCGGATCGTATGTGACGATCGTTGGGGAGGGCGAAGACGTCGAATCCGCCGTCGCAGTCATCACGCGCACTAAACCGGATGTAGTTCTGCTCGACGTTCACATTCCCGGGGGTGGTGGGCTGGAGGTGCTGAAGCAGGTGCACCCGCTGAACCCCGACATTAAGTTCCTGGCGTTGAGCGTGTCTGACGCAGCCGAAGACGTGATCGGCATCATCCGGGCTGGCGCGCGCGGATACGTCACCAAGTCGATCTCAGCGTCGGAGTTGGTGGACGCCATCGGTCGGGTTGCCTCCGGCGACGCCGTGTTCAGTCCCCGTTTGGCAGGTTTCGTGCTGGACGCTTTCAGCGGGGCTATCGACGTGGCGTCAATCGACTCGGATCTGGATCGGCTCAGCCAGCGTGAACGCGAGGTTCTGCGGCTGATCGCGCGGGGGTACGCGTACAAAGAGATCGCCAAAGAGTTGTTCATCTCGATCAAGACGGTGGAGACCCACGTCTCGAGCGTGCTGCGCAAATTGCAACTTTCCAACCGCCATCAACTGACGCGGTGGGCGACTGACCGTCGCCTGGTGTGACGGGTTTCGTCTACAAAAGCGGACGAAGTGGCGACAGGATCGCCTCGGAAAGCTTGGCCACCCAAGAGCGAGAACCCCACTCCTGCAAGGTGAGTTCGACGCAGTTCGTGCCGTCCAAGTCGAAGATCCGCTCCATCTCGGCGGCGACCTCGGCGTCTAAAAATTCGACGTTCAACTCGAAGTTGCCCATGAGACTGAGCCGGTCAAGGTTCGCGGTGCCGATCGTTGACCAGCGTCCGTCCACCGTTGCGGTCTTGGCGTGCACCATGGCGTCCTGGTAAAGGAAGATGCGGACGCCCTGACTCAGCAGAAGCTGGTAGAACCCTCTGCTCAGCCAGTCGGCGACAATGTGGTTCGACTCGCTCGGCACGATGATTCGAACGTCAACGCCTCTCTCGACCGCATCGATCAGGGCAAAGGTCAGGTCGTCGTCGGGGATCAGGTAAGCGTGGGTGAGCCAGATTTTCTCCCGAGCCCGGTCTAGAGCTTCCAAGTACATGTACCGGATCGGGTAGACCGCGAGTCGGGGAACATTTCGCACCACCGTGAAATTTCCGGCCCACACTCGATGGTCCGGGTCAGAAATCCGGGGAAGCCGGGCACTTCGGGTCTGGTTCCAGTAGTCGACGAAGGCGTTTTCGAGTTCGACTACCGCTTCGCCAGCAATTCGGACGTGGGTGTCTCGCCAGCGGGTGGCATACCACGATCCGATGTTGTAGCCGCCGACGTACGCCACGGACGAGTCGACCACCATCAACTTGCGGTGGTTTAGGCCGGGCCCGCGCACCGGAATGTGGCGACTAATTCCCGACCAAGGCATGTGCCGCAGCACGTGAACGCTGCTCGGAAAGTCGAAGAACTGGGGTGGCACCACAAGGTTCCCGAAGACGTCGTACACCACATACACCGAAACTCCACGGTCGGCAGCTGCGATCAGGGCGTCTTTGAACTGTGCGCCAACCCGATCGGGCTTCCAAATATAGGTCTCGAGCAGGATCGAGTGTTCGGCGGCAGCGATCGAGGCCAACATGTCTTCGTAGAGATCCTGGCCTTTTGTGTACACGGTGACGCGCTGGTCGCCAGCCTGGATCTCAGATGGCGGGGTGCTCGGAAAGCCCACGTCGCGACGCTGCTTCTTGCGGATGCCGTCTACGACCAGAAGGCCAGCGATCGTCACGGCTTGAGCAATGGCGAACGTGGTGCCCGCGATTTTCAGCACTTCTTTGATCCGTCGCTTGGCCATGCTCACATCCTGCCATGCGGCAGCCTTTCTGCTTTGCATCAGCCTGGTTTCGAGGGTGGTCCTGGTCTGACGCGCAATTGTCGGCGTCAAGGCATACCCTAAGACGCGCGATGAGTGAAACCCTGTTCGGCACCCTGTTCGATCCCCCTGCGCAAGGTCAGGCGGACGCTGTATCTCCCGACCTTGCCCAAAAGCGTGCTGGCCGTCCGCTTTCGTTGGAAGGGTTGTTGGACGAACTCAACCCGCCTCAACGACGCGCAGTGGTGCACAGCGGCTCGCCACTGCTGGTGGTGGCCGGTGCCGGATCCGGAAAGACTCGCGTGCTGACTAGGCGGATTGCGCACTTGATCGGGGAACGCGGCGTCCACCCTGGTTCGATTCTCGCCATCACGTTCACGAATAAGGCTGCCGCTGAGATGCGATCCCGGGTCGCAGATCTGGTGGGCAACCGGGCCAGGTTGATGTGGGTTTCGACATTCCACTCTGCGTGCGTCCGTATTCTGCGCTCCGATATCGACCGTTTCGGATTGGCAAAGAACTTTTCGATCTACGACGACGTCGACTCGCGGCGTCTGATGACTTTGGTCTGCCGCGACCTTTCACTCGACCCGAAGCGTTTCCCTCCGCGCACGATCCTGAACTGGGTGTCAAACGCCAAGAACGAACTCATCGACTTCGACACGGCCACTAAAGACGCGGTTACCCCCATTGAGCAGTCCTACGCCGAGGCGTACGCCGAATACCAGAGGAGACTTCGGGCTGCTTCGGCGCTCGACTTCGACGACCTGATCATGACCACCGTGAATCTGCTGCAATCGTTCGACGATGTTCGTGAGAAGTACCGGCGGCGGTTCCGGCACGTTCTGGTCGACGAGTATCAAGACACAAACCACGCACAATACGCGCTGATTCGCGAACTGTGTGCCCCCGCAGACGAGCGCGCGGTGGATCAGATCGCGCCACCGGAGTTGATGGTGGTGGGTGATTCTGACCAGTCGATCTATGCGTTCCGAGGGGCAACGATTCGCAACATCTTGTCGTTCGACACCGATTTTCCAGGCGCCCAAACCATTCTTTTGGAGCAGAACTACCGCTCCACCCAAACCATCCTGAGCGCAGCCAACGCGGTGATCGAGCGCAACCCCGAGCGTCCAGCCAAGCGCTTGTGGTCCGATGCGGGCAATGGTGATCTGATCGTCGGGTACGTGGCTGACACCGAGCAGGCTGAGGCGCAATGGATCGCCGAAGAGATCGACAGGTTAGCCGACGCTCGTGACGCCAACCCCGGCGATGTGGCCGTCTTCTATCGGACGAACGCGCAATCGCGAGCATTCGAAGAGGTTTTCATTCGCGTCGGAATGCCCTACAAGGTTGTGGGCGGCGTCCGGTTTTATGAGCGCAAAGAGATCAAGGACGCCCTTGCATACCTTCGTGCCATCTCTAACCCGGCCGATGACCTGAGCGTCAGGCGAATCCTGAACGTTCCAAAGCGTGGCATCGGCGATCGGGCGGAATCCGTGGTGGAGGGCTTTGCGGCGTCCAATCGCCTGACGTTCACGCAGGCACTGTCACGGCTGGACGAAGTGCCCGGCTTGGCGACCCGTTCGGCTAACCAGTTGAGGTCTTTCGCTGAAATGATGGCCGAGCACCGGGTCATGGTCGAGCAGGGGCAGTCGGCCGAGCAGGTGCTGACGAGCATCCTGCAGCGTTCCGGGTATGTCGCCGAACTCACCGCATCGAAAGATCCGCAAGACGAGACCAGGCTGGAAAACCTCGTCGAGTTGGTGCGGGTTGCGTCCGACTTTGTCGCCACCGCTCATACCGTTGACGTATCCGCGGACGAAACCGGTCATGAAGATGCCCAGCGGCTCGCGCTGTCTGCTGGAGCACCCGAACCGGACGATTCGTTGGGTGCTTTTTTGGAGCGGATTGCGCTGGTCGCCGACTCCGACCAGATTCCGGACGCCGATGCCGACTCGCGCGGGGTAGTGACGCTGATGACGTTGCACACCGCCAAGGGGCTTGAGTTCCCAGTGGTGTTCCTGACCGGATTCGAGGAGGGGCTTTTCCCGCACGCCCGGGCGGTGGCTGAACCCGGCGAATTGGAAGAAGAGCGGCGGTTGGCCTACGTTGGGATCACCAGAGCCAGACAGAAGTTGTACTTGACTAGGGCGGGCGTCCGCGTCACTTGGGGCCAACCCCAACACAATCCGCCTTCCAGGTTCCTGGCCGAGATTCCTGAAAACTTGATCGATTGGCGTCGCGTCGATGTGGCGGACGCCGGGTGGGGTGCGCCACGACGTCTCGTCGAAACGTCTTGGAGCTCAGGTGCGCAAGCTAGTGCGCGAAGGAACGCCGTAGTGGCAAGCTTCAACGCCGGGGAGCGGGTCTTGCACGCCACATTCGGGATGGGCACCGTGGTGGCTTCTACCGGAACGGGCGACAAAACCCAAGTGACGGTCGACTTCGGATCCGCTGGAACCAAGAAGCTTTCGGTGAAGTACGCGCCGATGGAGAAACTCTGAGCGGTGCGCTCAACGGCGCTTGTTAGCTGCCGAGGTTTCGCCGGGCTTCAGGAACGGTACCGGGTCGACGTTGGTGCCATCAGCGTAGGTGACGAAGTGCAGGTGACAGGCCGTTGAGAGACCCGTGCTGCCGACCTTACCGATGACCTGGCCGCGGGAAACCTTTTGGCCTTCGCTGACTGCGAATGAGTTCATGTGAAGGTAGGCGGTCTCGATGCGCTTGCCGTCGCGGACGCCGTGGTCGATGCGGATCATGTTTCCGGACGCTCCGCCAGACGAGGTAGAAGAAATCACGCCGTCTTGAGCTGCCCAGATGGGCTGGTTGCAGGCGCCGCCGATATCTAGGCCGCTGTGCATGCGCGTGTAGTGAAGGATCGGATGGAAGCGGGGGCCCCACCACGACGAAACGCCACCGGCAGTAGGCCAGTAGAACTTGCGAGCTTCGACCGCGCGGATTCGCTTGGCTTCCGACTTGATGGCCTGGCCATCCTTGTCAAGGCTGGAATCGCGGCTGGCAAGCGCAGCTTCCTGGGCGGACGCGGTGATCTGCTCGTCCGTGGCGGCCATGGTTTCGGCGCGCGCTTCGGCAGCTTCGGCCGGATCAAGTTCAGGACGAGCCTGGTCGCGCGACACCGAGTTTTCTCGGGCTGCGAAGGCGTCCAGCGTTCCTGCTTCGGCGACGAGTTCGGTGCCGGGAGCACCAGAATGGGCTGCTTCCGCAGTGAGCGTGAGGCTGGGGATGATGGCGGCGGTTGCTGAGACTCCTACCAGCGCTGCCGCGACGATTCCAACGCGTGGGGTGAGGAACCTGCGGATCCCAGTGGGTGCGGGGGCCAAAGCCCTGCGTGGCGCTGCGTTCTTCAGCCTATTTGCCACGGTGTTCCTTCCCTCGTCGATCCCGGGCAGGTTGCCTAGGTTTCGGTTCCCTCGGTTCGACTGTTACGCCCACGGGGGGACGAGGAATAACTTAGCACTTCATGAGAGATTCTTAGAAATCCTCAGGAATATGTGCCCACCACTTGAGATGGCTGGGGGGATGGTGCGGATTTTCTCAGGGAATCTGTCTCACCCGAGAGTCAGCCCGGGTGAGCAGCGAGTTCCACTGCTTGGTGGTGAAATCGAAGTCAGCCGACGGGTTCGCCAAGAGGTAGATCACTCGCTCGCCCTCAGTTGCCACCCCGACACGGTAGGTTACGGAGCTACTGGCGTCCACTTTCTGGGTGACGATCCAGGTTGAGCGCTTGGAGTCTTTCGCGTCAGATGTCCGCTCGGTCTTCGCGGTCAGAGATCGCGAAGCGCACTTATCGATGTTGGTGGACAGCTTGCCTACGAACTGTTCGGCCAAGTCAGCCGTGTCGAATGTGAACATTGCCTGGTCGACGCCGAAGCTGTCTGGCGCTTTGGCGTCGTCTGCAAGCAGGTAAGTTCGCTGGCCAACCGTCTTGGCTCCGGAATCTGACACCAAGTTCAACCCCTCGCACCGGCTGCCTGGGAGCTTCGGATCGGCGATGTCTGCACCTCGCCAAATCCCCGCACCTGGGGTGATCCGGGGTAGGTCGACCGAAGCCATCCACCCCAGCGGTGGGGTCGGTAGGGGGACGCCTGAAGTCACCTTCGGATTATCCGGGCACGTTCCGCTCGCTGGGCCGCACTGGCGGGTTTCCAGAGTTGCTAGAGCGGTGACCACCGATTCGGCGTCGAATTCGGAACCGCTGCGAGTCACGTCGAGAACATTCACCAGACTCCCCACTCGGGAAACGACAACCAGGTGGTACTCATCCTCGGTGTCTTGGACGATCAGTTCAGCAACGCTGGATTCGTCCCCCAGCCCGGTGATTGTCCAGCCGCGGGGAGCGAACACGGCGGTATCGGTACAGGCCGCCAGGCTGGTTGCTCGTTGGGTGTACGCCTGCTGCGCGTCTTCAACGGTGCGGTAGCTCTCAACCTGGTTGAGTGCGGCCTGCCGATCCGTCCCGGCAGCGGAGAAGGTGCGCACCATTGACCAGGCGGGGGCTGGTTCGGTGCCACCCGCGGGTGGCTGGCATTTCGGTATGGGGAGCGCGTCGGCGTCCGGAGTCTGGGTCATCGCTTCCGCCCAGGTGCCTGCCGGACGGATTATCGATAAGTCCTCGGCTTCCAGGAGCAACGACTTCGGCTCAACCGAGCGCAGCGGCTTGGGAGTGGCTCGGACGTCTGAGTCACGAGTCGAAAGGACGACCCCCCCGATCACAAGGGCAACCAAGAGCAGAGTCAGCAGGGCAACCAGGAACAGCCTACGCTTGGAGCGTCTTGGACGGGCAGTATCGGGGTTTTCTGGCGCAGCCCGACGCGGCGCACCGCGTGAGGGTGCCACGTCAGAAGTCGACTCGTCGTCTTCTTGCGGGTCATCCGGTTGGACTGCCTCCGAGTCGTCTTCTGCGAAATTTGGCAAGTCGAATTCGAGGCTGGGGTCATCGTCGTCGAGTTCTAACTTGAAGTTCTCCAGGTCAGCCTCGTCTGATGCGGGCTCTGGCTCTGGATCCGGCTCAGACTCCGGTTCCGGGTCGGGCTCCGGTTCTGGTTCGGGTTCTGGTTCGGGTTCTGG
>CAYMMF010000030.1:0-15866 GCA_964391475.1 uncultured Propionibacteriaceae bacterium | reverse complement strand
GGGGCTGCTGTGGTGGGGCAGGGCTTGGACGGAGGCGCTGGCGAGCTGGCTGCCCAGGTGGGTCGCGGAGTCGATCGCTGTTCCGCTGGCAGCCCAGGTGGCCACCGAGCCCATCATCGTCGCCCTGGCAGGCCGGGTGATCCTGGTGGGGGTGCTAGCCAATGCCGTGGTCGCGCCGCTGGTCGGGCCAGCTACCGTTTTGGGGTTTGTGACTGCGCTCACCTCGGTGGTGTGGCTGCCAGCCGCCCAACTGGTCGCCCGCGGGGCTGGCGTGTTCGCCGAAGGCATCCTGCGGGTCGCCTACCTTGGGTCGGAACTTCCCGGCGCGGCGGTCTCCTGGCCCACCACCCCGCTCTCGGTGCTGTTGGTCGCGATCGCCTGCCTCGCCGGTTCCGTCGTCATCCCCCAGCTGTTACGCAAGCGGCAACTCGTCGCGCTGGTCGCGATCGCCTGGGTGGCGCTGCTGCTGCGGACGCCGACCCCGCCCGGTTGGCCACCCCCGGGGTGGTCGGTGGTTGCGTGCGACGTCGGCCAAGGCGACGCCACTGTGTTCAACGCAGGTTCCGGCACCGCGGTGGTGGTGGACGCCGGCCCCGACCCCGGGGCACTCGACGCCTGCCTAGCCCAACTGCGTGTCACCGCCGTGCCACTTGTCTTCTTGACCCACCTGCACGCCGACCACGTGACCGGGTTACCTGCGGTTAGCAACCGAAGCCCGGACGCCGTGGTCACCTCGGGCGTCACCACCCCGCAGTCTGGGGATTCCTTGGTGCAGGCCGTGCCTGCGACGCGTCACGTCGCAGGCGAGAACCAGGTGTGGACGGTCGGCGAGGTCAGCGTGACGGTGCTGGCCGTCCCCAACCCGCCAGCGGCTTCGACCTTGGACGAATCGGAATCCTCTGCAGAGAACGACGCCTCGCTGCTGCTGCGCGTCACCGTTGGGGGAGTCACCACCCTGATCGCGGGTGACTCCGAAGACACCGGCCAGAGCCAGCTCGCCGCACTGGGGGACGCCCTGGTCGCAGACGTGTTGTTGGTGCCGCACCACGGGTCGTCCCGTCAGGATCGGGGCTTCCACGAGCGGGCCAGCCCCAGCGTCGCCCTGGTGAGCGTCGGGGAAGGCAACGGTTACGGACATCCAACGGAACGGACGCTGCGCCTGGTGGCCGACTTGGGTGCCACCGTGGCGCGCACCGACGAATCCGGCTCCGTCGCGGTTGGACGCTCCGCCGACGGCCGCCTGCTGGTGACAACCCAGCGCTGAGTTGTCACCTTGACCTGACATGATGGGCTGGTGGAAAAAGTCTTTGGTCGAGCCACGCTCGTCAGCGGGCCTGAGACGCTGCTCGCCGAGCGGGCGGTGGCCGACCTGGTGCAGGCTGCGCTGAGCGAGCGTCCGGACGCCGCGACTATCCGGCTGCCCGGTGTCACCTTGGACGCCGGAACTCTCACCGAAGCCGTCGGCGGGTCGCTGTTCGCCGACTCGTCGATCGTGGTGATCGAGGACGCCGCAGACACCCCGCAAGACGTCTTCGACACGGTCGCCGGCCTCGCCGCGAACCCCGACCCCGACGTCACGCTGGTGATAGTCCACCCCGGCGGTGTGAAAGGCAAAGGGCTGATCGATCGGCTGAAGAAAGCCAAAATCCGGGTCGTCGACTGCCCGACCATCAAAGCATGGGAGCTACCCAGGTTCGCGATCGCCGAAACTCGCACCGCAGGCGGCCGGATTGATCCGGACGCCGCAGGTCGGTTGGTCGAGGCGACAGGCCCCAACGCCCGAGCTGTCGCCGCCGCCGTCCGCCAACTTCTGGCAGACACAGACGACGCGGTGATCACCGAGAAGCTGGTGCGCTCCTACTTCGCCGGACGCGCCGACGTCACCAGCTTCGCAGTGGCCGACCACGTGATGGCCGGGCGTCCGGCCGAGGCGCTGGGGGCGCTGCGCTGGGCGCTCGACACCGGGGTCGCGCCGGTGCTCGTGACAAGCGCGATGGCTGCAGCGCTTCGCAACCTGGGTAAGTATCTTGAGCTTCGCCACCCCGGCGCCCGCGACGCCGACCTGGCCCGCACCATCGGCGTCCCACCGTGGAAGATGAAAGATCTGGCCCGCCAATCCGTCGACTGGACGCCGCGTGGCATCGCCGACTCGATCAACGTCGTTGCCCAAGCCGACGCCGAAGTCAAGGGTGCGGCATCAGACGCTGGCTACGCGCTGGAGCGCATGGTGATCGCGATCTCCAGGCTGCGGGGTCGGCGTCCCAGCTCGACCATGGGGCGCTGACCCTAGCGATAGGCACGTAAAAACGTCGTCCCGGCCGGTCGGCTGGGACGACGTGATTGCGCTACTCAGGCGAGCGAAGCCGCCTTGGAGGCGATGGCCGACTTGCGGTTCGCAGCCTGGTTCTTGTGGATTACGCCCTTCGACGCAGCCTTGTCGAGCTGGCGGCACGCCACGCGGGCGAGCTCTTGGGCCTTCTCAACGTCACCGGCTGCGACAGCTTCGCGGAACTTACGCACATGAGTGCGCAGCGCGGACTTCACGGCCTTGTTGCGCAGGCGGGCCTTCTCGTTGGTGCGGTTCCGCTTAATCTGGGACTTGATGTTTGCCACTAGCAAGCCTTCGTTGAGGTTGAGTTTGGAAAACGCCCTTTGCGGACGCGAGGACCAACTGTAGCAGCGGTGCCACAAGTCGCCCAAATCTTGCCTTCGTGAGAAGATGGCGCGTCCCCACCATTACACCATCCGACCGACTGGAAGCCATGACAGCACCTCAGCCGGGCTCAACCGACCCGACAATCATCCGCAACTTCTGCATCATCGCCCACATCGACCACGGCAAATCCACGCTGGCTGATCGCATGCTGCAGTTGACTGGGGTGGTGGACGAACGCGCAATGCGGTCGCAATACCTGGATCGGATGGACATCGAACGCGAACGCGGCATCACCATCAAAAGCCAGGCGGTTCGGATGCCGTGGACGGTGGCCGGCACCACCCACGTGCTCAACATGATCGACACCCCAGGCCACGTCGACTTCACCTACGAGGTTTCCCGCTCGTTGGCGGCTTGTGAGGGTGCGGTGTTGTTGGTGGACGCCGCCCAGGGCATCGAAGCCCAGACGCTGGCGAACCTCTACCTCGCGCTGGAAGCTGACCTTCATATCATCCCGGTGTTGAACAAAATCGACCTGCCGAGTGCCCAACCCGAAAAATTTGCCGAAGAGATCGCGCACCTGGTGGGCTGCGACCCCGACGAGGTTTTCAGGGTGTCGGGCAAGACCGGCGACGGGGTAGCCGAACTGCTTAACGCCATCGTCGCAGAGGTGCCCGCCCCGGTGGGGGCTCCGGACGCCGCCGCGCGCGCACTGATCTTCGACTCCGTCTACGACACCTACCGGGGTGTTGTCACCTACGTGCGGGTGGTTGACGGCCACCTCAGCCATCGGGATCGCATTCAGATGATGGCTACCCGCGCCACCCACGAAGTGCTCGAGGTGGGCGTGATCTCACCCGAGCCGACGCCGTCGAAAGCTCTCGGCGTCGGTGAGGTTGGGTACCTGATCACCGGGGTGAAGGACGTCCGCCAAAGCCGGGTTGGTGACACGGTCACCTTGGCTGCGAAGCCAGCCACTACCTCCCTTGGCGGGTACCGCCAGCCCAACCCGATGGTTTACGCCGGTCTCTACCCGATCGACGGCGACGACTTCCCAGAGCTGCGGGAGGCGCTGGAGAAGCTTCAACTGAACGACGCCTCGCTGGTGTACGAGCCGGAGACCTCCGGTGCGCTCGGGTTCGGCTTCCGGGTGGGCTTCCTCGGCCTGCTTCACATGGAGATCATCCGGGAGCGGCTGGAGCGCGAGTTCAACCTCGACCTGATTTCGACCGCCCCCAACGTGGTTTACCGCGTGGTGATGGAGGACGGCAGCGAGCACACCGTCACAAACCCCAGCGAGTACCCGGCGGGCAAGATCTCAGAGGTGTATGAGCCGATCGTCAAGGCGACGATCCTCAGCCCGAGCGAGTTCATCGGCTCGGTGATCGAGTTGTGCCAGAACCGGCGCGGAACCCAGACCGGCATGGATTACCTCAGCGAGGATCGAGTCGAAATCCGGTACACCCTGCCCCTGGCAGAGATCGTGTTCGACTTCTTCGACGCGCTGAAGAGCCGCACCCGGGGGTACGCCAGCCTCGACTACGACGAGGCTGGCGAGCAGCCCTCCCAGTTGGTGAAGGTCGACATTCTGCTGCATGGCGACCCGGTGGACGCCTTCAGCTCGATCGTGCACGCCGACGCCGCCTACACCTACGGGGTCGCGATGGCCAAGAAGCTCAAAGAGCTCATTCCGCGCCAGCAGTTCGAAGTGCCGATCCAGGCGGCTGTGGGCGCGCGCATCATTGCCCGCGAAACCGTGCGTGCCCTGCGCAAGGACGTGCTCGCCAAGTGCTACGGCGGCGACATCAGCCGCAAGCGCAAGCTGCTCGAGAAGCAGAAAGAGGGCAAGAAGCGCATGAAGATGGTGGGTCGCGTCGAAGTGCCCCAGGAGGCTTTCGTGGCGGCGTTGTCGACCGGCGAGAGCCGCGAGAAGAAGTAGAACCCGCAGGGAGTGGACGAGACGATGGCCAAGACGATCGAAGACCTCGACAACGAGATCAAGAAACTTCGGCTGCTGACCGCGCTGGCCGCCGTGATCGCGGTGATTGCGCTAGTGGTAGCCGGAATCTCGCTCGGAAGGTACCCCACCGGGCAGGGTGCCCCAGCCGCCACCGTCAAGACGGTGACCCCGCAAGAGCCGACGGTTGAAGAGCAACCCGAACCCGAGGCGTCCCAAGACCCGATCGGAAAACCGGCTGACGCTGGGCCTGCGCACGAGGGAACCATCGTTTTGGGTGCGGTCGGCAAGGGCAAACCGGTGGTGGACATCTACGAGGATTACCAGTGCCCGGCTTGCGCGCAAATCCACCAGTTCATGGGTCCCCAGGTGGACGAGGTGGTGGCGTCCGGCAGCGTAGAGGTTCGGTTCCACCCGATGTCGTTCCTCGACCGCGACGCACCAAAGGGCAACTCTTGGCGGGCGGCGATGGGCGCGTTCTGCGCCAACGACCAGGGTAAGTTCCTCGCCTACCACAACGCGGTTTGGCCCAACCAGCAAACTCTCGCCGAGTACGAGTGGGAGACCGGCACGTTGAAGTCTCTGGTCGAGCAGATGGGCTTGGACGCCAAGAAGTGGGATTCTTGCATGTCTTCTGAGAAGTTCGCAGACCAAGCCACGAAGGCGAACACGATCGCGCTGGAGACCGTTCACTCCACGCCCACCTACATGCTCAACGGAACCTTGCTCGACTTGAACTACGTGCAGCAGTCCGGCGGTCTGATGGCGGTCGTAGACGCCAACCGCTGACGTGCTCGTCCTACCAGATCAGGTGCGGCACGCGGCGGGTCGACACCCGCTGTCGGTTTACATCCACGTCCCGTTCTGCGCGACCAGGTGCGGGTACTGCGACTTCAACACCTACACCGCGGCTGAGTTGGGCGCACACCCCGGCGCTTCGCGGCAGGCCTACCTGGACGCCGTCGACGTCGAGATCCGGCTTGCCGCGGCGACGCTCGGCCCACACGTCCCACCCGCCACGACCGTCTTCTTCGGGGGCGGGACGCCGACCCTGCTCGAAACCGACGAACTGGCAGGGATGCTGGATTCGGTTGCAGAGCACATCGGGATCGCCGACGGTGCCGAGGTGACGACCGAAGCCAACCCGGAATCGGTCGATCCTGCAAAGCTCGCAGCACTGCGCGAGGTTGGCATCAACCGGTTGTCGCTCGGCATGCAGTCGACCTCGCCGCACGTGCTGCGCACCCTGGAACGCAACCACACCCCTGGCCGGGCTTTGGACGCCGTCCGCTGGGCCAAGGTGGCAGGTTTCGACTCGGTCAGCCTCGATCTGATCTACGGCACGCCGGGGGAGTCGGACGCCGACTGGCAGGCCACGCTGGACGCCACCGTGACGGCCGAACCCGACCACGTGAGCGCCTACTCCCTGATCGTCGAAGACGGAACCAGGTTCGCCGCCCGGGTCAAGCGTGGTGAACTGCCGATGCCGGACGACGACAACCTAGCCAGCAGGTACGAGATCGCAGACGACGCCCTCTCAGCGGCCGGATACTCCTGGTACGAGGTGAGCAACTGGGCCAAGCCGGGGCATGCGTGCCAGCACAACATCGCCTACTGGCAAAGCGACAACTGGTGGGGCTTCGGCCCCGGGGCGCACAGCCACGCGGGGGGCGTCCGCTGGTGGAACGCCAAACACCCGCGCAGCTACTCCGCCGCGCTGGCCGACGGGCGCCTCCCGCTGGCAGACCTTGAGGTGCTGACAAAAACCGAGCGCCACACCGAGCGGGTTCTGCTGGAACTCAGGCTCGCTGCCGGGTTGGCCCGATCGGTGCTGCCGGATTCCGCCCAAGCCGCAGTCGACAAGGCGATCGAAGACGGGCTGGCGAACCTCACTCCAGACCGGCTGGTGCTCACACGACGGGGACGGTTACTCGCAGACGCGGTGGTTCGCTCACTGCTCGACTAACCCGCTGAACTAGGGTGTTGGCGTGGACCGCTACAGAACCGACGTGCTCGCTCCCGGCTGGCAGAAGAGCAACCGCCCAAGTGCCACCGACACCGGCGTCGAGGTCGACATGGTGCTCGAGGAGCCGACGTCCGGCTTCGTCGGGGCCGTGGTGCGTTGGGGCAACGGGCTGGTCGTGCTCGAAGATCGCCGCGGCAAGCAGCGGAGCTTTCCGTTCGGGCCGAACTTCTGGCTGGACGGCAAACCGATCAACCTGCGTCCTCCCACCCGCGTGCCTTCCGCCCGTGACAAGGCCACCGAGTACAACCGCAGCCACACGGCGTCCGGCTCAAGAGTCGGGCCAGCTGAGCGCGCCAAGGTCGCGTTGCCCAGCCGGATCTACGTCGAGGGACGCCACGACGCCGAACTGGTAGAGAAAATTTGGGGTTCCGACTTGCGCCACGTCGGCGTCGTCGTGGAGTACCTGGGTGGGGTGGACGACCTGCCCCAGATCGTGGCCGACTTTGCCCCAGAACGCGGCCGGAGGCTAGGCGTCCTCGTCGACCACCTGGTGCCCGGCACCAAGGAGCACCGCATCGTTGCGCAGGTCACCGGCGAGTACGTGATGGTCACCGGCCACAAGTACATTGACATCTGGGGTGCCATAAAACCCGAAAGGCTCGGGTTGGCAGCTTGGCCGGTGATCGCCCGCGGCACCGACTTCAAACGCGGCACCTGCGCCGCCCTGGGGTGGCCCCACCAAACACAAGCCGACGTTGCGCGCGCCTGGCAGCGGATCCTGCGGCAGGTGCGCACCTGGGCCGATCTGGACGCTGAACTGCTCACCGAGGTCGAGAAGCTCATCGACTTCGTAACCGCCGACCACCTGGATCAGGAGTCGTGATGCGCACGCAAGAGGTCAGCGACCTCATCGTCGAGGTTTGCGCCGAAGTGATCCTGCCGCGTTTTCAGATGCTGGACGACCACGAGGTCGAGCACAAGCGTCCCGGCGACCTGGTGACGATCGCCGATCAGGAGGCCGAGCGCGTCCTGACCGCCGCGTTCAGCGCCGCCTACCCAGACGCGCTGGTGATGGGCGAGGAGGCGGTGTTCGACCGCCCCGAACTGCCGAAGGCCCTGCCAGACGCCGAGGAAGCCTGGGTGATCGACCCGGTGGACGGCACCCGCAACTTCGTGAAAGGACGCCGTGACTTCGGTGTCATGGTCGCCCACACCCGCCACGGACGCCCCGTCCGCGGCTGGATCTGGCAGCCCCTGCACGACCGAATGTGGGTGGCGGAACTTGGCGCTGGGGTCACCCGCAACTCAGAGCTGCTGCAACCGCGTCCTGAACCGAACGCCCCCTGGACGGCAGCGGTGCCGCCAAACCTTTACCGCCCGGAGGCTCCCGGGTTCAGGTTCACCCGCCGTGCCGGAGCTTGCGCCATCGACTACGGAAGGCTCGCCGAAGGCACCATCGACCTTCTGGGCTACACCACGGCGAACCCGTGGGATCACCTTCCCGGATCCTTGATCATCACCGAACTGGGCGGCACGGTCAGCCACGGTGGGCGGCCCTATTGGGCCGGCTCAAGCGGGCCGTTCCTGCTAGCCGCGGCGAGCCCTGGGCTGTCGAAGCTCGCCCTGCATTCGCTGCCTCACTAGCACTTATATCAAGGGCAACGTGCGCCGGGCGTCTTTGGGGACGCCGCCACGCTCCAACTCCCGGTAGATGAACGGCAGCGCCGAACGGACGGCGTCGGCGTCCCACGGCCACGAATCGGTGGCGGACGCAGCCTTCGACAGTTCCACCCCTTTGCGGTAGAGGATCTCGGCTTGCTCCCACACGAACCGCAACTCGGCTCGCTGAATGAAGGCAGACTCCCGATCCATGATTGGGCCGTGACCGGGCACGATCACCGTCGGCCCACGCAGCGTGCCTAGGGTGCCGTCTAGGGTGATCGGCCAGTCTTTCAGGTGCGTGTCAGGCCCCACCGAGGGCGGGTTGGCTGATTCCAGCAGGTCGCCGGCGAACACCACCTGCCGTTCGGGCACGAAGACGACTGCATCGGACGCCGTGTGCCCGGAGCCGAAGTGGATGATCTCAGCGCGGCAGTCGCCGAGCTCGACCGTAGCGGCGAGCTCGAACGTGCGGGCGGGAAGGACGATCTCTGATTCGGCCATGCCCAGGTTGGCCAACTCGGCGGCCAACTGGCTGTTCGCTGCCAAGTCCTTTTCGATGGCCGCATGCCCCAACGAATCGACATCTTCGAAGCCACCCAGCCCGAACAGGTGGTCCCAGTGGTAGTGGGTCACGACTACGTGGCTCACCGGAATCTCACCGGCGATCTCACGGGCAGCCGCCAAGATTTTTCGCCCCAAATCGGGTGAGGAGCCGGTGTCGACCACCAAGGCTCCGGTCGAGCCGACGACCAGCCCGACGTTGACGGCGGCCGGCTCTGCGGTGGCCACGTAAACCCGATCCGCGACTGGCTCGAAAGGTCCAAGGCTGAAGTCCATCCTCATAGCCTAACGGGGTGCGAATCGCTCCGCAGAGGTCGGGCGCGTACACTGGCACTCGGCTAGTGAGAGTGCCAGAGTTGATCCGGGAGGTGATTGAAGTGTTGGACGACCGCAAGTTGCGGATCTTGCGCGCGATCGTCACCGACTATGTGGCGAGCCAAGAACCCATCGGTTCGCGGGCTCTGGTGGAACGCCACAACCTGAATGTCTCTCCGGCGACGGTGCGAAACGACATGGCCGTACTGGAAGAGGAAGGTTACATCACCCAACCTCACACCTCAGCAGGCCGGATTCCCACCGACAAGGGGTATCGCCTATTCGTGGATCGGTTGGCGCAGGTGAAACCGCTCAGCCAGGCGGAGCGGCGCGCGATCTCTGCGTTCATGGAGGGCGCCTTGGACGTCGACGATATCGTCCGGCGCACCGTGCGGCTGCTAGCGCAGGTCACCCAGCAGGTGGCCATCGTCCAATACCCGATCCTTTCCAGCGCCACCATTAGGCACGTGGAGATCGTCAGGTTGTCTTCAGAACGCGGCCTGGTGATCGTTGTCACCTCAACGGGACGCATCGAGCAGCGGCAAATTGAACTGGGCGACGCGTCCGAAGCCAGCGTTGCAGCAGTCCGCGACCTGGTTTGCTCAGCAGTGATCGGGCACCGGCCCTCCCGAGCGGTGGACCGGTTAGGCATGGTCGCCGAAAACCTGCCACCTGACGCGGCGCTGGTCGCACCGGTGGCGGTAGCCACGGTCCTTGAGATGATGTCGACCGATCCTTCGACGCGCGTGGTGGTGGGCGGCGTCCAGAACCTGACTCGGTTCTCCGACGATTTCGAAACCACGGTCAAGCCGGTGCTTGAGGCGCTGGAGGAGCACGTGGTGCTCCTGCGGTTGCTCGGCGAGGCCTCGTCGTCTGGCGACGTGACCGTGCGCATCGGGCAGGAGAACAGCTACGCACCCCTGCAAACCGCCTCGGTGGTGGCGACGGGCTACGGGCACGATTCCGACATTTGGGCGACCCTGGGTATCGTCGGGCCGACCCGCATGGACTACCCCTCAACAATTGCTTCCGTACGAGCGATCGCCCGATACGTCGGCCGTTTCCTGGCAGAAGGATGACCAGTGAGTTCTGACTACTACAACACCCTTGGGGTCTCTCGGGATGCAACTCCAGAAGAGATCAAGAAGGCCTACCGCAAGCTGGCCATGAAGTATCACCCTGACGTCGCAGACACCCCTGACGCCGCCGAGAAGTTCAAAGAGATCGGCGAAGCCTACGCGGTGCTGTCTGACACCCAGAAGCGATCCATGTACGACCGCGGCGGCGACCCAATGGGCGGCGGCATGGGCGGCTTCGGTTTCGGTGGCGGAGCCGGCGGTTTCGACATGGGCGGGCTGTTCGACGCCATGTTCGGCGGCCAAGGCTCGCGGGGACCGCGCTCGCGAGTGCGGCGTGGCCAGGACGCGCTAGTGCGGCTTTCCCTCACGTTGGCCGAGGCTGCGTTCGGCGTAACACGTCCAATTAAGGTAGACACCGCCGTGGTCTGCCCGACATGCACGGGCAAGGGCACCGCCGAAGGCACCGAACCGGTGACGTGTGCAACCTGCCACGGCAACGGCGACGTGACCACCGTCCAGCGTTCGTTCCTGGGAGACATTAGAACTGTGCAGCCGTGCCCCAACTGCCGCGGCTACGGCACCGTGATCGCCCGACCCTGCGGGGAATGTTCCGGCGAGGGCCGGGTTCGTAGCAGCCGCACCATCAACGTCAAGATTCCCGCTGGGGTCACCACCGGCAACCGGGTGCATCTCGACAGCCAAGGAGAGGTCGGGCCGGGCGGAGGCCCAGCTGGCGACCTGTACGTCGAGCTGACTGTGCTGAGCCACGACACGTTCCGCCGCGAGGGCGACAACCTAGAGGTGGTCGTCAAGGTGCCGATGACGTCGGCCGCACTAGGCACCCAAATCATGGTTGACACCCTTGAGGCCGAGGTCGACGGCACCCTGCCCGAGGACGCCCGGGTTGAGGTCAAGGTTCCGGCTGGCACCCAGTCGGGCACCCGGATCGCGCTTGCCGGACGCGGCGTCCCCCGGTTGCGTGGCCAAGGCCGCGGTGAGATGGGCATCACGCTGCTCGTTCAAACCCCCACAAACCTGGATCACGCCCAACGCGACCTGCTGCGGACCCTCGCAGAGCACCGCGGTGAAACCAAGTCGAATGGGCAGGTAGATCGCGCCCACAAGGGCGTGTTCAGTCGGATTAAGGATGCGTTCACAGGATGACGGAACCACTATTTCTGGCGAACCTGGATGACCCGCAGCCAGGCGGGATCGTCCATCTCGACGGCGACGAGGGGCGGCACGCTGCAGTCGTACGCCGAATCCGAGTCGGCGAAGTGATCATGGTCGCGGACGGCTCTGGCACGGCAGTGCGTGGCCCGGTCACCGAAGTCGACCGTTCGTCGGTTTCGATGACGATCGACGAGGTGCTGCACACCCCCGAGCGGCCGGTCACCTACGTCGCGATTCAGGCACTGGCTAAGGGCGACCGGTCGGAACTGGCCGTGGAGGTCATGACCGAGATCGGCGTCGACCAGATCGTGCCGTGGCGAGCCCAACGTTCGGTCGTGAGGTGGACGCCGGATCGCACCGAACGACAACTGATGCGTTGGCGCTCGACCGCGCGTGAGGCCGCAAAGCAATCCCGCCGCTTCAAGGTACCGGTGGTCACGATGCCGGTCACCACGCCCGAGTTGGTAGCCGGGGTGCCGATGACCGCGCTGATGCTGGTGCTTCACGAGGGCGCCGACGAACCGCTCTCCAGCGTTGACCTGCCCGAATCCGGCGAGATAGTGATCGTGATCGGCCCAGAAGGCGGAATCTCCCCCGACGAACTCGAAGAGCTGGTCGCAGCCGGCGCAAAGGTAGTCAACGTGTCAGACGCGGTGCTGCGCACGTCAACCGCCGGGGTGGTCGCGCTGGCTCAACTTCAGGCGCTCAACTCCCGGTGAGCTCACAATTCGGCTTCACCGTCGAGGCGGATCTGCCCGGAACCCTAGGCCGTACCGGGACGATCACCACCCCACACGGGAACATCCAAACCCCGGCTTTCGTGGTGGTCGGAACCAAGGCGTCCGTCAAGTCGGTGCTCCCTGAGACGGTGGCCAGCCTCGGCGCGCAAGCGGTGCTCGCCAACGCCTACCACCTCTACCTGCAGCCCGGCTCTGACATCGTGGACGCCGCCGGCGGGCTTGGGCGGTTCATGAACTGGCCGGGCCCAACGTTCACCGATTCGGGCGGGTTCCAGGTGATGAGCCTTGGGTCGGGGTTCAAGAAGGTGCTCGCGATGGACACCACAGGCCTCACCGACGACGAAGTGATCGCCGAGGGCAAGCGCCGCCTGGCGCATGTCGACGAGGACGGTGTCACCTTCAAAAGCCACCTCAACGGCGACCGGCATCGTTTCACCCCCGAAATCAGCATGCGGGTTCAGCACGAGTTGGGTGCCGACATCATCTTCGCGTTCGACGAACTGACCACCTTGATGAACACCCGCGGCTATCAGGAGGAATCCGTGGCGCGCACCCATCGCTGGGCGGAACGCTGCCTGAAATCTCACGGTGAGTTGACCGCCGAACGGGCACCGCGTCCCTACCAGGCGTTGTTCGGGGTGGTGCAAGGCGCCCAGTACGAGGATCTGCGCAGGCTGGCCGCCCGCGACCTAGCCGACTTGGAGGTGGACGGACGCCGCTTCGACGGCTTCGGCATCGGCGGGGCGCTCCAAAAGCAGAACCTGGGGCAGATCGTCTCTTGGGTGAGCGAGGAACTGCCCGACGACAAACCGCGGCACCTGCTTGGGATCTCTGAGCCGGACGACATCTTCGCCGCGGTCGAAGCAGGCGTTGACACATTCGACTGCGTCAACCCGAGCCGGGTAGCTCGCAACGCAGCGGTCTACACGATGACCGGGCGATACAACGTCAACGCCGCCACCAACCGCCGACTTTTTGAGCCGATCGACCCCGAGTGCGACTGCTACACCTGCGCCAACTACACAAGGGCGCACCTTCACCACCTGCTGAAAGCCAAAGAGATGCTGGGCGCCACGCTCGCCACCATCCACAACCTGCGATTCACCGTGCGACTGGTAGACCAGATCCGCGAGGCGATCTCGGCTGGAAGCTACCTCGACCTGAAGGCAGAGGTGCTCGGACGCTACTATGAGGGGTGAACCGGTGGGTCGTCACCAAAATTTCTTTAGTGGCGTGCAGACCGCAGCGGATCGTGGGGGGCAACACGATTAGGTTGAAACATGGTCGCAGTGCGCAGTGGTGCCCGAACCGACATCGGACGAGTGCGCAGCCACAACGAAGACAGCCTGGTAGCCGGTGAACACATCTGGGCTGTCGCAGACGGAATGGGAGGCCATGCCGCAGGCGACGTGGCCAGCAACATCGTCGCCCAAGCACTCGGTGAACTTGAGAGCTCGACCTCACTGTCGGTGGAAACCATCCTGGAGGCACTAGCTCTCGCACACGATCGCGTGGTCTCGTTCGGGCAAGAGCATCCCCGGGCCCGCGGCTTGGGCACAACCGTCACCGGATTGGCACGAGTCGAATTCGAAGGGGAGGATCGCCTGGCGATCTTCAACCTCGGCGACTCCCGGGTTTACCACCTTGTCGACGGCGAATTTTCCCGGATCACGGTCGACCACTCCGAGGTGGAGGCGCTCATCGCCGAAGGTATCGTCACCGCTGAGCAGGCACGAACCCACCCGATGAGGAACCTAATCACCCGCAGCATCGGCGCCCCGGTACCACCCAACGTGGACGTGTGGGTGTTCCCCATCAGAACCGAGCGGTTCCTGATCTGTTCCGACGGGCTAAACGGTGAACTCACAGACGACCGGATCGCCGCATTGCTTGACCCAGGCGTCCACCCCGACCCTCAACAGGCCGCAGAGGCGCTGGTGGACGCTGCGCTCGCCGAAGGCGGACGCGACAACATCACCGTGATCGTGCTCGACGTCGAAACCGAACGCTAAAAACCAAGCTTAACCGGCGGCATCCGTTACTCGTTCGCGGAACTTGACCCCCGCGATCACCCGGTAGGTGACCGGCAGCAGCGCCACCTCGACTGCCACCTTGTAGACCCAGCCGACGACTATGTAGTTGACCAGCGTGACCCACCCGATGGAACCGCCGCCCATGAATGCCCCCAGCGGCCCGAACGCGATCGAACAGAACACGATCGTGTCTGCGCCGTGGCCCACCACAGACGAGCCGATCAGCCGCACCCACAACCGGCGTCCAGCCATCGCAGCCTTCAACCGAACCAGAACGTGGGCGTTCAAGAACTGGCCGACAAGATAACCCAGCAGGCTGGCGACGACGATCCGGGGCACGAAACCCAAAACGGCCGCCCAAGCGTCCTGATTCGGCCAATCCGGGGCTGGGGGAGCGACCGAGATCACCCAGAAAACCAGCGACATCAACGCCGACGCCGCAAAACCCAACCAGATCGCACGCCGGGTCAATCGCATCCCGAAAACCTCGGCGAGCACGTCCCCCAGCACATAGGTGAGCGGAAACAACAAGGCGCCACCGTCGAAGATCAGACCACCGACAGTGATCAGCTTCGTCGCCCCGATATTCGAAATCAAAAGCAGGGCGACGAACCACGCCAACACCAAGTCGTAGTTGCCCCGCGGGCGCAATTCGCCGTCCATTTGCCGACACCGTACCCGCGAGAAAGACGTCACGCCAACAATCCGTGCGTTGGGGAAGCGTCGAAGCCCAAGTGATGGCAGGCTAGGGGTATGAGCGAATACGAGCCGACAGTCCCGGACGAGTCCGAGCAGCTCGACCAAATTCAGTCGGGCGACTCACTGGTTGATCGCGGGGTCGATGACGTCCTCGACGAGGGGTACGTGACGCCTGAGAACTGGTCGGTCGGCCAGGGATTCGGCAACACTCCCGAAGAGATGCGCCGCGGCGAAACCCTCGAACAGCGCATCAGCCAAGAGGAACCCGTCGTAGAGAAAGACCGTTCGCCGTGGAACCCCGACGGGGAATCCCGCGAAGTCGGATCCCGCAGAGCCGGACGCCTAGTGGACGCCTCCGGTGGCTACGGCGGGCTCGACACCGAATCGCAGAGCATCGCGCACTCGGTAGGGATCGACGGGGGTGCAGCAACCGCCGAAGAGGCGGCGATGCACATCATCGAACCGATAGACGACGACGAAGAGGACTGATCCTGACTTCCCAATCGAGGCAAGCGACGCGGCGCCTGGCGGTTCCGGCGTCCATCCCGATGGTCAACGTGGTGGGGCCCCAAGACGAATTCTTGGCGATCCTGGAGCGTGAACTGCACGCGGACGTCCACGTCCGCGGCAACGAGGTCACGTTCACAGGCGAACCCGAGCACGTCGTCCAGGCAGTCGAGGTGCTGGGTGAACTGATCACAATCGTCCGCACCGGCCAAGGCCTTACCGCTGACACCGTCGAACGCGTGGTCGGCATGCTTGACGAGCCGACCGGGGAACACCCCTCGCAGGTCCTCACCCAAAACATTCTGTCGAACCGCGGGCGCACGATCAGACCGAAAACGTTGAACCAGAAGCGCTACGTGGACGCCATCGATGCCCACACCGTCGTGTTCAGCATCGGGCCAGCAGGCACCGGCAAGACTTACCTGGCGATGGCCAAAGCCGTCCAGGCGCTGCAAGCCAAACAGATCAACCGGATCATCCTCACCCGTCCCGCAATCGAGGCCGGTGAACGGCTCGGG
>CAYMMF010000029.1:0-16085 GCA_964391475.1 uncultured Propionibacteriaceae bacterium | reverse complement strand
CGCTGCCTCGGTTCCGCTACGACCAGTTCATGGATCTGGGTTGGAAGTGGATGATTCCGATTTCCGTCATCTGGGTCGTGTTCGTGGCCACCGTCATGTACCTACGCAACTCGGGTGGAGTGCCGGTTCAGTTCTGGTGGATAGGTGTTGGGGCGATCGCGCTGATATTGGTTGGTCTCCTCGTGTACCCGAGCCCAACGGTCGAAAGAGTTACCTACGACATGGGTGAATACACCGGGTTCGTTGATGGATATCCGGTTCCACCAATGCCTGGTCAGTCGCTACCAGAGTTCGCCGACGTGGTGACCGGAGCGATGTCTGAGTCTGACGCGGACGCCTCGAACGGGGAGGACAAGTAATGGGATTCCTTGACGCCTGGGCTGGGTTTGGTGTCACTTTCCGGACGATGTTCCGGAAGACCTTCACCCAGGGATACCCCCAGAAGGGTAGAGAGAAAATCACTGCCCCGCGGTTCCATGGTCGCCACCAGTTGAACCGCTGGCCGGACGGGCTCGAAAAGTGTGTCGGTTGTGAACTGTGCGCATGGGCATGCCCTGCCGACGCTATCTACGTTGAAGGCGCAGACAACACCGAAAACGATCGCTACTCACCTGGAGAGCGGTACGGACGGGTCTACCAGATCAACTATTTGCGCTGCATCCTGTGCGGAATGTGCATAGAGGCTTGCCCGACTCGCGCCTTAACGATGACGAACGATTTCAAACTCGCTGACGTGTCGCGGGAAAAGATGATTTACACCAAGGAACGCCTACTCGCTCCTTTGCTGCCGGGTATGGAGGAGCCTCCGCATCCTCGCAGGCTCGGCGACACCGAACGCGAGTACTTCCTTGGTATGCCGCCAACCGGTACGCCCGACACCCGCGTCGGGTCTGCGACCGAAGGGAGAGCCAACAAATGAATACCGCTTTGATTCCTTTGGTAACCGGTGCTGAGGTGACGTTCTGGATCGCCGGGCCGATCACCATCCTGGGAGCCCTGGGGTTGATCTTCTCCCGCAAGGCGGTCTATTCGGCGTTGTCAATGGCGGCAACCATGCTGGCACTGGCTGCGCTGTATGCCTCCATGAACGCTCCCTTCTTGGCGATGATCCAGATCATCGTTTACACGGGCGCCATCCTCATGCTGTTCCTTTTCGTCTTGATGATGGTTGGTGTTGACACCACTGACTCAGCTGTCGAGACAATCAAGGGCCAACGCATTTGGGCGATCATCGGTGGCATCGGTCTTGCGGCTCTGCTGGTTTTCGCCGTCGGCGGTTCCGTTGTGAACCATCCGGCTGGAGACCTAACGCAGGCCAATGCCCAGTACGGAGGAAATGTTCAAGGCGTAGCCGCTCTCATATTCGGACGCTACGTGTTCGTTTTCGAACTACTCTCTGCGCTGCTCATCACCGCCGCTTTGGGTGCCATGGTTTTGGCGCACCGTGTGCGCGTCCACCCAAAGAAGGGCCAACGCGAACACGCAACCGACCGGATGCGCGCGTACGCAACCGAGGGCGAACACCCCGGGCCACTACCCAACTCGGGTGTTTTCGCCAACAGCAACGCGATCACCGTTCCCGCGCTACTGCCCGACGGCTCCGTTGCCGAGAAGTCGATCTCTCACACACTGACAATGCGTGGCGTAATGGAGGATCCGACGAGCATCGCAGCAGCAACGGCGAGCACTTTCGCGGCGCTCGAAGCGAGCATTCATGCCGAGGAGGAAGACGAATGAACCCCGCGAACTACCTGATCCTGGCGTCCATCCTGTTTGCGATCGGAGCAGTAGGCGTAATGGTGCGCCGAAACGCGTTGATCGTCTTCATGAGCGTCGAGTTGATGCTGAACGCATCTGTCAACCTCTCGTTCGTTGCGTTCTCGCAGATGCACGGCGGATTGGACGGGCAGGTTGCAAGCTTTTTCGTGATGGTCGTCGCTGCCGCCGAAGTTGTCGTCGGCCTCGCCATCATCATGACGATTTACCGCACGCGCCGCTCGATCTCGATCGACGACGCCAACCTGCTGAAGTACTGAGGTGGGATCTGTGAACCTTCTGCAGACAATCGAGCCCGTCATGGCAACCGGAGCTTTCTCTTTCGCCTGGCTGATGATTGCCGTGCCGCTCGCCGGCGCTGCGATCCTGCTGTTGGGCGGACGAGTGACGGACGCCTGGGGCCACTGGCTAGCAACGCTCGCGTCGTTGTTCGCATTCGGTGTCGCTGCTGTTCTGTTTGTAGAGCAGTTGACGAGCCCGGTGGCTGAACGCGCAGTTTCCGTCCCGGTATACGAGTGGTTCTCCATCGGGGCGTGGACGTTTAGCATCTCGTTGTTGGTCGACCAACTGTCGATTCTTTTCGCGTTGCTAATCACCGGCGTCGGCTCTTTGATCCACATCTACTCGATTGGATACATGTCACACGACGAGCGCAGGCGGCGGTTCTTCGCTTTCCTGAACTTGTTCATCGCGGCGATGCTCCTGCTCGTGTTGGCCGACAACTACCTCGTTTTGTTCTTCGGATGGGAAGGCGTCGGCTTGGCGTCCTACCTGCTGATCAGCTTCTGGCAGCACAAAGAGTCGGCAGCTGCGGCTGGCGTCAAGGCGTTCGTAATGAACCGCGTTGGCGACCTGGGCATGGCGATGGCCATCTTCACCATGCTCGCCATGTTCGGCAGCTCGAGATTCGTTGACGTCAACGCCAACGTGCCTGGGCTGTCGCCGACATGGGCGACGCTGCTCGGATTGATGCTGCTATTGGGAGCTTGCGGTAAGTCCGCCCAAGTTCCGCTGCAAGCCTGGTTGTTGGACGCCATGGAAGGCCCCACCCCAGTTTCGGCGCTCATCCACGCAGCGACAATGGTCACCGCCGGCGTCTATCTTGTAGTTCGTAGCCACGCAATCTTCGAGGCCAGCCCCACAGCGCAACTAGCTGTAGTGATCGTCGGCACCGTGACCATGCTCGCCGGTGCCTGGATCGGTACCAGCCAAGACGACATCAAGAAGGTGCTTGCAGGCTCGACGATGAGCCAAATCGGGTACATGATGCTCGCAGCAGGAATCGGACCCGCAGGCTACGCGTTCGCGATTTTCCATCTCCTCACACACGGTTTCTTCAAGGCCAACATGTTCCTTGGTGCCGGTTCGGTGATGCACGGAATGAACGACGATGTGGACATGCGCCATTACGGGGCACTGCGAAAGTTCATGCCTTGGACGTTCATCACGTTCGCGATGGGCTACCTCGCGATCATCGGCTTCCCGCTGGCAGGTGGTTACTTCTCGAAGGACCACATCATCGAAGCGGCATTCGGTTCCAGCTTCGTGATCGGACTCCTAGCGCTGTTCGGCGCTGGAGTCACAGCCTTCTACATGACCCGCCTAATGCTGATGACGTTCTACGGAGAAAAGCGCTGGCTACCCGGCGTTACCCCGCATGAGTCCCCGAAGGTCATGACGATTCCACTAGTGATCCTCGCGATCATGTCGGTATTCGGAGGCCTGCTGATGAACTGGTGGATCCAGAGCTGGCTAGAGCCTGCCGCTGGGAACCACCCGCACTCGGTTAGCCTCATCCCGACACCGGTTGGCCTAGCTACCCTCGCTGTGGTGGCGATCGGCGTTTACATCAGCTGGCAATTCTTCGGACGCAAGCCGATCCCGGCAACTGCGCCGGCATCCAGCAACCCATTCACAGTCGTAGGCCGCAACGTCCTGTTTGGCGATGCGATCAACGACACCCTCATCGTAAACCCGACCTACGCGATCGCCGACGGCATCGTCGACGCAGACGACAAGCTGATCGACGGCGCGGTGGATAACAGTGCCACCGCTTTCGGTGGACTATCCGGGATGTGGCGCACGCTGCAGACAGGTTATGCCCGGTCCTACGCCCTAACCATGGTGCTCGGTGCAGTCCTGGTTGGGGTCGTACTGATCCTCACCCAGTTGGGTTGAGGGAGGAGTTGACATGACAATCCCTTGGCTCACGGTACTCGGCTTGCTGCCGATCATCGGCGGCGTCGCCCTGCTCTTCCCGATGGGCAAGAGTGCGGCGCGTCCGCTGGGCATGCTTTTCGCACTTCTCACCTTGGCTGTCGGATTCTCGGTAGCAGGCATGTACATTGCCGGTGTCAATCTCGACGAACAGGTTCCTTGGATCAGGTCGATCGGCGCGTACTGGGCTCACAGCTTGGACGGCATGGGTTTGGCGATGGTCTTGTTGACCGTCGTGCTGACACCCATCGTTCTGCTCGCCGAGTGGAAGACATCCGACACTGTCAGTTCGTGGTCATCCCAGGCGTTCTTCGCGCTGGTGTTGATACTCGAAGGTTTGGCCATCTTCGTGTTCACCGCAGCCGACGTCCTGCTGTTCTACCTCTTCTTCGAAGCCACCCTGATTCCGATGTACTTCCTGATCGCAGGATTCGGCGGAAGTCGCCGCAAGTACGCGGCGATCAAGTTCCTGCTGTTCAGCCTCGCAGGCGGGTTGGTCATGCTGGCATCGGTCATCGGACTCTACGCAGTGTCCGCGGACGCCGGCCAACCGTCCTACCTGCTCGGTGACCTGGCTGCTTTGAAGATCGACGGCGACCTTGGACGATGGCTAATGCTCGGGTTCCTGTTCGCGTTCATCGTGAAAGCCCCGATGGTTCCAGTTCACACCTGGCTACCTGATGCTGCCGAAAACTCAACCCCGGGCACCGCGACCTTGCTGGTGGGCGTTCTCGACAAGATCGGCACATTCGGAATGATCAAGTTCTGCCTGGGGCTATTCAGCGAGGCGAGCCATTGGGTCGCCAACTTCATGATGATCTTCGCAGTGATTTCAGTAATCTGGGGCGCACTAGCGGCGATCTCGTCGAAGAACATGATGCGCCTAGTGGCCTACACCTCAGTGAGCCACTTCGGGCTCATGGTTCTGGGTATCTACGCCTTCACCACCCCGGCACTCACCGGCTCGGTGTTCTACATGCTCAACCATGGATTCTCAACCGCAGCGCTGTTCCTGGTAGTTGGCTTCCTGATCAACAGGCGCGGCACTGCAGACATCGCAGCGTTCGGCGGCGTCCAGAAGGTTGCCCCGGTTGTGGCAGGCGTCCTGCTCGTTTCTGGTTTGGCCTCGCTCTCGCTGCCTGGGATGTCGAGCTTCGTCAGCGAGATCATGGTGCTGGCAGGCACCTGGGCCCGCAACCCCGGGGTCACCATTCCGGCAACGCTCGGCATGGTCCTGTCTGCGGTCTACATCCTGAAGCTCTACCAGCGCTCGATGACTGGTCCGATCCGTGAAGAAGTTGCCCGTGACTTCGAAGGAAACGACCTCGACTGGCTTGAGAAGCTGGTTGTCGTTCCCATCATCGGCTTCCTGCTCTTCTTCGGGTTTGTCCCGTCACCCGCACTCAAACTTGTTGAACCGACCGCTGTCGCGGCCATGCAGTCGGTAGGTGCCACGGATCCCGCGCCGCAGGTAGAGGGAGTCAAGCCATGACCACGTTCCTTGTGCCAGCCGAGATAGCGGCCCCAACGATCGAGTTTCGAGCACTAGCACCAGTACTTATGCTGCTTGGTGCGGCAACGCTGGGCGTCCTGATCGAGGCGTTCCTGCCTCGTCGACACCGCTTCGCGTCCCAACTGGTGATTGTGATTGTCAGCTTCGTCATCGGCTTCGGGTTCCTTGTCACCAACTTCGCCAAAGGTCTGAGCGGGACGCTAGCCATGGGTTCAGTCATGCTCGACGGACCAACGTACTTCCAGTGGGCACTCCTGCTGGTGTTCGGCCTGATGAGCATGCTCGTCTTCGCGGAACGACAGGTCAACGGTGGCCACACCTCGTTTGCAGCTTCGGCGTCCTCTGCGCCAGGCAGCATTGATGAAGCGGACGCGATCGCTGCCAAGTTCGAGCACACGGAGGTATTCCCGCTGGGATTGTTCGCCGTGTCCGGGATGATGCTCTTCCTGGCGTCAAACGATCTGGTGACGATGTTCGTCGCGCTGGAGGTATTCTCCTTACCTCTGTACTTGCTAAGTGGAATGGCACGCAGACGGCGGCTGCTGTCTCAGGAGGCGGCGCTCAAATACTTGTTGCTAGGCGCCTTGGCCTCCGCGTTCTTCCT
Source organism: uncultured Propionibacteriaceae bacterium (assembly GCA_964391475.1). GTDB lineage: Bacteria > Actinomycetota > Actinomycetes > Propionibacteriales > Propionibacteriaceae > Propioniciclava. The sequence continues at coordinate 9,975 of CAYMMF010000029.1, read as the reverse complement.
ATTCGGTGTCGCACTGTTGTACGGCTACTCCGGCTCGTTCAAGTTGGCCGACATTGACGCTTCCATCAGCGCTCCGATGTTCGGACGCGGACTCCTCTACGCAGGATTGCTACTACTCGCCGTCGGGCTGTTGTTCAAACTTGGTGCGGTTCCGTTCCACAGTTGGACACCAGATGTCTACATGGGCGCCCCCACCCCAGTAACCGGCTTCATGGCTATCGCGACCAAACTCGCCGCAGTAGGGGCTACTCTACGGGTGTTCTTCGTGGCGTTCGGAGCTGAAAGCTGGACATGGCAGCCGGTGCTCGCTGTCGTGGCTGTGCTCACAATGGTGACCGGTGCAGTGCTCGCTCTGACTCAGACAGACGTCAAGCGCATGCTGGCTTACAGCTCCATCGCACACGCTGGCTTCATCCTCACCGCAGTCGTAGGCGCTAGCCAGGACGTTCCGGCCGGACAAACAACCTCTGTGGCATCAGTGATGTTCTACATGGCCGCCTACGGATTCGCCACTATTGGCGCTTTCGCGATCGTCACGATGGTTCGGAATCCCGCTGGTGAAGAGAACACCATTGCTGGTTGGGCAGGGCTAGCTCACAAGTCGCCAGTATTGGCTGTCCTGTTCTCACTGTTCCTGCTCTCGTTCGCTGGGATCCCGTTGACCGGTGGTTTCATCGGCAAGTGGGCAGTCTTCGCCTCAGCATGGCGGGGTGGATACTGGTGGCTGGTCATCATCGCTGTGCTCACCAGCCTCGTAGCTGCGTATTTCTATATCCGGTTGATCGTAGTGATGTTCGCCGACGGCGAGGCCAAGAGCATCCACGTTGGGAAGGCAAGCGCTCTGACCTGGGTTCCGATCGTGGCAGGTGCGTTGGGAACATTGTGGCTAGGCTTGGTGCCCGATCAGGTCATGCAACTGGCATCACTCGCGGGGACGTTCCTGAGGTAGTAAGCTCGCCGCTGGCCAGAAAACGACCAGCAGCGTTAAAGGAGTGCAGTGTCCGCACGTAACTATCGCGGTGTCGATGCACAGTTCCAAGAAGAGGTAACTGCCCGACTCGCATCGATAGAAGACGCGCTGGAAGCGACTTCGATAGCCGATACCCCTTTCGTTACTGAAGCCGCTTCCCACCTGCTCAAAGCAGGTGGGAAGCGATTCAGGCCACTCCTGGTGACATTGGCGTCCGCCGTCTACGACGGAGCGGACCCCGATCGGGTTGACCGCGCAGCCGTCGTCATGGAACTCACCCACGTTGCAAGCCTCTATCACGACGACGTGATGGACGATGCTGACGTTCGACGAGGCGTCCCGAGTGCAAACATGCAGTGGGACAACACCGTCGCCATCCTGGTGGGGGACTACCTCTTTTCCAAGGCATCCTCAACCGTCGCCACACTTGGAACCGAATACGTGAAACTCCAAGCAGAAACCTTCGCCAGGCTCGTCCAAGGCCAGATCGCAGAAACGGTCGGACCCGGACCAACCGACGACCCACTTGAGCACTACCTCAAAGTAGTTGCAGACAAGACGGGCTCACTGATTGCCGCTTCCGCGATCTTTGGGGGAATGGTCTGCGACGCTCCGGTGGAGATCGTGGAGGCGTTGGGCAGGTACGGGGAAGAAATAGGGGTCGTCTTCCAACTTTCAGACGATCTGATCGATATTGCTTCCGACTCCTCCGGGAAGACGCCTGGCACCGACTTGCGCGAAGGCGTCCCCACCCTGGTGACACTCATGGTTCTGGCATCGAACGATCCAAAGGACGCGCGCCTTCAAGAGTTGGTGGCGCGTCCACTCACCGATGAGGACGAGGTGGCAGAAGCCCTCGCTGCACTCCGCGCACACCCGATGATGAACGCCGCTCGGCAGGAGATCACCCGCCGGGCAGACGTCGCCAGATCGCACCTAGCTTCGCTGCCCGAAGGAAATGCCAAGTCGAGCCTGATGGCGCTGTGCGACCAGGTAGTCACCAGGTCGTCGTAGACAACCCTCACGACGGCGTCCCCAGCCGGTAACGAGACAAACAGATGGGCCCATCCCCGCCGAGGGAGATGGGCCCATCTGATGACAAATCAGCGGATCACGGCACGTACTGCTCGTACGCCGGGAGCGTCAAGAAGTCCGGGTACTCGTCAGCTAACGCAACCGTTTCGAAGATCTTACGAGCATCATCGAAACGATCACCTTCGTAACGAGGCATCCTTGCGAACTCGTCGTTGAAGAGTTCAGCCAGCCATTCCTCTGTGATCGTCTTCCCCTCAGCGGTCACAGCCCCAGCGTCCTTCCACTGCCAGATCTGCGAACGAGAGATCTCAGCGGTGGCGGCGTCCTCCATCAGGTTATTGATGGCGGCCGCACCGTTGCCCTGCAACCAAGCCTCGATGTACCGGATTCCGACCTCAATGTTCGTCCGAACACCCTTCTCTGTGATCGTTGATCCAGGAATCCCGAGAACGACAAGAGACTTGTCGTCCGGAACCACGTCCTCGCGTAAACGATCGATCTGGTTCGGGTTCTCGCCGAGTTTAGCGTCGAACACCTCCATGCAGATCGGAACCAGGTCGGGGTGAGCAACCCAAGATCCGTCGAACCCGTCGTTAGCTTCACGCTCCTTATCGGCACGCACAGCAGCCAAAGCCATCTCGGTGACCTCAGGATCACGCCTGTTGGGAATGAAGGCCGCCATGCCGCCCATAGCGGAGACACCACGCCGGTGGCACGCACGCACCAACTGCTCGGTGTAAGACCGCATGAACGGTGCAGTCATCGTCACCTGGCCGCGGTCGGGCAGCACGAACTCGGGGCCCCGATCCCGGTAGTTCTTGATGATGCTGAACAGGTAATCCCAACGACCTGCGTTCAACCCAGAACTATGGTCACGCAACTCGTAGATGATCTCCTCCATCTCGAAGGCTGCGGTGATCGTCTCGATAAGAACCGTCGCGCGAATGGTGCCCTGCGGGCAACCCACGAGATCTTGGGCCTTGACGAAGATGTCGTTCCACAGACGAGCCTCAAGGTAGGACTCGGTCTTCGGCAGATAGAAGTAAGGTCCGCGACCGATTTCAAGCAACTTCTCCCAGTTGTGGAAGAAATACAGCCCGAAGTCAACAACTCCAGCGACCATCGGCTTACCGTCGACCAGCATGTGTTTCTCGACGTAATGCCAACCCCGAGGACGGACGATGATCGTGGGAGTCTTCTCAGCGGTGACCTTGTACTCCTTACCCTCAGGAGAGGTGTACTCGATCGTGCCACGAATCGCCTCGTAGAGATTGAGCTGGCCACCGATCATGTTCTCCCATGCAGGAGTGTTCGCGTCTTCCTGATCAGCAAGCCATGTCTTCGCACCCGAGTTGAGCGCATTAATGGTCATCTCAACCCGGCGATCCTCAAGCCCCGGAGCGATCGGGGCGCCACGCCAAGAGTCGTCAGCACGGATGTGAGCGGTTTCTGGAAGGAACGTCGGATCCTTGCCAGCCCCAATTGCGTCACGCCGAGCGTGACGCGCAGCCATGAGCTCGTCACGGCGTGCGGTAGCCAAATCGTTGAGTTCGATGATGAAGTCGACAGCTTCCGGAGTGAGGATCAGGTCCTCACCGGGGGCTTTGCCAGGTTCTGTAATTGATAAACGAGGATTCACTGAATTTGCTCCTAGTGAGAAGTGTGAGAGGTAATGAAAACAGTGCCGGCCAGGATCGCCGGCCGGCACTGTTCATCTGTCGATCAGTGGAACTGCTCGGCTTCGGTGGAACCGGCGAGAGCAGTGGTGGAGCTCTCCGGGTTCACGATGGTGGCTACCGCGTCGAAGTAACCCGTGCCAACCTCGCGCTGGTGCTTGGTGGCGGTGTAACCACGATCCTCAGAAGCGAACTCGGCCTCTTGCAGCTTCACGTAAGCAGACATGCCTTCGCGAGCGTAACCATGAGCGAGATCGAACATGGAGTAGTTGAGCGCGTGGAAGCCAGCCAGCGTGATGAACTGGTAGGCGTAACCCATCGCTCCAAGCTCACGCTGGAACTTCGCGATCGTCGCATCGTCCAGGTGCGCCTTCCAGTTGAAGGACGGCGAGCAGTTGTAGGCGAGCAGCTGATCGGGATGCTCGGCCTTGACAGCCTCAGCGAACTGCTTGGCGAGTTCGAGATCCGGGGTGCCGGTCTCCATCCAGATCATATCGGCGTACTCGGCGTAGGCCTTCGCGCGGGCGATCGAGGGCTCGAGACCGTTCTTGACGATGTAGAAACCTTCAGAGGTGCGCTCGCCGGTGATGAACTCCTGGTCGCGCTCGTCGACATCGGACGTGATCAGGGTTGCAGCTTCGGCGTCCGTGCGCGCAACGATGACCGACGGGACACCGGACACGTCAGCGGCAAGGCGAGCCGCGTTGAGGGTGCGCTCGTGCTGTTTGGTCGGGATGAGGACCTTGCCACCCAGGTGGCCACACTTCTTCTCAGAAGCAAGCTGATCTTCCCAGTGGACGCCAGCGGCGCCAGCGGCGATCATGCCCTTCATGAGCTCGTAGGCATTGAGGGGGCCACCGAAGCCAGCCTCAGCGTCGGCCACGATCGGGACGACCCAGTTGTCTACGGTCTTGATCCCTTCAAGGTGCTCGATCTGATCGGCACGCATGAGGGCGTTGTTGATACGGCGAACAACGGCGGGAACCGAGTTGGCCGGGTAGAGGCTCTGATCGGGGTAGGTCTGGCCAGCCAGGTTGGCGTCACCAGCGACCTGCCAACCGGACAGGTAGATAGCCTTGAGGCCGCCCTTGACCTGCTGGACGGCCATGTTGCCGGTAAGCGCGCCGAGTGCGTTGATGTAGTAGCCGTCACCCTTGTTGATCTCGTCCCAGAGGATCTCTGCGCCACGCTTGGCGAGTGAGAACTCCTCCTGAACGCTACCGCGCAGTGACATTACGTCTGCGCCGGAGTAGTCACGCTTTACATGCGCCCAACGGGGGTTGGTCTTCCAGTCTTGTTCAAGGGTCTCGGCGGTGATGTCCGACATTGTCGCTCCTTCATTGGATCGAGGTGGACGGAAGGCGGAGGCTTCCGGGTACAAGTCAATCGTCCCAAGAGTGTTGCCGTGCGGCCAGCCCAAAAGAGGGGAAAGAAACGCTAATATTGACTAGACTGCAAATGTGACGCTTTCACCATGGCATCGGCCACCAACAGTGCCATCAGAATCGGCCGAGTTGGACGCATTCGCACTCGGAAGAAGGCTAAACGGGCTCCGAAAGCAGCGAAGGATGACGTTGGCGGATGTGAGTGACGCGGTCGGTGTTACCGTTTCGCATCTCTCACTCATCGAGAACGGCAAACGTGAACCCAAACTGGCGCTAGTGCAAAAACTGGCAGGTCTATATGGGGTCACACTCGATGAGTTGACCACGGGAACACCAAGCAGACGAACTCAACTCGAGATCGACCTAGAAGTAGCCATGCGGTCTCCACTAGCTGTCTCTCGGGGACTCCCGTCCATCCGGGTGGGACCCCGTACCCCCACAGACGTCCTTGAAGCCATGCTGGCGCTCCACAAAGAACTCAACAGACTGTCCGAAGAGCACATCGCAACACCCGAGGAGGCGCGACGGGCCAATACCGAACTGCGACGGAAGATGCGAGCCCGGAACAACTACTACGGCGAATTGGAACGAGAAGCTGCAAGCCTGCTTCGTGGCATCAAGCACGCTGGGGGCCCCCTGACGGGCCGCGACATCCTCTCTTTGACAAAATATCTTGATTTCAGAATCCGATACGTAGACGATTTGCCGCACTCTACGAGGTCAGTGACAGACCTTCGTTCTCGACTGATCTATCTGGCACGGCAACCTAACAAGGTGGGGCATGACCCTCGATCAGTGCTTCTCCAAGCGCTTGGGCACCAAGTGCTCGGCCATACGCCACCGGCTGATTACGCCGAATTCTTAAAACAACGAGTAGAGACGAACTATCTTGCCGGGGCGCTGGCGCTACCGGAGTTGTCAGTGTTGGCAAGGCTGCACGAAGCCAAAACGGATCGTGACCTGAACGTTGAGGCGGTTGAGGAGTCCTTCTCCGTGAGTTACGAAACGGCCGCTCACCGATTCACAAACCTCATCACCCAGCATCTAGGGATACCCATCCATTTCCAGAAGGTCCACGTGAGCGGAACCATATATAAGGCATACGAGAACGACGGAACTATTTTTCCTATGGATCACACCGGGGCGATCGAGGGGCAACCAGTGTGTCGGAACTGGGCAGCACGTCAGGTTTTTGAAAACAGAACGGAAGGTACATACCAGCAATACACCGACACACCGAACGGAACCTATTGGGACACAGTCAGAGTCGAGAACACGCCTGACGGCGCGTACTCGATCGGAATCGGCACACCCTTCATTCACGTCAAATGGTTCAAAGGGTCCGAGACCCGACTACGAACGAGATCCACATGCCCTGACGAGAACTGCTGCCGACAACCACCCGCTGTTCTGCTCGAACGATGGGGTGGGCAAGCGTGGCCCAGCGCACGCGCCAGAACCCACATGATGGCGGCACTACCTCCCGGCGCCTTCCCGGGAGTGGATGAGACGGAGGTCTATTCGTTCCTGGATGCACACACCAAATACAGACGACCCTAGACCTGGCGACACCTAGGCTATTGACTGTGACGGATTTTCTCAGTGCCCTGCAGACAGTTCAGGCGGTATCTACCAAGAAGATTTCCGCGACCGAGATAGCGGAAGAAGCTTTGCACCGCGCCGAGCAATGGGGACCACGTGTTGGGGCATTCGCCTCTCTAGCAGTTGAACAAACACTCGAACAAGCTCGGCTGGTTGATGCAGTCGCTCCCACAAGAGAGGGCTACCCACTGCTGATGGGGGTTCCGTGTCCAATCAAAGACCTCATAGAGGTAGATGGGTTGCCCTTCGAGGGTGGATCTGCAGTATTGAAAGGAAACATTGGAAAGCAAACCGACGACGTTGCTAGCAGGTTGTTCACCGAGGGAACCCTAGTGGTAGGCAAGACTGCAACCCCGGAGTTTGGGTTCCCCGCATACACAGAAGGTCCCTCCATTCAACCTGCTTTGACGCCCTGGGATCTCAACCGAGGAGCTGGTGGGTCCAGCGGCGGAGCAGCAGCGGCAGTTGCATCAGGCATAGTTCCTATTGCGCACGCTTCCGATGGCGGCGGCTCAATCAGAATCCCGGCAGCATCATGCGGTTTGGTGGGACTAAAGGTTTCGCGCGGACTCGTTCCACTGGGTGCCAAGAGAACTTCAGGGCCGGGGTTAGTGACGGACGGCGTCCTATCCAGGAATGTGCGTGACAGCGCACTTGCCCTAGACGTGTTGGCTGCTGTTGACCCTGGAGAGTTCTTTCAGCCCACATATCGGGCCGCAAGCTATCTGAACGAATGCGATCGTGAGCCCGGTCGCCTCCGAATCGGAGTGCTGGTCAAACCGATCATCTCCTCGACGGCGAAAGTGGACGAACCTTGCCGAGATGCTGCCTTGTCTGTAGCAGCGTGGCTAAGTGACCTCGGGCACATGGTTAGCGAAGCGCCCGTACCTTTTCCCGCAGACCGTTGGGCGGCGTTCGATGCGCTTTGGGCAACGGGAGCCGCATCTATTCCGCTTCCCCCCGAAGCAGAAGGAATGCTCTCTCCGATGACCATGTGGCTTCGGGGCCGAGGGCGAAAGACGAGCGGCGTTCAATATGCAGAAGCTTTGGCGGCGATTCAACGGCTCCGACGCGAGGTTGAGATGGCGTGGTCCTCATTCGACGTGTTGGTCACTCCCACCCTCGCGCGGATTCCAGCTTTGCTGGGTGAACTGCGCGATGACGACGCCCCAGAGTCCGACTTTGCCGCGCAGATTGAATACACCCCTTGGACATCGGTTGCGAATCTAACCGGACGTCCTGCTATCAGCCTGCCTCTGTGGCGAGCCCAGATCAACGAGGTTGAGCTTCCAATCGGGGTGATGTTGACGGGGCGGGACGGCGCAGACAACATACTGCTCAGGGTCTCCTCCCAATTAGAAGCTGCCCACCCATGGCCTCTGATCAGCCCATCATGGAGGGCATCGCTAGGCTGACCCGTGTGAAATACATTTCGACTCGGGGCAGAACTGATCAGGTGCCCGTCAAGTTCTGCGACATCCTGCTGGAGGGGTTAGCTCCAGATGGGGGACTCTACTTGCCCGAGAGTTATCCGAGTGTCGACTCTGAGACGTTGGGTGACTGGCGGAGGACGCTTACCAATGAAGGGTATCCATCGCTCGCGTCCTCCGTGCTGAAACTATTTGTTGATGACATCCCGGACGCCGATTTACTGGCGATGTGCGAGCGGGCATATTCGGCTGACAAGTTCGGTGACCCTGCCGTCGTGGGGGTGGATCAGCTGTGGCCAGGCCTTCTGCTGGGCCACATCAGTAATGGGCCAACTGCCGCGTTCAAGGACATGGCAATGCAGCTACTCGGCGAACTTTTCGCGTACGAGCTGGACAGGCGCGACTCGTCACTCACCATATTGGGTGCGACTTCGGGAGATACCGGTTCGGCTGCCGAGTATGCGATGCTCGGGCACACCCGCCTAACGGTTTTCATGCTGACACCTGCGGGTCGAATGAGTCCGTTTCAGCAAGCTCAGATGTTCAGCTTGGACGACCCGGCCATCGTGAACATCGCTGTGGACGGGGTGTTCGATGACTGCCAAGATCTTGTGAAGGCAGTCAGCTCTGACCTTGACTTCAAAACTAGATACCGGATCGGAGCTGTCAACTCGATCAATTGGGCCCGCCTGGTTGCACAGGTCATCTACTACGTGGCCCTGTGGATTCGCACCACCGACACGAACGACCAACAAGTCAGCTTCGCTGTCCCATCGGGTAATTTCGGGAACATATGTGCTGGCCATGTCGCACGTGAGATGGGTATTCCTATCAGGACGCTGATCCTGGCAACGAACGAGAACAACGTACTGGATGAGTTCTTCCGTACCGGGGTTTATCGGGTCAGAGGTTCAGCGGACACGTATGAGACTTCGAGCCCTTCGATGGACATCTCTAAGGCTTCTAACTTTGAGCGGTTCGTGTTTGATCTGTTGGCTCGAAATGGAGATCGTGTCACACAACTGTTCAGTCACCAACTGGAGCGAAGCGGGTCATTCGACCTGTCTGGAACCGAGGAGTTTGAGACTCTTCGTGACCGGTTTGGTTTCGTCTCAGGGACGTCCACTCATGCTGATCGCCTGGAGATGATTCGGACGGTATCCGCCGAAGCTGGCATTGTTATCGATCCTCACACTGCGGACGCCGTCAAAGTTGCCCGGGATCTGACGTCTGATGACACTCCGATGACAGAGCCCATCATTGTGCTAGAGACCGCGCTACCAGTGAAATTCTCCGAAACGATCGTCGAGGCGCTCGGCCACGATGTGGATCGTCCTGACCGATTTGCAGGAATCGAGTCGCTTCCTAGGAAGGTAATGCACCTTCCCAACGATGTGAATGCCGTCAAGCATTTGATTGAGACGTACCTAGGCCAAGACTGCTAGTTGGCGTCTCGCATCGGGTAACTCACGCCAGCAGCGGATGATTCCTAAAACGGCTATTCCGGTGCGCTTCTCGAGGGGTGCCGAATTTTGCTGGAGTGAGAAACTCGGGCACTCCGTCCTTCGCGATTCGTGCTTCCCACTGCTTTGGGTATGCGCGCCCTTTCTGCCCGGGGTGCGGTTCGATCGTCCCATGGTGGTGGGAACACAAAAGAGTCAGGTTATCGAGCGAAGTTGCGCCGCCTTCTTGCCAGGGTTTTATGTGGTGGGCTTCGCAGTATGGTTCTGCTACGTCGCATCCGGGGAACGCGCACCCTTGATCCCGGTAAGCGAGGGCATCACGGAGGTGCTTGGGGACTGTTCGGGTGGTTCGTCCCAGGTCTAAGAGTTCCGATTCGCCACCCAGCACGGCTGGCAGGATTTCCGAGTCGCACG
>CAYMMF010000028.1:16431-16573 GCA_964391475.1 uncultured Propionibacteriaceae bacterium | reverse complement strand
AGATGGGCTTCCCAACTGACCACAAAAGAAGGGTGCGAGTCACCTCGATGTTGATGAAAGTAAGGCTGACCTCAAGCTGAATCGTTCGTCCAGGGCGATCACCCTCACCCAGCCGGCGCCAGCATCCCGTCGTAGATCAGGA
>CAYMMF010000028.1:1852-16421 GCA_964391475.1 uncultured Propionibacteriaceae bacterium | reverse complement strand
GACGCCACCGGTGCACAGCACCGAGTTGTTCCAGTCGTCCCAACGCTCGCACTTCATCACATACCACTTCTTCGTGGTGGGCGAATATGCCTCGACGGTTCCGGCATACCCAGCCAACCCTGACGCCACGTAAGCCTCGCGAACATTGATAACGAACGGACAACTGGTGCTCTTGTTGTTCCTTGCCGCGGCCGAAAATGGCGGGTCATACGTGCGAACGCACTCCTTGGCGTACTGGTCGGCGTGAACGATTGCGCTCCCGGTGTCGTAGTTCGGTTCCGGTTGCTGCCGAGGTGGTTGCTGCACCTTCACAGTTTCGACGACCTCCACGGTCACAGTCACCGTGGGTGTTGGCTCGACACTCGGCGTCGGGGTCGGGGTTTCTGAAACTTGCACCTCGGAGACCTCCACCATCGCTTCCTCGGAAGGCACGGGTTTCGCCACTAACGACCCGAAAGATCGCAACCCAAACCACGTGACACCGACGATCAGAGCCACGACTAGCAGCCCTAGAACCGCAAACAGCCAGACCGGCTGCTTGCGTGGCGGCTGCGGTGGCATGCCAGAACCGTACTGCTGAGGTGGTTGCCCGGGGCCACCCACGTGCGTTCCACCTGGGCCGTACGACTGCCCAAAAGCCTGCGGCTGTTGCTGTTGACCCCACCGCCTGTCATGAGAGGGATTAATCTGCGTATCGTCTGTTGGGCCCGACATGAAAACTCCTTTGTTCACCAGCCGCGACGGGCAAATGTTCTACTACCCAAGAAAAGTCACCTGCTGAAACCAAGCGGACCAATCGCTGGCCGAGTTCCTGGTTCAGAACCGACAGACGCCGGACGCACGGTGTTGGCGTACTGCGACCAGGAGCCGGGGTAGAGCCTTCCGCGTCCCAGCCCGCAGTACTCGAGTGCGATCAGGTTGTGGCACGCGTTCACCCCGGAGCCGCAATAGACCACGGCTCCCGCAGCGTTCCTAATGCCAAGAGCATTGAAGCGCTGGCGCAGTTCGTCGGGGCTCTTGAACCGACCGTCCGCGGTCAGATTGTCGCCAAAGTAAGCGTTTACGGCTCCCGGAATGTGCCCCGCTCTAGGGTCGACCGGCTCAGTCAGTCCTTGGTAGCGTTCAGGCGCCCGGGAGTCGACCACGTGCGGGTTGGTTGTCGCGTCGTCCACTGTTGCCAGCAACTCCCGAGCCCAAGAACCAGCAGTAAACACTCCAGCGACTGGGGTGCGGAACCCACCTTCGAGTTGACCCCTCCAGGCGGTGATACCGCCATCGAGCAGTGCTGCGTCAACACCCAAAAGCCTAAGCAACCACACCAGTCGGGCAGCGACAGAACCGCCCGCATCGTCATAGGCGACGACTACCGAGTCGTTGCTGATGCCTAACTTCGACATGCTCTTTGCGAATTTGCGCGGGGTGGGTAGCGGGTGTCGCCCTAACCTAGGTTGTGGCTTCGCAGCCAAGTGCTTGTCGAGATCGACAAACACCGCACCAGGAATGTGCCCTTTGGCGTACGCTGCGGCACCCGACCGTCCGTCGAGGTACCACCGGACGTCTGCTAGCACTGCTCCAGGATGGGCTTTGAGCCACTCGACATCTACAACCGCTGGGATCATGCCCCCAGCCTAGTACTACAGCGAGTCGCCGAAGTCGGCCCGGAATTTGGCTACCAACTTCGACGGCCAATCCGTGAGCGGCTCAAGGCGTCCGTAGAAGAACCGCAAAATCTCGGGTTCCTCAGACCACTGCATGCCGCCGATGAGATGCCTGTTGCGATACAACCAGTCGATGCGGTCGACCGCGTAGTTGACCTGAGAGAGAGTGAAAACCCGTCGCGGCAGGGCGAGCCGCACCAGTTCCATGTGTGCGAGCGGTTCGCTGCCGTCCGGGTTCCGCTGCTCAGACATCGTCCCCCGCTCCATTCCGCGCACCCCGGATGCCACGTAAAGTGAGGACGCCAAGGCCGCGGCTGGGTACTCCGGCTGGGGCACATGATCCAGGAAGCGCATGGCGTCCAGGTGCGCACCCAAACCACCGGGCGGGGTGATGACGGGAATCCCGCGGCGCTGCAACTCCCGCACCATGTAGTCGATGAACAGCGGACCCTGGTTGATCATGTCGAAGTCGAGCGTCTCTTCCAGACCGACAGTGATCGCCTCCATCTCGCGGACGCTCATGCCGCCGTAGGTGAGGAACCCCTCGAACATCGGGACGAGCCCGCGCATCCGTTGGTACATGGCCTCGTCGCGAATGCAGATGCCGCCACCGCGCCCAAACCCCAACTTGCGCGCCGAGAAATAAAAGATGTCAGACAAGTCGGCCATCTCGCGGGCTAGATCGGCGATTTCGCGGTCGGCGCACTCCTCTTCGCGCACCTTCATGAAGTAGAGATTGTCAGCCATGAGCGACGCGTCCATCACCATCGGGATGTTGTGCTCACGGCAGATCGCTGAGACCTCGCGCAGGTTCGCCATCGAGAACGGCTGGCCTCCGATGAGGTTCGTGCCAGCCTCCATGCGCACATAACTGATCGACTCAGCGCCTTCGTTGGCGATCAAAGTGCGCAGAGCGTCGGTATCGAAATTGCCCTTGAACGGGTGCTCGCTGGTCACCGCCAAGCCCTCGGGGAGGATGAGTTCCAAGACGTTACCGCCGTTGGCAACGATGTGCGCCTTCGAAGTGGTGAAGTGGTAATTCATCGGAACATACGTGTCGGGTCGCACCAGCACGGTTGAGATGATGTTCTCTGCCGCACGCCCCTGGTGGGTTGGCAAGAAGTACTCCATGCCGAACATCTCCACCAATTTGTCGTAAAGCCGGGTGTACGTGGCCGACCCCGCGTAGGCGTCATCGGCCCGGAACATCGCAGCCTGCTGCTCCTGGCTCATCGCATTGACACCAGAGTCGGTCAGCATGTCGAGGAACACGTCGGCGTTCTGCAATAGGAACGTGTTGTGTCCGGCCTGCTCTGCGGCAGCCAGCCGCTCTTCGATCGGGAGCAGATTCAACTTCTGGATGATACGCACCTTGTGCATCTCGAGAGGAAACTGCTGACCGGAAAAGAACTTCACGTTCGCCATGGTGGCCCTTTCGGGGGTCGAAAACACCGGTCAACTGCGACCGATCACGTTTACCCTACGCCCGAGCGGCGCCCCGGGAGTGGAGACTCCCGTCAAATGGGCAGTCTGCGGAAGATCGGGCCGGGAATGTGCTTCAGCACCAGCATCACGAACTGGAACGGCGGCGGCGCCCAAATCAGGCTCTTGCCGTCGCGGGCGGCGTCCACCGCCAGCTTCGCGACCACCTCTTTGTCGACGGTCAGCGGAGCCTCCTTCATTCCAGCAGACATGCGCGTGCGCACCTGCCCGGGACGGATGACCAGCACCTTCACCCCTGCCGGTGCGAGCGCCTGGCCGAGGTTGAGGTAGAAGCCATCCAAGCCAGCCTTGGTTGACCCGTAGACGAAGTTCGACCGCCGCACCTTTTCGCCGGCTGCAGAACTCATCGCGATTATCTGGCCGTAGCCCTGGTCGCTCATCCGCTGGCCAAGAAGGACGCCGACGCTCACCGCTCCTGTGTAGTTCACCTGAGCGATCTCGACTGCTTTGGCCTGGTCCTTCCAGAGTTCCTCGGCGTCGCCCAGTAGCCCGAACGCCACGATGGCAACGTCAACGTCCCCTTTGGCCCACGCCGCGTCCAAGACGGCTGGGTGGGAGGCGAAGTCGGTCGCGTCGAAGTCCACCACGTCAACCGAGGACGCCCCCGCCTCGGTCAGCGACGCCACAGCCGCGGGACGTTGGGGATCACCGGGCCGCATCGCGAGAACGATGTGGGTTGGCCCTTGCTTCAGGTATTCACGACAGATCGCGAGGCCGATCTCGGAGCTGCCGCCCAGCAGCAGGACGCGGTCGGGATGGCCAGTGGCGTTGATCATTTGGTCTCCTCAGAGCAGTTCGAGTCGGCGAGCCATGTCGGATGCGAACACCCCTGTCGGATCGATCGAGCGCCGGGTCGCCAGCCACTCGCTTATCCGGGGGTACATGGCGTGGAAGGTTTCGGCGTCCGTGCGAGAATCTTTGGACGTGTAAAGCCGACCGCGGAACTGCAGGATTCGGGCGTCCAATCCAGCAAGGAAGTCGCCCAGCCCAGGCTTGATCGGGAAGTCGACGCACACGTTCCAACCGGGCATCGGGTACGAAAGCGGGGCTTTGTTACCCTCACCAAACAGCTTGAACACGTTCAAGAACGAGTAGTGACCCGACGCAGCGATGTCGACCAGCAACCCCTTGAATTCGTCGACAGCCTCCGGCGGAACCACGAACTGGTACTGCAGGAACCCCTTCGACCCGTAAGCGCGGTTCCACTCACCGAACATGTCGAGCGGATGGTAAAAACCGGTCAGGCTTTGGATTTGGTTGGTGTAGTTGCCTGATTTGGCGTACCACACCTCGCCAAGTGCGCTGAACGTGAGTTTGTTGGCCAACCCGTTGGGAAACACGTCGGGCAAGGTGAGGAACGTCTTGCCGGAGAACCGCAGTGGATCCGCAGCCAGTTTCGGAGCGTACTGTCTCAACTCGTCTAACGTCGCCAAGTTGCCCCTGCTGATCGCGGCTCGACCTAGCTTCGGGGGGCCGCTAATCGCGTCAAACCAAGCCGAGGAGTAGTCGTAGCGGGATTCCGAACCGTCGGCATGGACGGCGATAGTCTCGTCCAGGTTGCGGGTAACAACCCCGTCGGCCAGGAAGTAGGCGGTCTCGGTTCGGGTCATGTTCAATGTGACGGCCATGATGATGCCGGTCAACCCGATGCCGCCGACCGTCGCCCAGAACAGCTCACCGGCCGGATCGTCAGGGGAACCCTCCGGCTTCAACGTGAGAATCCGACCGTCGGCAACCAACAGATCCATGGACGCCACGTGGTCGCCGAAGCTGCCCGCCGAATGGTGGTTCTTGCCATGGATGTCGTTGCCGATCGCTCCGCCGATGGTCACCTGCCGGGTGCCCGGCAGCACCGGAATCCACAGCCCATGGGGCAGCGCTGCCCGCATCAGGGTGTCGAGGTCGACCCCGGCGTCCACCGTGACTGTTGCGGCGTCCGGGTCGATGTCGTGGATCCGGTTCAGCGCGGTCATGTCCACGACGAGGCCGCCGCCATTTTGTGCGACGTCGCCGTAGCTGCGCCCCAACCCCCGGGCGAGGACGCCTCGGCGTCCTTGGCGGTGGTCAGCGGCAACCCGGGCGACTGCCTGGGCGATCATCTCGGGGTCAGGCGTCGACAGGACCTCCGCGGTGGAGGGCGCTGTGCGACCCCAACCGGTAAGGCTGCGAGTCATGGTCTGGGGCAATGCGTGTCGAGACATCGGTTCGATTCTAGCCTGGCGGGCTCGACGAGACGCCGCGCGGTCGTTCGGCAGAGGTTCTTGGGTTGGGCGTCCCTAGCGATCCTTTGCCCAAAACACCTTGTCCATCACTTGGCGCGCCAATCGCGCGCGCCGGGCGTAGTCCTCCAGCAATTGCGAAGACTCACCTGGGGCGTATCCCATCAGGATTGCAATCGGCGACAGCTCTCGAACGTCAGTGGGGATCAGGTCGGACGCCCGCCCCCTGAACAGGGTGATCGCGTTTCGTAGCCGGGACGCCGACTGCCAAGCGTCAGCGAGGGCGTCCGCGTCGGCTTCTGCGAGCAGCCCGGACGCCGCTGCTTCCCTCAGCGCCTGCACAGTCCTGGTTGCCCGGAGAGCAGGGTGTCGTCCGGCGTGCTGCAACTGAAGCAGTTGCACGGTCCATTCCACGTCGGAAAGCCCACCCGGGCCTAGCTTGATGTTGCGTTTCGGGTCTGCCCCGCGCGCCCGCTCCGCTTCCATTCGCGCTTTCAGCTTGCGGATTTCCAGCAACCCGTGAGCGTCCACCCCATCGACCGGGTACCGCACCGGATCGATCCCTGACAAGAATCCCTGAGAGAGTTGCCCGTTCCCGGCTCCGTGCCCGGCTCGCAGCAGGGCTTGGGCTTCCCAGGTCGATGCCCAGCGTTCGTAGTAGGCAATGTGGGACGCTCTCGATCTCACCATCGCGCCACCCCGGCCTTCTGGGCGTAGGTCAAGGTCAATGACCAACCCCGGTTCCGGCCCGGGGCTCGAGAGCAAATCGCGAACCCGAACCACCAATGTCGTCGCGGCGCGGACGGCGTCTGGCGATTCGCTGTCATCCATCACCACGAAGGCATCTGCGTCCGAGCCATACGACTGCTCTTGACCGCCCCAACTTCCAAGCGCAATAACAGCCAACTCGGGCACTTGCGGAACCTCGCTGGCAACCGCGTCTAGGGCCGCGTCGATCGTCGCCGATGTCAACTCGGCCAATCCGGCGCCCAGGCTCTGTTGGTCGATGGCACCGAGCAGGTCTCCAATTGCAAGCCTCAGCAGCTCACGCCGACGCACCGCCCGGATGGCTGTCACCCTGCTTGCTGCGTCTTGTTGACGGCCCGCCACAGCCGCCATCTCACTGCCTATCTCCGGGGCAGCTCGCGGGGTGATCTCGGCCGCGTCAGCCAGCAACCGCACCGCCTGGGGCTCCCTGAGAAGCAGGTCGACAGCCAGCCGACTGGAAGCAAGGATCCGGGCTAGGTTCTCGGCCATGGCGTCCGCGTCCCGCAACGCACGCAGATACCAAGCGGTGTCGCCGAGCGCTTCAGAAACCTGCCGGAATGCCAGCAGGCCATGGTCGGGGCTCGGCCCTTCGGCCAGCCACCCGAGCATGGCTGGCAGCAACTGCCGTTGAATCTCGGTTCTGCGCGATATGCCCTGGGTCAACGCTTTGATGTGGCGCAACGCCGAAACCGGATCCAGGTAATCCAAAGCCCGAAGCCTGGTCTCAGCGCCAGCGGATGTGAGCCTGACCTGCTCGGTCGGAATCCTCGCCACGGCGTCCAGAACCGGGGAGTAGAACATTCGGCGACGCAACCGCTGGACGCTTCGGGTGGACGCCCGCCACCGCTCAACCAGTTCTTCCCCCGATTGGAACCCCATGCTCCGAGCTGCGCTACGAAGCACTACCTCGTCGGTGGGAACCAGATGAGTCCGGCGGAGCCGGTAAAGCTGGACGCGGTGTTCCAGCACCCTTTGGAAGCGGTAGGCGGACGCCAACTCCGCGCCGTCCGTTCGTCCCACGTACCCGTGTTCGACCAGCGCATCAAGCGCGGGCAGGGTCGCAGCAAGTCGTAGCCGCTCGTCGGCTCTACCGTGCACGAGTTGGAGTAATTGGACGCTGAACTCAGTGTCTCTGAGACCTCCAGCGCCTAGTTTGATCTCTCGCTCCCGTTCCCGTGTCGGAATGTTCGAGATGACCCGCCGCCGTAGGTGCTGCACCTCAGCCACGAAATGGGCCTGCTCCCCGACACGCCAGACCATCGGCGTTACCAGTTCGACGAACTCTCGCCCCAGGTTGAGATCCCCTGCCATCGGGCGCGCTTTGAGAAGCGCCTGAAACTCCCAGTTCTTAGCCCATTGCTGGTAGTAGGCGGCCATGGAATCCAAGCTGCGAACCAATGGTCCGGATCGGCCTTCCGGTCGGAGGTTGGCGTCAACTGGCCAGATGGTTCCCGCGGCGGTGTGGTCTGAACAGATCCGCATCACCGCTCCGGCGAGTCTGGTCGCGGCGTCCATGCGATGGGCCGGTTCGGCCACAAACATCACGTCGACGTCGCTGGCGTAGTTCAATTCTCTCGCCCCGGCCTTGCCGAGCGCGATGACCGCCAACCGAACGTCGACAGCGTCTGGCACCTCCATGCGGGCGATAGTGAGTGCGGCCTCGATCGTCGCGTCGGCGGTATCCGCGAGTTCCGAGGCGACGGATTCCAGCTCTGCTATCGGGTCGATGGACGCCAGGTCGCGCCCGGCGATCCGCAAGAGTTGGCGGTGGTATGCCCGACGAAGGCTGTCTGCCGGGTTGGGGCCTTCGATTTCCGCAGCAAACCTGCCCTTCAGCGTCGCCGCGTCGCTTGGGGGTGAATCGTCAGCCAGAACCAAGACGTCGTCTGGGACTGCGCCCAAATGGTGGTTCAAAGCTACGGACGCGCCCAGAACCCTAGTGAGTTTGCGCAGCCAACACCGATCGGCCACGACGTCCACCAGCAGTGACGGACGCTGGGCGGCGATTCGTTGGATCCCAGCGAGAGCAAGGTCAGGATCCGCCGATTCGGCCAACGACGCAACCAGCGTGGAAGTTCCGGTCACCTCCAATAACTGTGATAAGGCCCCCAGTTGCGCTGCGGCATAGCGCGGATCTCCGAAGCCGTGCGCCGCTGCGCGGCCCGCTTGGCTCGGGGTTCTGCTCATGGGTAGATGGTATTGCGAGTTACCATTGGCGAGCGCCAGCGAACCGGAGGAGACCGCGATGGGACCAACCCGATGAGTCGAAGTTCACGCTCGGGGAGCCGGTTGGATTGGGACGAGGTCCGCCGATTGGCGAGTCAGGTGGACGCCAGCGAAACACCGCAGCGCGCAGAACTAGCCAACGCTACGCGCTCGCTGGTAGCCAAGTTGGCCTCAGATCACCCCGGTCGCCTCATCGAGTTCAGAGTTCCACCGTTCGCAGCCGCACAACTCGGCGACGGCACCGGCGGCGTCCACACCAGGGGAACGCCGCCCAACGTCGTGGAAACGGACGCGCTCACCCTGTTGGGATTGGCGACCGGACGCCTGTCGTGGAGGGACGCGGTGGCGTCGGGCCAACTGCGAGCTAGCGGCGTCCGCAGCGATTTAAGTGACTGGTTTCCGATGGTCGCTGCCGACGACACCTTCCTCGAAGGCTGACCCAACCCTGCGCTAGACAGCGTCCCCGTGCCAGGGGCGCCCCAACACGATCACGTCGGCG
Organism: uncultured Propionibacteriaceae bacterium; assembly: GCA_964391475.1. Lineage (GTDB taxonomy): Bacteria > Actinomycetota > Actinomycetes > Propionibacteriales > Propionibacteriaceae > Propioniciclava. The sequence continues at coordinate 7,548 of CAYMMF010000028.1, read as the reverse complement.
ATGGAGCCTGCACCCGGTGCCCACGCTCGGCACAGCACACCCTGCCCGCCCACAAAGGTCACACCCGGGAACTCGAAATCCCTTGTCACCTCAAGGAACCCCTGCTTGGAATGCAGATCTATCGACGCCTTGTTGGTGGCATTGACCACGTAATAGATGGAATCGGCTCGTTCAAACACCCACGTCATCCGAGCTTGCGTCAGCTTGCTTCCGATCCCGCGCCGCCGTCGACCAGGATCCACGACGCAACCGCTCAAATACCAGCCAGCGGGGGTGTTTCGTCCACCAAGCGCACCCGGATCCTGCCAACTGACTCCGCCGTATCCAACGATCTCGCCACCGGACTCGGCAACGAACAGGGCTTGACCCTCTTCGCAGGCCAGCGCCAACCTTTCGGCCCAAGCCTCCGGCTGGCCACCCTGTCGGCGAGCAGCGAGCCTCCCACACGCTAGCCAGTCGGCAGACTCGACAGGCCTCACGGCCACGTCCGCCAAGGGAGTTCCCGGGGATTCTGGGTTGTAGTCGACGCTGAGTTCCATCACAGTGTGAGCAACTGTGTCACACCTTGGCAGCCGCGCAGTAGGCGTCCAGATTTAGCGAAGCCGACTGGTATCGGAAACCGGTTTGCTACAGCCGAGGTAGCAGCGTCGCCAGCTCCAATCGGGTGACTTGACGGAGGTGCTCCTCGTACTCGGCGCGCTTGTTTCGCAAGATGTAGTCGAATACGTGCTCGCCGAGGGTGCTGGCGACCAGTTCGGAGCCTTCCATCGCCTTGATGGCCGCCTCCAGATTTCGAGGGAGTGGGGTGATCCCGAGCGCCGCCCGCTGCCTGCCAGAAAGCGACCAGAAGTCGTCCTCAACACCGTCAGGCAGATCCAAACCCTGCTCGATCCCTGACAGGCCCGCAGCCAATACCAGCGCGAACGCCAGGTACGGGTTGACGGCCGAGTCGAGCGTGCGCAGTTCGACGCGAGCCCCACCCGGTTTGTTCGGTTTGAACATCGGCACCCGAACCATGGCAGACCGGTTGTTTTGACCCCAGGTGGCGTACGACGGCGCCTCCAGCCCCCCAGCTAACCGCTTGTAGGAGTTCACCCATTGGTTGGTTACCGCAGAGATCTCTGGCGCGTGGTGCAGCAGGCCTGCGACGAACTGACGTGCGGTGCGACTCAACTGGTACTCGCCGGTGGCATCGTAGAACGCGTTGCTGTCGCCCTCGAACAGCGACAGGTGGGTGTGCATCGCGGAACCGGGATGCTCGGTGAAGGGCTTGGGCATAAACGACGCGAATAGGTTCCGCATGATGGCGACTTCCTTCACCACCACCCGGAAAGTCATGATGGCATCCGCCATGGTCATCGCGTCCGCGTAACGCAGGTCGATCTCCTGCTGCCCGGGGCCAGCTTCGTGGTGGCTGAACTCCACCGGAATGCCCATCCGCTCCAGGGTCTCGATGGCTGTTCGCCGGAAGTCCGTCCCAACACTGGCTGTTGTGTGGTCGAAATAGCCGTCCGTATCGACCGGCTCAGGTGGCACACCGGGAACCAACGGCGTCCGGAACAGGTAAAACTCGATCTCAGGGTGGGCGTAGAAAGTGAATCCCAACTCGGCTGCCTTACCCAAGGCGCGCTTCAGGACGTGCCGCGGGTCGGCAAACGACGGGGATCCATCGGGCAACCGGATGTCACAGAACATCCGAGCGGTGCCACCAGGATCGCCCCGCCACGGCAGCAACTGAAAAGTTGTCGGATCCGGGTGCGCCACCATGTCGGCTTCATACACCCGGGCATATCCCTGGATCGCCGAACCGTCGAACCCAATGCCCTCCCGCAAGGCGCTCTCCAGTTCAGCTGGGGCGATGGCCACCGACTTCAGGAAGCCCAACACGTCGGTGAACCAAAGCCGCACGAACCGGACGTCCCGCTCCTCCATCGTGCGCAGTACGAATTCGGTCTGCTTGTCCATGTCTCAAGTCTGCCCCTTTCGGGTACGAACCTGCCGCGATTGTCACCGACCGAACGAACGCCATTCCTTCTCTTTGCGATCCCATTCGTCGAGCTCTTCCTCGGGATCGTTGAACCGTGGGTCGGTTTCCCACTCCTCTTCTCGTTCAGTCACCCGTTCAAGCGCCAACTCGGCTTCCGCTTTCGACTTGTACGGGCCCAACCGATCGGCAGCCTTGCAAGCCTCATAGGGCTCTACCTTCTTGTGGACCAGGCAGTAATACCAGTCGCCTCTACCCATTGCCCCTCCTCACCCGTCATCGGTTCCAGACTAGAATCGACGCGTGAACCCGATCAAGCCCTACCCTGTCAGCCCAAGTCGCGCGGTGCCATCGTCCATTGTGAAACCCCACTACGTGGGACGCCGGGCCCCCACGCCCTACGTTGGCTCTGAGGTCCAGACACAAGAAACGATCGAGTTGATGCGCCAAGCCGGACGGATCGCAGCGAACGCCATGCACGTTGCGGCCGCAGCCATCGCACCCGGTGTTACGACTGACATGCTGGACGCTATAGCCCACGACTACATGTGCGACCACGGCGCTTACCCCTCTCCGCTGGGGTATCGCGGATTCCCCAAAGCCATCTGCACCTCGATCAACGAGGTGATTTGCCATGGGATTCCGGACGCTCGTCCGCTGGAAGAGGGCGACATGGTCAAGATCGATGTAACCGCCTTCAAAGAGGGCGTCCACGGCGACAACTGCGGAACGTTTTTCTGCGGGGAACCCAAGCAGGGGTGGAAACTGCTGTCGGACCGCACCCGCGAAGCACGTGATCGGGCAATCAAAGCGGTCCGCACCGGGCGCCAGGTCAACGTGATCGGACGGGTCATCGAGGCCTACGCGGCACGCTTCGGCTACGGAGTGGTTCGTGACTACACCGGCCACGGGGTGCACACCGCGTTCCATTCCGGGCTGGTCATTCCCCACTACGACAGCGCCGTTCACAACACCGTGATGGAGGTCGGCATGACCTTCACCATCGAACCGATGCTCACCCTAGGAGACCAAGCGAACCACGTGTGGGACGACGACTGGACGGTCGTAACCAACGACGGCAGCCCGTGCGCTCAATGGGAATCCACGATCGCGGTGACACCGACTGGCGCCGACGTGCTCACGATTGCGGACAACATCTGACATGCCACAACCTGGCTGGTTCCCGGATCCGGATGGCACCCCCGGCCGACTACGTTGGTGGGACGGGCAATCGTGGACGCCCACCGTCCAGATTCCCGGTGCACCGGATCCTGTTGGCGCACCCACCCCCAGTGGCCCACCGACCCCTCTTGGCGACCAGCAAACAAAATCTCGGGCCGTAACGACATGGATCACTTTGGGCGCATTGGCGCTCGTCCTAGGGATCACCTTGGGGATCCTCGCCAAACCGTTTGGGACGCCCGAACCTGCATTTCAATCGGTGACGCCAGCACCGGTCAACCCCAGCCCAAGCACACAGCACCCGCAGCCGTCCCCCGAAGCCACCGACACCACTACCACCCCAGACGAGCAGAACACGTGCAGCAAAGGGCTGAAGGACGGGCGCCTGCGAGCGGGATCGTTCAGCGTCGCAAAACCCAAATCTTCAAAGTGGCGCGTTGAAACCGAACCGGTTTGGGATTGGGTAAGTTGCTCGGCGATGGCAATCCGCGAAGTGGGCGCCACCAACGGTTCGCTGATCGCTGCCGTCGCGTTAGTGCTTCCATTCGACACCCTCCAAGAAGCGGCCGACACCACCGCTCAATGGATGCTGGACACCATGTACGAAGATGTCGACGTCAAAGAGGTTTCCAAAACACCGGAGACGTTCGACGGCGGACAACTCTTCAAATCGGTGTTCGAGATCACCGAAACTGACGGGACAGTCAGCGAGATTACGACCCTGGCGACAGAGGATGGCAAATACGGCCAGTCAACGATCATCGCCATCTGCGTTAAATCAGACCCAACCAACTGCGACGAGGTACACAAAGCACTGGACTCGCTGCGTTGGGAACCCTAAACCACAACGGCGTACAATGAGACGCGGACGAGTCGGCCGGGTGATCGCGGCGAAAGCTGAGGAAAGTCCGGACTCCACAGGGCAGGGTGGTGGGTAACACCCACCCGGGGTGACCCGCGGGAAAGTGCCACAGAAAGCAAACCGCCCCGCAAGGGGTAAGGGTGAAACGGTGGTGTAAGAGACCACCAGCACCCCAGGTGACTGGGGTGGCTCGGTAAACCCCACCCGGAGCAAGACCAAGAAGGGCCTTTTGGCTCGCGGACGCCGTTCGAGCGCTGCTCGCGCGAGGCGTCCGGGTAGGTCGCACGACATCGCCGACACTTGTCGGTGGATCGGAGGCGGTTGGCAACAACCGTCACAGATGGATGATCACCGGCTCCATGCGGAGCCACAGAATCCGGCTTACAAGCCGACTCGTCCCCTGATCTGGCTCTGACTAGGCCAGATCAGGCCCACTCTGGCTGGGAGCAAGACCGGCGAGCTCGGCGCCGACGCCTACCCCAGCATCGACACGAAAGCGGCCGACCTCCTCGCGGAATGGCACTAACCGATCGAGGCGGATGAGTGCCCATGCCGACTCCTCCCCCGGTTTCGCAGCTTCGTGGGATTAGCTGATACTCAAAGCCCAGACTCTTCGGTGCGGACCAGAATTCGCTGACACTCTTCGCAGCGGAGCACCTCGTCTGGTGCGGCGTTCCGGTGACGCTCCATGTCGACGCTATTGAGTTGCAGCTGACAGCCACTGCACCGGCCCTGACGAAGCAGCGCAGCTCCCCCACCTCCAACGCTTTCGCCGATCTTGTTGTAGAGAGACACCAACTCCGCGGGCAGTTTGGCCGCTGTCGCCGCCCGCTCAGACTGCCGTTTGGCGAGTTCATCGTCGAGAACCGAGAACTTGTCATCTCGGGCAACGATGAGCCCGCGCATGACGTTTTCGACTTCCGACTTCTTGGCGGTGGTTGCGTCGATTTCACCTTGGAGTTGTTCGATCTGCTCCATCAACTCGAGTTGCTCGTCCTCAAGATCGTCAATCCGGACGTCCAAGTGCTCAATCTCGCCGAGCATCACCTGGAGAGCCTTCGAGTCAGTGATCACCCCGGCGTCCACTCGTTGCCGGTTGCGTGCAAGCCGCTCCCGCACCGGCACCAGGTCAGACTCAACCTTCTCTTGAGCGGTATCCAGGTCAAGTAAACGCGTCTTGAGCGCAACGATGCGCTCCCCCAACCGGGTTCGGACCTTCTGCTGGCTGATCAACTCAGCCAACTCGGGCAGAGTGCCCCTGCGATGCTTGATCTGGGCAATCGAGGTATCGCTTACCTGAAGATCTAAAAGAAGCCGTTGCTCAAGCGGGGTCGCCTTCATCGCCGTCCTCCTCAACTCACCTGTTCCTGCAGGCGCACTCTAGCGCGACAGCTATCCTGCCGTTGTGAAAGAACAACGCATCGATTCGACCTCTGGCCCGACCCCTGCGCTCCCGAACCGGCAGACTCCCTTCTCTGAACCTTTCAAAGCGTTCGTAAGTGAAGGTTGGGAGCCTTACAGCGATGAGCTTCCCGAACCGCTGCCTACAACCTCTTTCACCCCACTTCGTCGATCCAAAGTCAGCGCCGCCTACCCTGGCGAACGCCTGGTCATTCCCGCTGGAGGGTTGAAGGTCCGCGCCCACGACACTGACTTCCCTTTCCGTCC
>CAYMMF010000028.1:0-1752 GCA_964391475.1 uncultured Propionibacteriaceae bacterium | reverse complement strand
CCCATCGCCGAACTCGACGCGGCCCTTGGCACGAACGCCGACCTGGTGCCCATGCGTGTGGTCCGGGACGCCGATGAGCAACTGACTGCAACCATCGACAAGATCCGCAGCGCGCACCCGTCGTTCACCAAAAACATGGACGACGAGTTCGCTGTCATGCTTAGCGAAATGCGGCTGGTCAAGGACGAGTTCGAGATCGCTGAGATCAAGCGAGCCTGCGATGAGACTATCGCTGGCTTCGAGGCGGTGGTGGCCGAGTTCGACAACGCCGTCGAGAAGGGACGCGGCGAGCGTTGGGTCGAAGGCGTCTTCCACCTGCATGCCCGCCACCGCGGCAACGACGTCGGCTACGGGTCGATCTGCGCAGCCGGTGACCACGCCAACACTCTGCATTGGGTCCGCAACGACGGTGACATGCACTACGGCGACCTCATCCTGCTGGACATGGGTATCGAGATCGAAAGCCTCTACTCTGGTGACCTCACCCGGACGCTGCCGATCAACGGCCGGTTCAGCCCCACCCAGCGCAAGGTCTACGATGCGGTGCTCGCCGCCCACACTGCTGCATTGGACGCCGCCCGTGCGGGCAACCCGTACCACGCCATGCACGACGCCGCGATCAAAGTGATCGCCGAGCACCTCTTCGAATGGGGGATTCTGCCGGTTTCGGTCGAAGAGTCACTGGACCCGGTGAACGGGGGCCAACACCGCCGCTGGATGGTGCACGGCACCGGCCACCACCTGGGGCTCGACGTTCATGACGCAGCCCTAGCCAGAAATGAGTACTACCGCCAAGGGACGCTGAAAGAGGGCATGGTCATCACCGTGGAACCGGGCATGTACTTCAAGGCATCTGACATGCTGGTTCCCCAGGAGTTCCGTGGCATCGGCGTCCGGATCGAGGACAACATCGTCATCACCGACGGTGAGTGCCGAATCCTTTCGGCAGAGCTACCGCGCACCGCCAACGATGTCGAAGAGTGGATGGCCAAACTCAAGGCCTAACTGCACGTCATTGCTGAGGCTACCCTCAGATTCCCAACACCAGCTTGGCAACTCCGAAGTAGATCAACAGACCAGTAGCGTCCACCAAAGTCGTCACCATCGGAGCAGAAATGACGGCAGGATCGATCTTCAAGCTCTTGGCGAGCAGAGGCATCGAGGCTCCCACACTGGCTGCCCAGGCGCAGATTGCGATCAACGACAACCCCACAACGATTGCTACCTCTGTGCCTACCACCAATGTGCCAACCACCATGCCGACCACCGCAAGCATTGCTCCCAGCATGATGCCCACGCGCGACTCACGCCAGACCACGGCTGGTAGGTCGGACGTCCGCAACTCGCCAACCGCCAAGGCTCGTACTGCTGCGGTGGTGGCTTGTGCGCCAGCGTTTCCTCCGGTCCCGACCAGCAGCGGGATGAAGAGGGCGAGCGCTGTCACCTGCTCTAGTGTGGCCTCGAAGATCTGCAACACGTTGACTGTGAGTACGGACGCCACGATCAGAAGGAGCAGCCAAGGTGCTCGGGAACGAGCCAGCTTCCAGACGCTCACGGCCATGTAGTGGCCTTCCCAGGGAGCCGAACCTGCCTGGCGGGCAACGTCCTCGGAGTGCGCAGCCTCAATGATCTCAAGCGCGTCATCAATCGTCAGTAGACCAACGAGACGATCCTCGGAATCGACGACCGGTAGGCCGACAACGTTCGTATCGCCCATGAGACGAGCAGCGTCCTCTGCCAAATCGGTAGCCT
>CAYMMF010000027.1:7172-17110 GCA_964391475.1 uncultured Propionibacteriaceae bacterium | reverse complement strand
GCGACGGCTCACCCTCGAAGGGTACCCCCTGAAACCAGCGACCGGGGCACCTCATACGTGTCCCGGTCGATGGCAACCTGTTTACCTGTTGCCGGTGGTTGGACGCGAGAGGCGCGCCGCGATCACATGACATGGATTGGGCTGTGTCGTTGTCTGCTGGCGAGTAGGGTTTGCTCAAGCCCCAATCATTGGTGACCGGGGCTGCAGAACGGATTGAGGTATCACCGATGACTGATTCCACCGCCAGCGAGGCAACGCCAGAAACCGCAGACACCACCGTGCTCGTTTCGCGTGTGGTGTCCTGCACGCCGAAGAACTTCTGGAAGGCGCTCGTCAGCCGCGAGGGCACCGACTCTTTGATGGGTGATGGTGCTGTTCTGGGAGGCAAAGGCGAATCGTGGCGCGCGACTGACGGCACCTTCGGGGTAGTGCGAACCTACCATCCCAACGAGCAGGTTCGTTTCAGTTGGCATGCCGGCGACGACGCTCCCACGACGTTGGTCGATCTGCGTCTGGTTCCCACCGATGACGGCACCCGGTTGGAGTTGCACCACGAGAATGTGCCCGCGGCGTCCGATGTGGTTGCGCTGCAAGAGCGCTGGCACGACGTCCTCGAACGTCTTGCAGACCTGAGCTGCTCTGGCTCCTAGCCTTTTGAAAGGGGCCCCAACCTTCATCGAGCCTTCCCGGGCGGAAGCACCCGCGTCCACCAGTCGATGATCTTGTCGAACCGTGCTGTGCGGTGGTGCGGCGTCCCCGAACGGGACAGTTCGTGGGTTTCGCCGGGGAACACGACCAGTTCTGCCGTCACCCCGGCGAGTTTGAGTTCCGCGTAGTAGCGCAGCGCCTGGTCGAGCGGGCAGCGAAGGTCGTTTTCGGAGTGGAGCACCAGCGTGGGAGTGGTCACTTCGTCGACTTTCAGCGTGGGCGACTGGCGATCCTGGGCTTCTTTCGTCGGCCCGTTGTAGGCAGACACGAAGAACCACCCGATGTCTGACGCGCCGACGAACGAAGCCGGGTCGAGGAACCCCCGCTCGACGATCGCCCCGCTAAAGCGGTGGTCGTGGGCGATGATCCAGGCGGTCAGGTAACCGCCGTAGCTGCCGCCCATGATGCCGAGCCGGGCGTCGTCCAACCGCGGTTGGGTAGTCAAGGCGTGGTTCAGGAAGCTCAACACGTCGTCGGAGTCGAGATTGCCGAAGTCACCTCGGATCGCACGGCCGTGCGCCATCCCATAGCCCGCGGAACCTCGCGGATTGCACGCCACCACCGCGTACCCAGCCGCGACGTAGGCCTGAAATTCGTCGAACCACGAGCCGTGGTAAGCGGCGTATGGTCCGCCGTGGATCACCAGCAGCACCGGGTGCGGGCCTCTCCCGGGCGGGGTCAACACCCAGCCGTGCACCGGGTAGTCGTCGGACGCCCGGGCGATCAGCTCCACCGGCGTCGCCACGTTGGTCTCGGCGCGCAGGCGAGCAGAAAAGTCAGTCAGCAGCCGCAGTCGGTGGGTGCCGATCATCGCCACGTCGCCGGTGGTGTGGGCGTCCACAATCGTGGCCACCACCTCACGCTCCCGGCTGGGGATCGCAGCGGCACCCTGCACCTCTTGGGGCCCCGCCCAGACCGTTTCGATCTCGCCGTTGGAGTGGACGCGCAACAACTCGGTGGAACCGCGATGCTCCCGAACCGCCAGGACGCTGGTCAGCCCGCCGACCGTGAGCGGTCCAGCGTCCATGTCGTGGGTCTTCGGGTCGGTGAGAGTCCTCGGCTCGCCTCCGAACGGCAGGACGCCCACGCTCGAGTTGACTGCGACGAAGTCGCGGCCGTCCGGCCCCAGATCGGAAACCTTGAAGAACAGGTGGGTGCCGTCGCCAGAGACCACAGGGTTGGCGTAGTCGAACCGAGGGTCGTCCAGCAAAGGGGTGACCCCGGATCCGTCCAGCGCCACCGAGTGCAGCCCGGCGCTCAGGCGCAGGTCGCGGTCGTCCCCGCGCGCCGAAACCACGATCACAGCCCTCCCGTCGGGGGTGAAGCAGGGGGACGTGTGCTCGAAGTCGCCTGAGGTGAGCTGGGTCGCCGGTGGGACGAGCTTCTGCTTTTCCAGGCCTTTGGCTGCGCGTCCAACCTTGGCCAACGGCGGCTCGCCGAACACGTCCGGGGTGTCGACAACGAACAGGTGGGTGCGGCGATCGGTGGTGAAACCCACCCCGTCCGCCCTGATCTGCAGGGTGGTGAAGTGGCGTGGATCTTCGGCGTCCGCACCGACACCATCGAGTGTGCCATAGCGTCCTTCGGCTGGGACGCGTGCGACGAAGACGATCCGCGATCCGTCGGGAGAGAACGCGAAGTCGCTGACCCCGAGCGGGGCGTCCGTGACAGCAACCGGTTCACCTCCGGTGGCCGCAATCAACTGAAGCTGGGGACGCCCGCCCGGTGCGGCTCGCAGGAAACCCAGCACCTCGCCGGTGGGGGAGAACTTGGGTGCGCTGTCTTGGAATCCGCGGGTTAGCCGACGCGGGGCCTCGCCCGGTTGGACGCCGATGCGCCACAGCTGACCGGTGTAGGCGTCAGCATCCAAATCGGGTCGCGTTCGCGAAACGCACGCCCAAGAGCCGTCGGGGTGCGAGACGGGAATCGAGACGGTGTTGATGAGGTTGATCTGGTGGCTGAGCATAGGCTCGAACCTAGTGCAGGTGGACGTCGGCTGCCATCGGGCTAGCATGTCTGCGAACCAAGGAGGAAAGATGATCGTCGCCACACCCGTCGACGCCCAGGGGAATTCGGCAGGAAGCTGGGGTCGCGCCCACTTCGTCGCGGTTGCCGAACTGAACGACAAAGCCGTAGCAGACTGGACGGTCCACCACACCAACTGGGACGAGTTGCACGACGTCGGCAGCCACGGGGCGCATCACGCCCGGATGGTGAAGTTCCTGACCGAGAACCGTGTCGAGGCGGTCGTGGTGTCGCACATGGGCGAGGGAATGCGGCGAGTGATGGCGAAGATGGGGATTCCGCTGCTGCAGGCGACCCCAGGCGACGCCAAGGAGTCCGTGGTGTTGTCGCAGACGTTGCCACCGTACGCACAGGTTGATCCGAACCCGGGCCTGCTGACGATAGAACCCCGCACCAAGTAGCGCCGATCTCACCAGCGCCAGCCGAGGCTGCTCAGAGCAACAACTGCCCTCGCTCGCGCAGGTCGGAGACGATTTGGGCGTGGAACTGCTCGTCGATCCGGTACTTAAACCGGTAAACCAGGTAGCTCGCAGTGATCAGCACCATCGGAAACACCATCATCATCATGCGCATGCCGAGCAGGGCTGAGTCTGTGACGTCGTCCGGGGTGGGGGCCGAGTTGATGCCCGTGACGACCACGGTCACGCCGACGATGGCGGTTCCCAGTGCCGAGCCAACCTTGTTGATGAACGGTTGAAGCGCGAATGTCACTGCACCGTTGCGGCGTCCCAGCTTCCACTGCCCGTACTCGATGCAGTCGGTGATGAACACCAGCATCAAGATCACGATGAACGACTGCCCGAAGAACAGCAAAAGCCCCGCGACGCCGATCGGGATGATGTTCATCGGCGAGAAGAAGAAGATGACGTAGCCGCCCACCACCAAGGCCATGGCCAGGTTGAACAGCCAACGCCGACTGAACCGGTGGCGCAAAAGCGGGAACACTATGAAACCCAGCAGTTGAGCGACGCCGAGCACCGCAGCGAAGGCTGAGTACATGCTTTCGTCTTTGTAGGCGTACTTGAAAAAGTACAACCCGAACGTGGTGGTGGTCATGTATCCGGTCATGAACAGCACCATCGCGATAGCCGTCCACATCAGTTGGTCGTTGCGGACAATCACGAACACCAATTCGCGCAACGAGGTGCGGTCTTGTTCGACGACTAACCGCGGCTCACGGACGCCGAACAGCGTCACTGCCTGACCGACAACCATGATCGTCACGACTCCGACCGTGAACTTTGTCCAGGCGGCGGCGTCCCCACCGAGAGCATTCGTGATCGGGATCACCCCGACGACAGTGGTGAACAGCCCGATGGTGGCGAACACTTTCGTGAGCGAGCCGATCCGCTCTCGCTCGGCTTGATCCAAGGTGAGGGCTGGCAGCATCGACCAGTAAGGAATGTCGTTCATCGTGAAGGCGAGGCTCCACAGCAGGTAACTGAGCGCGAAAAACGCCACGTACACGCCCCCACGAACCCCGGGATCGGTGAACAGCAGCACCGTCAACACCGCGGTCGCCACGACACCCGCGCTGATCCACGGCTTGTAGGCGCCCCACCTGGTGTGGGTGTTGTCGACGATCCCACCCATGATGATGTCGGTGATCGCGTCGAACAACCTGGCTACGAGCAGTAACCCGTTGGCCCACAGCACCGTGTCGTCGGGCAGGTCAAGGATGTCGGTCAGAAAGAAGATCAAGAACATTACGACGAGCGAGTAGGCCATGTCGCGCCCGATGGTGCCAACTGCGAACGACAACCGGTTTCTCACCACTGGGGTGCCATTTGGCTTGCTCATGGTTGCGTCAAATCAACTTTGGGTCGGTACGGCTGTGGCGCCACCCAGCGGGCATGCCCGGCGTCCGTGACGCCTTTCTTTGCGATCACGTCTGCGAAGAACTGGCCTGACGGACGCAGGGTTCGCACCTGGGTGTCGAAGTCAAGATCGTACAAACCGAATCGGCCGGTCTGGCCTTCGGCCCACTCCCAATTGTCGGTCAACGACCAGTGGTAGTAGCGCTCAACTGGAGCGGGATGCTGAGCAATAACCTCAAGATGGTCGTGGACGAACCGGCTTCGGAAGGCGTCTGTGGCGTCCGCGGTGCCGTTCTCTGTGACGTAGATTGGCCCGTCGTACCACGAGGTGATGTCGTCCAGCACCCTGCTGAGACCAGCGGGATAGATTTCCCAGCCCAGGTCGTTGATCGGAACCCCGTCCGCGATCACCTGCTCGCCCGTCGCGACGAATCTGCTACGCCCGTAGTAGTTGACACCCATGAAGTCGGCATAGCGTCCAAGACGCACCCGGGGCGGCGTCTTCAGCGGAGCTTTGAACTTGCCTGTGGCCATGGCGCGCGTGATCGCGTCTTGGAACAGCCACGATGCGCCCTTCGCCACGAACCGCTGCAACGGGTCGCGGGGGTTGGCGGCCTCCATCACGCGCAGGTGGTTCGCGACCCCAACCCGAGCTTGGGGTTGGCGGCGGTGAAGCACCTCGTAGGCGGCGATGTGACCCTCAGCCATGCCGTTAAGCGCAGCCAGGTATGAACCGACGCCGGTGCGCCCCGGCGGCCAGGTGCCGTCGCGGTATCCGAACAGTGCGAAGACGTTGGGTTCGTTGATCGTGACCCATTCCGATGCCAGATCGCCCAGGGCGCCCACAACCCGTCCGACATGGCGAGCGAAGACCGAGGCGCCGCGCTCAGACGTGAACCCGCCCAGGTCGCTGAACCAGATCGGGTCGTTGAAATGGTGCAAAGTCACCAACGGTGTGATTCCGGCCGCTCGCAGCTTGGTGAGTTCGTCGCGGTAGTGGTCGAAAGCGGAGTCGTCGATGCGATGCTGTTCGGGTTCGATCCGCGCCCACTCGATGCCCATCCGATAATGCTTGATGCCGAGGTTGACCATCAGATCAATGTCTTGTTCAACACGGTTCCAGTGGTCGCACGCCACTGCCGGGGACGTGCCGTCCACCGCTTTACCGGAGGACGCCCAACGATGCCAGATGGTGGGCGCGTTACCGCCTTCGATCTGCGTGGCGGCGGTAGAGACGCCGAGTTCGCAGCGGAGTTGGAATCCCGTCATTGGTTCATCGTCGTCGGGGGTGTGAGTTCGCGTCAACCGGGCGCGCTGGTCAACCAAACCCCCAACACCAGCAACGAACTCAAAGTGATCTCTAAAAGACCGAGCTTCAAGGGCGTCACCCGCGGTTCGATCTTAGGAACCCACGCTGCACGGATCGTGGTTGCCGCGAAGAACGGCGTCCACCACCAGTCGATGATGCCGAACCCGGCTAGTAAGGCGGCGATCAGCGTCATCCCGGCGTGCCAACCCAAACTGGTGAGGTAGTAGCGCCGGGATCCCCGCTCGCGGATGTTGGTCTTGACGTACCAGACCGTACCGAAGAAGTAGGCGAACACCCCCAAGGTGACGATCACAGCGTGAGCCCAATTGCCGTCGGTGGCCATCTGGGAAGGCGAGTCGTAGCGCACCACCAGGGTCATCAAGGACGCTGCCCCGATCGTCAGCGCACCACCCAGCGTGGCCCGCTCCTTTCGGCGGGAGGCCAACCAGAACGCAGGCAGCAGGAACGGCAGAAAGAACGGCGCCCACGCCAGCAGCGGCCACCCCGCCAGCACCAGAGTGAGGACGCCCAGGGTCGCCGAGAGCGTCCCGTAAACCAGGATCGGTCGGACGAAGTTCGGCCTGCGTTTCGGGGCGGCTTTCAACCACTGGGACGCGGCGTTGAAAGTGAAGTAGCCGAGCATCCAGAACCCGAAAAGCGGGATCAGGTGGAGCGCCAGAGTCGACTGGGAGGCGCGCAACAATAAGCCAGCAGCGAACGGAGCGGTGAGCATCGCCCACGCCCCGTGCTGAACAGGCATCCATCCGGTGTTCCTGGCCACGGGGCTGATGGTAGAGCGTCCAAACCCCTAACGCACATCGGAGTCACATCGGAGTCAATGACGCCGGGAGCGGGAAACCACATAGCCGCGGTTGCGCGCCACGAACTGGGTTGGCCCGATGCGGCGCAACACCGGCAGGTACGGCAGGTGCGCGTTCCAAACCGCCCAAAGCTCGCCACCAGGAGCTAGCACACTGCTCGCTTGGGCGAACATCGCAAGCGTCGGCGTGGAGTCTTTGGCGCCCCCGATGTGGAACGGGGGATTCGTCACCAACAGGTCGACCGACTCGGCAGCTAACCCCGACAGCCCATCCATCCGCAACGCCCGCACCGACACATCGTTGGCCTGCGCGGTCAGCAGAGTCGCCTCGATCGCGTCGCGCGAAACGTCGGTGGCGGTCACGTCGAATCCCACCCGAGCCAACCAGGCAGCGATGATGCCCGAACCGGATCCCCAATCCAAAGCCCTGTCGCCCGGATCAGGACGATGCTCGTCCATGGCGTCCAACAGAAGCCGAGTTCCGGCGTCCAACTTGTTAGTGGCGAACACAGTGCCGCGAGCCACCACGTCCAACCCCAGGTCGGGCAGGTGGTGACGAGCGGGCCAAACCGGTTCCGAAGCCAGCAGCCCGCTGGCGTGCAGCACCCGCGACTTGTCGCGACCCAAACTCGCCCGAACGTTTGAGTAACTCCTTGCCAGGGCGTCATTCTGCGCTCTGGTCATGTGTTTGACCCGGGCTCCGGCCACCACCTTTAGGTGGTTGCCAGCGTCCGCAGCGATGCGCTGGGCGAGGTCGTCCACAGCGCTCACCGCGCGAGGCAGCCGCCACAACACCAGGTCAACACCGTCGGTGCTCAACTCGTTGGTTCGAAGTTGCGGTGGGACGGCCAACTCGGCGCGAAGGTCATCACACCAAGCGCTCACTTCGCTCCCGGATTCCAACACAACTTGGGTGAGTGCCCCCGACTCGTCGTCCACCACCAGAACCCGCGGCGGCAGGGGCCCGGCCTCGTCCAGAATCAACCGAGACACCGCGTCCATAGTCATGGGCGAATCGTCTCACGGAGGCGTCCGAACTCCGGGCAACCCGTGACCGGTTCGTGATATGTGCCGCAAAGTACTAAAGTTTGGCCTTGTATCCGCGCGTGCGCGTCCACCTGCAATCTTCAACAGGACACACTGGCGTGCCAGCAGGAGCAATGTGAAGGAGACTCGTCACAAATGACCGACCAGACGAAGTACGTCTACGACCTGAACGAGGGAGACGCCTCTCTCAAGCCGCTACTCGGCGGTAAGGGTTCCAACCTCGCCGAGATGAACCGCATTGGCGTCCCAGTTCCGGACGCTTTCACCGTCACCACCCAGGCGTGCGTGGCAGCCATGAACAACGAGGGCGAGTGGCCCGACGGCCTGAACGACCAGGTCGACGCAGGTCTGGAGCGCCTCGAAGAGCGCACCGGCAAGAAGCTTGGCGACCCGAGCAACCCGCTTTTGGTATCGATTCGTTCTGGTGCCATCTTCTCTATGCCCGGCATGATGGACACGATCCTCAACCTGGGCATTTCGGACGAGACCGTGCCCGCGGTTGCCGCCCTGGCTGACGGCAACGAGCGCTTCGCTTGGGACTGCTACCGCCGCTTCATCCAGATGTACGGCGAGGTTGTCGAAGGCGTCGACCACACCCTGTACGAGGGCGCGCTCACCGCTATGAAGGAAGATCGCGGCGTCAACGAGGACACCGACCTCTCTGCAGAGGACCTGAAGGAACTCACCATGCAGTTCAAGGCGATCTCGAACGAGGCTTTGGGTGGCCATTGGACCCAAGACCCCAACGAGCAGTTGCACCGCGCCATCAACGCGGTCTTCCTGTCTTGGAACAACCCGCGCGCCGAGTTCTACCGCCGCGCCCACGACATCAGCCGCGACCTCGGCACCGCCGTGAATGTCCAGCAGATGGTGTTCGGCAACCGCGGTGATACCTCCGCCACCGGCGTTTGCTTCTCTCGCAACGCGTCCACCGGCGCCAAGGAGCTCTACGGCGAGTTCCTGGTCAACGCCCAGGGCGAGGACGTCGTGGCCGGCATCCGCACCCCGCGCGACCTGGTCGAGATGGAAGAAGTTCTTCCCGACGCGTTCAACGAACTGGTCGCCACGATGGACAAGCTTGAACTGCACTACCGCGACATCCAAGACATGGAGTTCACGGTTGAAGACAGCAAGCTCTACATGCTCCAAACCCGTAACGGCAAGCGCACCGCCGCCGCTGCGGTTAAGTCCGCCGTCGACATGGTCGAAGAAGGGCTCATCACAAAGCAAGAGGCGCTGCTCCGCATCGAGCCCGCACAGCTCGACGCTCTGCTGCACCCGACGATCGACCCGTCACACACCGCTGAAGTGATCGTCTCCGGCCTGCCGGCGTCCCCGGGCGCTGCTGTTGGCGCGTTGGCGTTCACCGCTGACGACGCTGCCGAGCGCGGTGGCCGCGGCGAGGCCGTCATTTTGGTTCGTAACGAGACCACGCCTGACGACATTCACGGTGTGGCAGTGTCGCAGGGCATCCTGACCGCCCAGGGTGGCATGACCTCGCACGCGGCCGTCGTGGCGCGTGGAATGGGAATCACCTGCGTCGCAGGTGCGTCCGCGATCAAGATCGACTACGCCACCGAGTCCCTCACGATCAACGGGACGACCTTCGGTCGCGACGACGTGATCACCCTCAACGGCACCACCGGTGAGGTGTTCGCTGGGGCGCTGCCGCTGGTGCCGCCGTCGATCAACGAAGACTTCGAGCAGATCGGCGAGTGGGCCGACGAGGTGCGCCGCCTCGGCGTCCGTGCGAACGCCGAAACGTTCGACGACGCAGCGAAGGCCCGCGAACTCGGTGCCGAAGGCATCGGGCTGGCTCGCACCGAGCATATGTTCATGGCTCCCGACCGGCTGCCTGCGGTGCGCAAGATGATCCTGGCTGAGGACGAGGAGCAGCGCGCTGCCGCCCTGGCCGAGATCCTGCCGATGCAGCAGAAGGACTTCGAGGGCATCTTTACCGCCATGAAGGGCCTGCCGGTTACGGTGCGCCTGCTCGACCCGCCGTTGCACGAGTTCCTGCCGAACATTGTCGATCAGTCGCTGGTCGTGCAGAAGCTCGAACTCACCGGCGGCTCGGCAGAGCAGCTGGCACACGAGCGTGAGACTCTCGCGCAGGTCAAGCGGTTGCACGAGCAAAACCCGATGCTCGGCACCCGTGGCGTCCGCCTCGCGATGCTCTACCCGTCCATCCCCGAGATGCAGGCTCGCGCCA
>CAYMMF010000027.1:0-7162 GCA_964391475.1 uncultured Propionibacteriaceae bacterium | reverse complement strand
GGCGCTTGCTGTTCTCGAGCGTGAGGGTGAGACGGTCGGCGTCGAGATCATGATTCCGCTCGTGATGGTCCGCAAGGAACTCGAAGTTCAGCGTGAGATCGTAGTGAAGGCTGTTGAGGAAGAGCTCGAAGCCGCTGGTAAGCGTCTCGACTACACCGTTGGCACCATGATCGAGATCCCGCGCGCGGCCCTGACCGCGAACGAGATCGCCGAGGTTGCCGACTTCTTCAGCTTCGGCACCAACGACCTGACCCAGACCGGATTAGGTATCAGCCGCGATGACGCAGAAGCCGGGTTCCTCGGCCACTACGTCGACGGCGACGTGATCCCTAAGAACCCGTTCGAGTCGCTCGACATCGACGGCGTCGGACAGCTCGTCTCGATGGGCGTCGACAAGGGTCGCTCCACCAAGCCGGAACTCAAGGTCGGCGTATGCGGCGAGCACGGTGGCGATCCCGCGTCCGTGGAATTCTTCCACGCAGCCGGGCTTGACTACGTGTCCTGCTCACCGTTCCGCGTTCCGATCGCGCGTCTTGCCGCCGCCCAAGCGGTTCTCAAGAACGCCTGATCCGTAAGCCAGAACGGCCCGGCCCCCTTTGTAGGGGCCGGGCCGTTCTCGGTTTTACAGGCTCGCCGGGTGGGCGCAGGGTTACAGGCCGACGGCGCGACGGACGGCGTCCGCGATCACGCCCGGGTTGTGCTCGGCGAGGTCGTAACTGACCCGGGTTATGGGCTTGGAGACCTTCAGGACGCGGGTCAGGTCGGTGGGCGTCCCAGAGACGACCACGTCGCAGTCGGCGGCCTCAATCGTCGCCTCCAGATCGCGGATCTGGGCCTCGCCGTAACCCATCGCTGGCAGGACGGCGCGCGCGTTGGGGTACTTGGCATAGGTTTCGGCGATCGATGCGACGGCGAACGGCGTCGGATCGATGATCTCGGACGCGCCAGCCGCCCTGGCGCCAACGACCCCGGCGCCATAGGTCATGGAGCCGTGGGTGAGGGTTGGGCCGTCCTCGATCACGATCACGCGGCGACCGGCGACCAACTCGGGTTCAGCCACGGTCACCGGCGAGTCGGCGCGAATGATGGTTGCGGTCGGGTTGAGCGCCCGGCAGGACGCCTCGACCGCCTCGATGTCTTCGGCCGTGGCGGAATCGCACTTGTTCACCACAATCAGATCGGCCAATCGGACGTTGACCTCGCTTGGGTGGTAGGACGTCTCGTCGCCCGCGCGTAGCGGGTCGGCCATCACGATGTGAAGGTCGGGGGCGAAGAACGGCAAGTCGTTGTTGCCGCCATCCCACAACACAACGTCAGCCTCGTCCTCTGCGGCCCGAAGGATCGCCTCATAGTCGACCCCGGCATAGATGACGAATCCGTCAGCGATGTGGGGCTCGTACTCTTCGCGTTCTTCGATCGTGCACTCATGCTTGTCGAGATCTTCATACGTCGCGAACCGTTGGACCGCCTGGGCTGCCAGGTCGCCGTACGGCATAGGGTGACGTACCGAGACGACCTTCTTGCCGAGCTCCTTCAAGACTCGGACGACATGCCGACTGGCTTGAGATTTGCCGACACCAGTGCGCACAGAGGTCACTGCGATCACGGGCTTGGTCGATTCGATCATGGTTGGCCCGGCGCCAGGCAGCACGAAGTGCGCACCCGCAGCGATGCAGCGGCTGGCGAGGTGCATCACCTGGTTGTAGGAAAGGTCAGAGTACGAAAACACCGCCTCGTCTATGTTCTCGGCGACGATGAGCTTGTCGACGTCCGCCTCGTCCATGATCGGGATCCCATTGGGGTAAAGCTTGCCGGCTAGCTCAGCTGGGTACTTTCGTCCGGCGATGTCGGGAATCTGGGTGGCGGTGAAAGCCACAACCTCCACATCAGGGTTGTCCCGGTAGAGGACGTTGAAGTTATGGAAGTCGCGGCCAGCGGCCCCCAGGATGACGATGCGTCGTGATTTACTCATGGTCCCTCTGTCGTGGTCATTGGTGCGGTGATGATTGTAGGGCTACCTTTGGAATATCGACCAGTGAGGTGATCGTGAAGAGGGATTACCGCGTCCAGCCGCAGCAACGAAGCACCGCGGAGGCGCTTACGCATTATCAGAGAACCATCGGTGGCCATCTGATCAATCTCAAGGGAGTGCTGCCCGGGCCGAAGGATTACCAAGGGCTCTCCAAGAGCTGGGGGCGCGATCTAATCGCCGGGGTCACCGTCGGTGTGGTGGCACTACCGCTGGCTCTAGGGTTCGGAGTGGCGTCAGGTGCAGGTGCCGCAGCGGGGCTAGTGACCGCAGTCGTGGCGGGCGTAATCGCCGCGGTCTTCGGCGGTAGCCACCTCCAGGTGACCGGCCCGACCGGAGCGATGACCGTGGTCTTGATTCCCGTCATCGCCGAGTACGGCCTCGACAAGGTGCCTCTGCTGGCTGTCATGGCCGGTGTCATGATCTTGGCGATGGGGCTGCTCGGCATGGGACGGGCGGTAGACATCATCCCCTGGCCCGTGGTCGAGGGCTTCACGATGGGCATCGGGGTCATCATCTTGCTGCAGCAGCTGCCGCTAGCGTTGGCGTCCCCTGCTGGGACATCGGAGTCGAGCGTGGTCGCCGCGTGGCAGACGGTCTCGCAGGCCGAGTGGAGCACGGCCGCGATCCCGTTGTCGATCGTGGCGCTCGTCGCCGTAATCCACTTGGTGGGACGCCGCGTCCGGGAATCCTGGCCGTGGGCGCTGATTGCGGTCATCGTGGCGACCCTGGTCGCCGAACTGGGCAACCTGCCGGTGGAGAGAATCGGAGCCCTACCCGCGGGGTTGCCCGCACCGTCGATGCCAGACTGGACGTTCGACCTGCTGATGAAACTGCTCGCCCCGGCGGTTGCGGTGGCTGCGCTGGGCGCCTTGGAGTCGCTGTTGGCGGCGCGAGTCTCGGACGGCATGGCCCCAGATGTGCCTCGAACCGAGCCGGATCGCGAACTGGTTGGCCAAGGGTTGGCGAACGTGGCGTCCGGACTGTTCGGTGGGTTGCCAGCGACCGGAGCGATCGCCCGAACCGCAGTCAACGTTCGCGCCGGGGCTCGGACGCGGGTGGCGTCGATCGTCCACGCGTTTTTCTTGGTGCTGGTGATGCTCGTGCTCGCGCCGCTGGTGTCGCGGATCCCGCTGGCAGCGCTGGGCGGTGTTCTGATCATGACCGCGCTGCGGATGGTGAACATCTCGCTGGCTCGCACGATCGCGTCCACGACCCGCTCGGATCGAAACACATTCCTGCTGACAATGGGCATGACCGTCTTCCTCGACCTGATCATCGCGGTGCTAGCTGGCGTCGCGATGGCCGCGGTCTTGAGCCTGCGGCACATGGCGACCTACACGGTGCTGCGTCCCCAGCGGTTGCCCGCAGACACCCTCGAAGGGGTCATCGACTACACCAAACCGCAGGAATACCTGCGACGTCAGGTGCTGCTCTACCGAGTCGATGGAGCTTTGTTCTACGGCAATGCCCGCACGTTCATCGACCAGGTGACAGATGTCGGCGATCAGACGCGAGCGCTGATCCTGCGGTGCCACCGGATGCAGTTCTTCGACGCCTCTGGCGCCGAGGCGCTGGCCGAGGCTCACGCGAGCTTGAAACGTGCGGGGGTGCCGCTCATCGTCCAAGGAATGACACCCGCTCAGGTGAGGATCGCCTCTGCCGTAGATCCGAGCATCGCCGAGGTGCATGTAGAACTGCTGTCAGAGGCGGTGACCAGAGCAGCCGACTTGGTTCCGCCGGACAGCGTCCGGACTGCTGGCGAATCCGAAACCGACGATCAGATGTTTGTGCCGCGAGGCGACTGATCGACCTCGACAGCGGCGTCGCTCTCGCGTCGTTGCCTACGGGAGGGGGCGATTACGCGGGGGCGTCGTCCGCCCCGGCGAGCACCTCTTTGGTGCCCGACAAACCAAGCCGGGTAGCGCCCGCCTCGACCATCGCAGACGCAGTTTCGTAGGTGCGGATGCCCCCGGACGCCTTGACGCCCAGGCGTCCACCTACCGTTTTGGCCATCAGCAGCACCGCCGCGACGGACGCCCCGCCCGCCGGGTGGAAACCGGTCGAGGTCTTGACGAAGTCAGCCCCAGCGGCCTCGGCGGCTTGGCAGGCGGCGACGATCTCTTCGTCGGTGAGCGCCGCAGATTCGATGATCACTTTCAAGACCCTGTCGGCGGGCATCGCGGCCCTGACAGACACGATTTCGGCGCGCGTGGCGTCGGCGTCGCCCGCTTTGATGTGCCCGAGGTCGACGACCATGTCGATCTCGTCGGCGCCGTTAGCGCAAGCCTGGGCCGCTTCGGATGCCTTGATCGCTGCGGTGTGTTTTCCGGAGGGAAAACCGCAGACGGTGGCGACTTTCAGGTCGCCGGGCAGTCGGGCTAGGGGAAGCATTGAGGGCGATACGCAAACCGAATAGGCGCCCAACTCGGTGGCCTCAGCCACCAGGGCCGCCACGTCGGCTTCGGTGGCAGTGGGTGAGAGCAGCGTGTGGTCGACTAGACGGGCCAGTTCGGCGCGAGAAAGGGGCATGTTGTTCCTTATGGACGGCTAGATCACCTTAGAACACGCCTGACGCCGCTGGGGGTCCGTGGCTAGGCTTCGAACATGACTTCGGCAGCCAGTTCATCTGATCGTCTCGTCGACTCGGCGAAGGTAGAGCGGCTGACCACGCTGATTCGCTCCACCGGGGCAACGACCAGGGCCACGTTCTCGCCGTTGGACGGCTCGCCGCTGGCTGAACTGCCAGTCTCGACGGCGGATGACGTGGCGTCCGCGTTCGACCGCGCCCGAGCCGTGCAGCAATCGTGGAGCCGGACGCCGGTGCGCTCCAGGGCGGCGGCGATGTTGAGGTTCCACGATCTGCTGTTAGACCACCTCGATGAACTGTGCGACCTGCTGTGCGTTGAATCCGGGAAGGCCCGAAAGGACGCTTTCGACGAGGTCATCCACCTGGCGCTGACCGCCCGCTACTTGGGTCGGACGCTTAGCCGTCACCTGGCGAGCGAGCGCAGGCTGGGGGTGTTCCCGGTAGCGACCAGCGTGCGGCTCAACCGGGTGCCAGAGGGTGTGGTGGCAGTGATCTCGCCATGGAATTACCCGCTCACTATGGCTTTTTGTGACGGGCTAGCCGCGCTAGGTGCGGGGAACGCAGTGGTCGCCAAGCCTGATTCCCAAACAATGCTGGTCGCATTGCGAGGGCTGGAGTTGCTCGAATCAGCGGGGTTCCCAGCTGTCGTTTGGCAGATAGTGTCGGGCCCTGGCCCGGTGATCGGCACCGCGCTGATAGAGCAAGCCGACCACGTTTGCTTCACCGGTTCCACGGCAACCGGACGCCTGGTCGCCGCCCAGGCTGGCCGACGGCTGATCGCGACCTCGCTGGAATTGGGCGGCAAGAACCCGATGGTGGTGCTCGCGGACGCCGACATCGAGGCCGCCGTCGATGGCGCCGTTCGCGGCTGCTTCTCAAACGCTGGCCAGTTGTGCGTCAGCTTCGAACGGCTTTACGTGGCACGCGAGATCTATCCCGAATTCAAGCGGGAGTTCATTAGGCAGGTCGAGTCGCTCGACTTGGCCGCGGGTTCCACGTGGGCGTCCGACGTTGGAACGTTGGTCTCTGCCGATCAGCTCCGGAAGGTGTCGGAGCACGTTGAAGACGCCCGCGCTTTGGGTGCAGACGTGCTCGCGGGTGGGCGTCCAAGACCCGATTTGGCGCCGTATGCTTTCGAACCGACCTTGCTGGAGGGGGTGACCCCAGGCATGGCGTGCTACTCAGAAGAGACATTCGGGCCGGTGGCGTCGTTGTTCGAGTTCGCCACCAACGGTGAGGCGATCGCGTTGGCAAACCTCGGCCAGGAAGGCTTGAACGCGGCCGTCTATGGTCGGAACGTCCGCCGCGCCCAGAAGATTGCCGCTGGGATCAGGTGCGGCACCGTGACGGTCAACGAGGTGTTCGGCGCCGCGTTGGGGTCGATCGACGCGCCGATGGGCGGCATGGGGACGTCGGGGGTGGGGCGCAGGCAGGGCCGCGAGGGCGTCCTTAGGTTCACCGAGCCGCAGGCCGTGGCGACCCAACGGTTCATTTCGTTGGGCGGGCTTCCGGGTGTGAGTCGGGAGCGCTGGTCGCAGACGATGGTGACGATGCTGCGGTTGCTGCGCTGGACGCCGAGGCCGTAGTGCCTGTCGGGAAGGACGCGCCGCATGGTTAGTCGGCCGGGCGCGGCGCGCGACGGGGTGCGGCTGGCGTTGGGGACGCTGACTCTGATTCCGGTGCCACCGCCGAAGCGGGTGGACGCCGCAGCCGCCAGTTGGGCGATGCCGTTGGGTTGGCTGCTGGTGGCACCGCTGACGCTCGTTGTTGGTGCTGCCGGCTGGGCGTTGGCGTTGGCGGGGATTCCGAGGTTGGCCGTCGGATTGCTGATCGTCGGGTTGCTGCAGGCGACGACCCGGTTTCTGCACGCGGACGGGTTGGCCGACACCGCGGACGGGCTGGCTGCGTCGTGGGATCGGGAGCGCGCGCTGGACGTGATGCGCCAAGGCGACATCGGGCCTGTCGGCGCGGTGACTCTGATAGTGGTGCTGGGGGTGCAAGCCGCGTGCTTGGGCGAGTTGGTAGCAGGGCCAGCTGGCTGGCAGGTGGTAGGCGCGGTGCTAGCAACCTCTCGGGTGGTGCTGGCGCTGGGAACCGCGAAAGGGGTTCCGAGTGCGCGGGGCTCGGGGCTAGGTGCGGCAGTCGCCGGTTCTGTGCCCATCTGGGCGCTGATGTTGGCAGTGCTTGGGGCTGGGGGAGTTTTAGCTGGGGCGACGGCGGCGTCCGGGATGGGGTGGCTGGCCGGCGTCTGGGCGTTCGCAGTCGCGTGGCTGGTTAGCGGGGGATTCTTGGCGTGGGTGGTGCGTCGTCTAGGCGGCATAACAGGGGACGTCCTAGGCGCCCTAGTAGAAATTTCGGTGACCGTAATGGTGGTTGTATCGGTGACCTTCGGATAACCGCAAAACCTTGTTGGGGATGTATGCCGAGGAGTCGATCGGTTGGCTGAGGAGCATCCGAGACGGAGCTACGCTCCTCCTCAGGAACCGCCGATCGGTTGGCTGAGGAGCATCCGAAGCCGTCGTCTCGAAGCTGTGAGTCTGGTG
>CAYMMF010000026.1:1400-17162 GCA_964391475.1 uncultured Propionibacteriaceae bacterium | reverse complement strand
CCTGGGGCGAGGAGAACCGCGACTGGGGCGGCGCGTTCGCCGTCTACCGCGGACTCACCGAACTGCTGCCCTACAAGCGGCTGTTCAACTCCCCGATTTCGGAAGCTGCGATCGTGGGTGCCGGCGTCGGCTACGCGCTCAGCGGCGGACGCGCGGTAGTCGAACTCATGTACCTCGACTTCTTGGGACGTGCCGGCGACGAGGTGTTCAACCAGATGGCCAAGTGGCAGTCGATGTCGGCAGGCCTGCTGAGCATGCCGTTGGTGCTGCGGGTGAGCGTAGGCAACAAGTACGGTGCGCAGCACTCCCAGGACTGGGCGTCAATCATCGGCCACATCCCCGGTCTGAAGGCTTACTTCCCAGCCACCCCGACCGATGCCAAGGGCATGCTGAACCTGGCTCTGCGGGGCACCGACCCGGTGGTGTTCTTCGAGTCACAGATGCTCTACGACATCGGCGAAGAATTCGAGCCCGGCGGCGTGCCGGAGGGCTGGTACGAAACACCCGAGGGCGAGCCGGCGATCCGCCGCGAGGGCAGCGACGTCACGATCGCAACGATGGGCGCCACGCTCTACCGCGCGATGCAGGCTGCCGAAATCCTGCAGGACAAGTACGGCCTATCGGCCGAGGTGATCGACCTGCGGTTCATCGCCCCGCTCAACTACGACAAGATCGTCGAGTCGGTGAAGAAGACCGGACGCCTCGTGCTCGCCTCGGACGCGGTCGAGCGCGGCTCGTTCATGCAGACCGTCGCCACCACCGTGTCGAACCTGGCATTCGACTCGCTGGACGCCCCGGTGGCCGTGGTCGGTTCTCGAAACCACATCACCCCGGCTCCCGAGCTGGAGGACCTGTTCTTCCCGCAGCCCGAGTGGATTCTCGACACGATCCACGAGCGGATCCTGCCGCTGCCCGGTCACGTCCCGACCACCAACCAGACTGAGGGCGAAATGGCCCGCAGGGCTCGGTTGGGCGTGTAACCGTAGCCTGAAGGTTGCGTCTCAGCCGTGGGGGCTTCGAGACGCAACCTTCGGTTGCTCCTCAGCCGTCCGGGTTGCTCCTCAGCCACCCGGGTTGGTCCTCAGCCACCCGTGTTAGACCCCTGTATCTTCGGTGCTGCCAGCGGGGCGAGCGCCCAGTTCGGCGTCCAAGCGAAGTAGGCCGGGGCCGTCGTCGCCGACCAGTTTGATCTGGGCGACGATCTGTCTCACGGTGTCTTCTTCTTCGATCTGCTCGTCGAGGAACCAGTTCAACAGCGGACGCGAATCGAGGTCGCCCTCGGACTCCGTGGCCCGGTACAGGTTCCGGATCGCTTCGGAAACCTTCTGTTCGTGGGCAAGCGCCGCCTCGAAAACCTCCTGCGGGGAGGCTCCCTTGGGGACGTCCGGGGCGTCCGTCGATCCGATGCTGGGGTGGCTGCCCCTGCGAAGGACGTGGTCGATGAACTTGTTTGCGTGGACGATCTCTTCGTCGGCCTGATGACGTAGCCAGGACGCCATGCCTGGCAGATCTTGGTAGTCCATCTCAATTGCCAGTTGGCGGTAGACCATGGACGCCTGGAATTCCAGGGTCGCCTGCTGATCGAAAAGTTCCAACAGTTCTGCAGATAGCTTCATGCAACGACGTTAGGCCCCGACCGGTTCAGATTCAAACGGATGAGGTGCGATTTCCGCTCACCGAGGTTTGAGGACGGCGTCCAGGATTCGGTGATCCAACTCGCGGAATTCGGGCCAGTCGACCATGGAGGTATCTCGTGGACGGGGGAGTGGGACATCCACGATTTCGGCGATCCGACCCGGGCGGGGAGTCATCACGACCACCCGATCTGAAGTCAGGATCGCCTCCTCGATGTCGTGGGTGACCATCAACACGGTGAGCCGATGGTTCTCCCACACGTCGATCAGCAGTTTTTGCATCTCGCGACGAGTGAGCGCGTCCAAGGCTCCGAACGGTTCGTCCATGAGCAGGATTCGCGGCTTGTACGAAAGGGACCGCGCGATCGCCACCCGCTGCTGCATGCCCCCGGAGAGCTGAGACGGGAAGTGATCCTCGAAGCCGTCCAGCCCGACCAGCGCGAGGTGTTCGCGGGCAACCCGGGTACGCGCGGTGCGCGGCATCGGTTCGTCACGCAGCGCGAATTCGACGTTTCCTTGCGCTGTCAGCCACGGCAGCATAGTGAAGCCCTGGAACACCACCCCGCGGTCGCGTCCCGCCCCGATGATGGGCTCGCCGTCCACTCGAACCTCACCGGTGGACGCCTCGGTCAGCCCCGCGATGATCGACAGTAGCGTCGACTTGCCGCAACCAGACGCCCCAACTACCGAAACGAACTCGTTTGCGGCCAGTTCTAGGTCGATGTGCTCCAACGCCAAAACGGTGTCGAAACGCTTGGAAAGCCCGGTCACGCTCACCCTGGGGGTTGTCATCGGCGGAGCCTCTCGTAGCGGAACAGGCCTTTGCCTGCGGCGCGCATCAACTGGTCAGTGACCAACCCGAGTGCGCCGAGCACCAGCACGTAGGCGATGATCGTGTCGGTCCGCAGATAACGCTGGGCAAGAGTGATGCGGTAGCCAAGCCCCGCGGTGGCCGCGACCAGTTCGGCCACCACGAGCCACGTCCACGCCCACCCCAAGGTGATGCGCAGCGTGTCCCACAACCCAGGCGCGGCGGACGGCATCACGATTCGCCGCATGATTTTGCCGTTGCTCAACCCGAGCGTTTCGCCCAGGTCGATCAGTTGCCGGGGTACCCGGCGAACCGAGTCGGCCACCATCAGTATCTGTTGGAAGAACGTTCCCATCCAGATGATCAGGAACTTCTGTGAATCTTCGGTTCCCACCCACAAGATTGTTAGCGGGACGAACGCCACCACCGGCATGTATCGGACGAAGTCCACGAACGGCTGAATCGCGGCTTCCACCCGAAGGGACGTCCCCATCCAAACCCCCAGTGGGACGGCCATCACGGTGGCAAGAAGGAAACCGACGGTGATCCGATAGACGGACACGCTGGTGTCCGTCCACAGTTGCCCGTTGGCAGCCTGTTTTGCTAACCGGGCGCCGACTGCGTTTGGGGACGGCAGGAAGAGCGGGTTGACCAGCCCGGCGGCGGTGACTCCCCACCATGCCGCCAACAACAAGGCGAACGTGCTGACCGAAATCGCGAGGTACTCGCGGCGTCCGATCGGTTCGCCGAGGTGGCGGCGGCGGGCGGGGGTTCTTGGCATCAGGAGAGGTACTGCGGGTCGGTCACCTTGGAGAGGTCGACGTCTTCGGTGATGATGCCCGCCTTACGCGCGGCTTCCAGAACTCTGGGGAGGGTCTCATTGGTGAACGTCGTCGTGAATTCTGCCGCGTTCTCAGCCGCGCCGTAGTACTTGACGCCGTCAAACGCCGAGGTTAGAGCGTCCGGCTCTTCACCGACAGCGTTGGCAATGACAGCGCGTCCGGACGAGAGGTCGGCGTTGTAGGCGTTCACTGCTTCGCCCCAAGTTTTGATTGCACGGCGGACGGCGTCGGGATTCTCTGCGGCGAACTTCTCGCTCACCACTAACACGTCACTGATGAGGCCGGGGCTCTGCTCTGCGTCGAAAACCCGGTGCACCTGGTCGTCGCCAGCAAGGGCTGCGTTCACGTACGGCTCGTAGGTGACAGCCGCGTCCACCTTCTTGCCGATCAGCGCGGCACCTGCGTCGGCGGCAGGCATGGGGACGGGGACAATGTCGTCCAAGGTCAACCCAGCCGACTCCAGGGCGGCGTGCAGCAGCAGATCGCTGGTGGCGCCCTGCTCGTAGGCGACGCGCTTGCCCTTCAGATCCGCGGGGGTCTTGATGTCGCCACGGGCTAAAAGCGCGTCGGCCGTGGTCGCCGAATCCTCGATCATCACGATTTTCAGGGGCACACCCTGAGAGATCAGCATCAAAGCAGTGTGGGACGCGATGTTGTCCATGTCGATACGACCTGATGCGAAGGCGGCGCTTTGGTCGGCGTCGGTCTTAAGTTCGGTCAATTCGACCTTGATGTCGTTGGCATCGGTGAACCCGTTTTCGTCGGCTACGTACCACTGCGAGTAGCCGATCCAGGGCTGGATGCCCATTCGAATCGTGGTTGGCTCACCATTTGCTGTGGACGAAGTGTCCGGGGTTGCGTCGGGCGAACCCGCACACCCGGTGAGAAGTAGGGGCAGCGCGAGGAGCGCTACGGCAGCGCGGCGCAGACTAAGCGAAGGCATGGTGTTCTCCAGTTCGGAAACGAGAATGTGCCCAATGTTAGCTGCCGAGCGCGTCTTTCGAGGTGATGACGACGGGTGGGACGGTTGCGGCTACAGTCGTCCGGTGGTCTGGTATGCGGATGGTCAGTGCGATGAGCTGAGTCGGCGTGATTCTCGTCGATGAGCCGCGTTGGCCTGCGCACGGCACGGTGTTCGGGCACTTGGTGTCTGATGAGTCCCTGGCGGAACTTCACGGTTTTGCGCGGGCGAGCGGATTGCCGATCAGGGCGTTTGATCACGACCACTACGACATCCCAGCAGCCCGTTTCGACGAGTGTGTTTCCATGGGGGCGCAAGTTGTGTCGCCGAAAGACCTAGTACGACGGCTGATCGCCGCTGGCCTTCGAGTGCGTCCCGGCGAGCGAACTCCGACGCGGTCGGCCGTCCTGCCGTCGCTTCGTCAGGAGTGGGCAGCGCTCATGCCTACCCAGCCCGGCTTGGGCGAGCGGTTGCTAGCTGCGTGGTCGGAGCCGCACCGCGTCTACCACGACGTGCGCCACCTGGCTCACTGCCTGACCTCTCTAAATCTGCTCGCGGAGGCCGAGCCGGTGGTCGTCCTTGCGCTGTGGTTCCACGATGCGGTGTACCAGGGACGCCCCGGCCGCGATGAGCACGAGTCGGCGAGATTGGCCGAATCCTGTCTTGGTGGGGTGTTGTCTCGAGCTGAGGTTTCTGAGGTTGCTCGGCTGATTCTGCTGACAGCCTCACACGACGCGGATTCTCGTGACGTGCGGGGCCAGTTGATGTGCGACGCTGACCTTGCGGTTCTCGCGCTGCCTGAGCCCCGCTACCACACCTACGTTCGAGACGTCCGGTTGGAGTACTCCCAGCTTCCTGCCGAACAGTTTCGCGTGGGCCGTACTCGCGTGGTGGCTGGCCTGTTGGGCAGGGAAAGTATCTACTCCAGCGATTCCGGACGGCGGCTTTGGCAGGACGCCGCTGCGGGGAACCTTGCTGCCGAGCCGATCAACTTCGGCTAACCGAGGCTCTGGCGCCTTGGGGGCTTGAAGCCTAATCTCCTTGCCATGGACTTCACTTCACGCAATGTGGTGGGCGGATGGCTGGAAAAGTGCGGCACTGACCCTATGACTGGGTTCTTTAGGGACGGCTCTTGCCACACCTCCCCGGAGGATCTTGGAAGTCACACCGTGTGTGCAATCATGACCCGGGAGTTTCTGGAGCACCAGCAGAAGATGGGCAACGATCTGGTGACACCGCGTCCGGAATGGGGTTTTCCGGGGCTTCAACCGGGAGACCGGTGGTGCGTTGTCGCGGCACGCTGGCTGCAGTCCTACAAGGCAGGAATCGCAGCCCCCGTCGTGCTGGCGGCCACTCACGAGCGGACGTTGGAGTCGATCCCGTTGGTCTTTTTGATCGAACACTCGGTGGACGTCCCAGACAATCCCAGCTCGCTGTTCGACGACTGATCCAGCCCGCGCGGAGCCTTCACCTCGGCGCGTGGTCCTCAGGGTTGTCTGGCCCGTCCCGATCGCCACCGACGCCGGTCGGGTCGTCAGAGCGAACCACGGGAAGAATCCAGCGGTATCGCCGGGCGGCGATCACGACCGACGAGCCCGCAAGAATCGCGAGCACCCCAGCCAGAATCGGGAACCCGAAAATCGTCAGGACGACGGCGACGATGGCGGCGACGAAAGATCCTGAGGCGTAGAGGGTGTTGCCGCCCAGCACGGCGGGTCGGCGCCCAAGCAGGAGGTCGCGAACCATGCCGCCGCCCACCGCAGTGACCAGACCCAGCAGGATCGAAGGGGCCCAGTGCAGCCCGGCTGCGAGGCCCTTTTGGACGCCCACCGCTGACCAACAACCGACCGACAGGGCGTCCAGCAGCACGAACAACCGGAGCGTCCACTTCCCACGGAAGGGCACCAGGTAGGCGACCACAGCCCCGCTGACTGCGACCCCCAGGTAGAGGGGGTCGGTCAGCACCAGCGCAGGCCCGCGGCTCAGTAGCATGTCTCGCATCATGCCGCCGCCCAAGCCGGACGCCATAGCCAGCACCACAAAGCCAACGATGTCTAACCGCGCGCTTCGGGCGGCCATTCCGCCCAGGAAGGCGTTTGTGAGCACCCCGAGCAGATCAACTGCGGTGATGAATCCCATTGCGAGGAAGACCCCGTCCACTTCCAACGGCATAGTTGAACGCTACCCAGCCCGACGGGGGGTGGGCAGCTTTTTGAGTACCCGCTACTCTTGAGCAATGGTTGAGACGTTTTCGACTAAGCGAGCCGCAGGGTTCGCGGGTGCGGTCCTTGC
The DNA here is from genome assembly GCA_964391475.1 of uncultured Propionibacteriaceae bacterium. Taxonomy (GTDB): domain Bacteria; phylum Actinomycetota; class Actinomycetes; order Propionibacteriales; family Propionibacteriaceae; genus Propioniciclava. Next base: position 10,622 of record CAYMMF010000026.1, on the reverse strand, counting down.
GATTGCCGGGTTGCTAGCAGGATGCTCCGTAGCCGATCCTGTGATCGCTCCACCCGCGCACGCCAACACGCCGTCGCTGGCTCGCAAGGACGTCACTCGTCCGGCGACTTCGCCTTCCACGCAGACACCAGCCCCGGTGTTTGGGATCGCCGAAGGTATCGATAGCGTTTCGAACTTCCGAGATGTTGCAGGTTCCGCCGAGCCGCTGGTGTTGCCCGACGGTGGCACCATGAAGCCGGGGGTAGTTTTCCGATCTGGCAAGCTGAAGCCAATGTCTGATGAAGATAAATCGACGCTTGCCAAGGCCGGATTGAGCGACATCTTCGACCTCCGCACCGATGAGGTTTCGGAGCGGACTCCTGATCCCGAGATTGGCGACGCCGAGCTTCATCTGATCAACCTGTTCGCTGTGCCGAAGCGGCCATCTTGGAAGTACCAGGTGCCCGACGATGCTCGGTTGGAGCGGGAAGCCATGAACCGAGAGTTCGTCTCGGATCCGAAGCAGCGTGAGCGGACGGCAGTGGTCTTGAAAGGCATTGCCGAAGCGAAAGGCGCGTCGATCATCCACTGCACTGAGGGGAAAGACCGCACAGGTTGGATTTCGGCGGTGCTTCAGATGATCGCAGGCGCGGACGAGACCCAGATCGTCGACGAATACATGCTCTCAAATGTCTACCGGCAAGATCTGATTGAGAAGGACGTCGCGAAGGTGACGGAAAAGCGAGGGGCAAAGAAAGCTGCGATCCAGAAGGTCCGCATTACGGTGGAGCCAGAATTCCTCCAAGCCGGGCTCGACGAGATGACCGCCCGTTACGGCACCCTGGAGAACTACCTCACCGAAGGCCTTGGCTTAGACCAGGCGACCATCGATCAACTCAGGCAAAAGCTTCGCACCGAGTGATCGCAAGGGCGGCGTTTAGTTGGCTTACAGCCAGTCGTTCTTACGGAACACTAAGTACAGCACGACCATCGAAATGACGATTAGGGCGACGCTGAGCCACAACCCGTCGGAATTCGAAAACCCCCAATAGGGGATGTTTTGGCCAAACCAACCGGTTATCGCCGTGGGCACGGCGATGATGGCTGCCCACCCGGAAAGCTTCTTCATGATCGTGTTCAGACGCGCGTCCTGCAGTGACAGGTTGGTCTCGAACAGCGACGACACCATGTCGCGAAGCGAATCGGTCCACTCCGCCGCGCGCAGCACACGGAAGTAGAGATCGTCGAACCAGGGAGAGACGGTTTCCCGGTCGGTCGCGTGCATCAACAACCCGTTCACGATCTCGCGCATGGGGAGTACAACGTAGCGAAGGTCGACCAGATCCTTTCGCAGGCCGTAAAGCCGTTGCTGGAAACCTTGCGGGGTCGTGTCTCGTTCGAACAAGTCGTCTTCGATTCGCTCGATCTCGTCGTCCAAGTCCTGAATAGCAGCGAAGTGGGAGTCGGCCACGGCGTCTAAAAGTCCGTAGAGCAGCATTGCTGACCCGTGTTTTATCTGGCTGACGTCTTCGTCCCACCGAAGGGTGAACATGCTGGGATCGACCAGGTCGTCGTACCGGATCGTCACGAGGACGTTTCGGATTGCGATTCCCGAGATTTGCCCGGTCACCAGGTTCCCGGCGCCTTCGGTGCTTCTGTCTACCTGGGCGATGTAGAGGGTGAACAGCAGGTAGCCCTCCCGTCTGGTGAGGCGCGAGCGAACCTGGCGTGATAACGAATCTTCTACGGCGGCCATTGGCAACCCGAGCACGAAGATCAGGGACGCTAGATCTGACTGAGTGGGTTTGAGCAGATCAACCCAAATCAAGTCCTCTGGATTGTTCGTCGTCGCCGCGAGTGATTCGAGTGTGACCTCTTGCGACACTAGGGAGCAGTCGCGCCACACGCGGCCGGTCAAATAGAGAGGCGAATCCTGCATGGTTCGATTCTGCCCGAGTCATGCCAGTTACCAACCAGAAACCAGCTGCGGTTCGAGTCAGGGGTTTTCTGACGCGCTGGCGCTCAGGGCCGCGCTTGTCTCGGGTTGTGTTCCCGTGGCAGAAGGCGATCCGGACGGCGACTCGTCCTCAGGAGATTCGCTGGGTGTCGCTGAGTCGCTGGGCTGCCCAGGCGAAGTCGGCGTCCCTGACCCGCTGGGAGTCTGCGAACCGTTCGGTGAGGTGGCGCTCGGAGTTGTCGGTTTGGCCGAGGGGGAACCGGTCGGTTTCAAAGACTCGGTAGGCGAAACCGAGACGCTCGGCGACGGTGAAACCGAGACGCTCGGTGACGGCGAAGCCGATGGGCTGATGGTGGCAAGCGGGTTGGCTGGGGTCAGATCTTCGATCGGGATCGTGGGTGTGGGGGACGGCTTGCCGTTCAGGAACGGCTCGGGGTTGACGTAGTTGCCATTCAACTTGACTTCGAAGTGCAAATGGCAGCCAGTCGAAAGACCGGTGGTGCCCACGAGCGCGATGCCTTGGCCGACCGTAACTTTTTGCCCGACACGGACGCCGATCACCGACAGGTGGGCGTACTTGGTTTGAAGGTGGTAGCCGTTGACGACCCCGTGGTCGATCACAACCAAGTTGCCGTAGCCGCCGTTCCACCCGGCGAACGACACAGTTCCGGCGGCTGAAGCCACCACGGGAGTGCGGCAGGCTCCGCCCATGTCGACGCCATTGTGCATGCGCCAGTAGTGAAGGATCGGGTGGAACCGGAGGCCGAATTTGCCTCCTACCTGGAAGGGCACCGGACGGACGAACCATGGCAGTTTCGCCGCATCAACTTTCGCGTCTTTGGCAGTGGGCAGACCGTCCAGGAAGAACGTGTAGTCGGATGGCAACTCGGTGATGACCGGCTTGGTGTCAGTCAACGGATTGGGGACAGTGCCCGGAGGTAGGTCTCCGGTCTCGAAGGACGGCTCGACGTCGCCGACCAGATCGGGCTCGGTCGTGCTGATACCTGTCGGGATGCCCAATTGGTCTGCCGTTTCGGCGATGGCTGTTGCCATTGATTCCAGTGGGCTAGCCGACGCGGTGCTGCCACCGATCGTTAAGATGATGGCTAAAGCTGATCCGAGAGCTGCGAACTTGGTGATGCTTCGGGGTGAGGGCTTCTGCGTTGGTTCGAGGGGAAGCGCGCGTCGAGGCGCGGAGCGCCGAGGCGTGTGATCCCGGAAGCCGCCCATACTGTTCCCCCTAAACAGTCAACTCCCTAATGACATCATCGTGCAGCCGGATTTGCAAGGCGGGACTCGACCAAACCACCGTTAGCGGCGATGATTGACTCATGCCGGATCCACGTTGGTTGTACCGTCGGGTGATCGACGCCATGGTCGTGGAGTGCGCCCAAGGCCAGGGGCAGGTGAGCGCACATCGGGTGCGGGTGGGCGTCTGGAACTCCGACGCCGAGGACGACCCCGAAGCGATGCCTGAGCAGTATGCGTTGAACAAGTTACTCGCCAGTCTGGGCGCCGAAGAGCGAGAGTTGTTGGCTCGGCTGCTTGTTGACGAGTTCAGTTCCGGGGTGTTCAACGCGCTCCACGTGTTGCACGTTGCCTCGGTGACACCCTTCGAGCTGAGCTATGAGGAGACGCCCACGGACGACTTCCTGGGTCGAATGGACGGCTTGGACTGGCCCCAAGACACCGCTTGACCGCAACCCACGGCGTCCCTAACCTGCTTGAGCGCGCAGGGTGCGTTCGAGGTAGATCGCAGAGCCGATCCAGACCAAGATCAAACCCGTCCAGTAGCCGACAGAGACTTTCTGGCCGAAAACCGTGATCCCCAGCAGGAACTGGAGCGTAGGCGCCAGGTACTGCAGCATGCCAACCACCCCAAGCGGTAGCCGAGGTGCAGCGATCGCGAACAGCCACAGTGGGAATGCAGTCACTGGGCCGGCGAGCATAAGCAACGCGGAGGCGGACGTCGACGTCCACATCTCGCCGACGCCCGTAGCACCCAGCCAAACAAGATAGGCCAATGCCAGCGGAGACAGCACCGCCGATTCCGCGAGAAGCCCAGGCATGGCGGCAAGGTAGTTCTTCTTCTTCAAAACCCCGTACAGCCCGAAACTGACGGCCAAAATGCCAGAGATCCAAAGAGTTTGCCAGTGGTCGAAGGCGATGATCACGACACCAAAAAGGGCCAGCAACCCACCGACCCGAGCCCCGCGCGTCAGCCGTTCTCCGAAGATCAGGGCGCCGAACAGTACGCTCACTAGCGGATTTATGAAGTAGCCAAGCGAGGCTTCGACAACGAACCCCACGTTGACCGACCAAATGTAGGTGAGCCAGTTGATGGCGATTACGGTCGCGGCCGCGACCAACCGTGGGAATTGCCGGGCGGTGAGGGCGTAGCGCAGCCAAGACCAAGAGGCTCGGGTTATCAGCATCACCAGTAGGACGACGACGAACGACCACACGATCCGATGCGCGAGAATCTCCAGCGCGCCAGCAGGCTCTAGCAGCGGCCAAAAGAGTGGAAATAGCCCCCAGATCGCATACGCAGTGACACCAGCCCAAAGGGCTTGTCGCGACGAGATGGAGGGCGAATGCACCGCCCAAGTGAATCACAGCATCACACGCCGCCCCGCACCCCGCTTCTCGCGTGCGGTTTCGCCATCTCTTTCCAGTCAGTAAATCGGTAGCCTTCCCCCATGCTTCTCAGTGATCGCGACATTCGGGTCAGCCTCGATGAGGGACGCATCGTGATCGACCCGTTCGATCCGGTGATGATTCAGCCGGCCAGCATCGACGTCCGGCTCGACAGGTACTTCCGGTTGTTCGACAACCACAAGTACCCCCATATTGATCCTGCCGAGGACCAGCCCGAGTTGACTCGCCTTGTCGAAACCGCCCCTGACGAGGCGTTCATTCTGCATCCCGGTGAGTTCGTGCTAGCGAGCACGCTGGAGCAGGTTTCGCTGGGGGACGACATAGCTGCTCGCGTTGAGGGTAAGTCGTCGCTGGGACGCCTGGGTCTGTTGACGCACGCGACTGCGGGTTTCATTGATCCTGGTTTCACCGGACACGTCACGCTCGAGTTGAGCAATGTGGCGACGCTGCCGATCAAGCTGTGGCCGGGCATGAAGATCGGTCAGTTGGGTTTCTTCCAGCTCAGTTCGCCTGTGGAATTCCGCTACGGAACGACTCAGCGTGGCTCCCATTACCAAGGCCAAAGGGGGCCAACGGCGTCGCGGAGCCACGAAGGCTTCATGCGGACGACGTTTCGCTGAATCAGCCGGTTCCCTGGGGGCCTACCAGGACAGAAGCGATGTGTTGATCGAAACTGGCCTCCGCCTGGGCGGGGTCGTCCGCGACTGAACCTTGAATTTCTAGCAGCACCCAACCGTGCAGCGCCGCTTGAAGGGTTAGCGCGAGTTGCCTGGCGTCGGAGGTCTTGAGTTCGCCGTTTTCGGCTGCCGCGGCGATGGTGGAGGTTAGAAATTCGGACGCGGCACGGCACTGTTCGCCGTTCGTCCGGGAGCCGCTTCGCCGAGCGCGCTGCACGAAGATGATCATGTACAACTCGGGATGCGCTAAGGCCCACTCGCGGTAGACCTTGGACAGCGCAAGCACTGATGCGAACGTTGGCATTGTGCCGGTCGCAGCTTTTTGAAGGTTTAACAGCTCCTCGGCTTTGGCAGCCACGACATGGTCGACGAGGTCGTCCTTGCCCCCAAAGAGGGTGTAGATGGCATTCGTCGTGGTGCCTTGGGAAGCCGCGAGTTCCCGCATGCCGAGGGTGTCTAGGCTCTGCGTAGCGAGCCGTAGAGTCGCCTCGGCGATCAGCCGGTCGGCGAGGTCATCTGGGTATATTCGGGGTCGAGCCACGCAGAGATGATACCTGAGTAGTGGGAATTTGTTCTGTTTCTATTGGACTTGCTCAGCCGAGTTGCCTCACGTCCTCCAGGTCGTAAGCTCCAAGCGAACGGGAGGAACCGTAGTTGAGACACGCCAAGCCTGACGCCGTAATGGCTAACCATTCCCACTCCGAGCAACTCCACGAGCCCGGTCGGGTGGTCCTCGGCGATAACCTGGCTGTGATTGCCAAGCTGCCGAGCGGCTGCGCGCAACTGATCTACCTCGACCCGCCGTTCAACACCGGACGCACCCAGACCCGCCGTTCCTTGCGTACCGAGCGGGACGCCGAGGGTAACCGGGTCGGGTTCGGGGGTCACCGGTACGCGACGACGGTCGCAGAGGTTCGTTCCTACGCAGACTCCCACGACGACTACCTGGGCTTCTTGGAGCCCAGGCTGCGAGCGGCTCGGCGGCTGTTGACGGCGTCCGGCACCCTCTACCTGCACGTGGACCCCCGCGAATCTCACTATGTGAAAGTGCTTTGCGACGAGATTTTCGGGCGCGAGGCCTTTCTTAACGAGGTGATCTGGGCGTACGACTTTGGTGGACGCCGCAACGACCGTTGGCCAGCGAAGCACGACACGATCTTGGTTTACGTGAAGACGCCAGGGGCGCACTTCTTCGACCGCGACGCCGTCGACAAGATCCCCTACATGGCGCCAGGCTTGGTCGGGCCCGAGAAGGCGGCCCGTGGGAAGATGCCGACCGATGTTTGGTGGCAGTCGATCGTGGGCACCAACAGCAAAGAGAAGACCGGATACCCGACGCAGAAACCGGAGCCCATCTTGCGGCGGATCGTGCAGGCGTCCAGCGCGCCGGGTGACCTGGTGCTCGACTTCTTCGCTGGATCCGGCACCACGGGGGCAGTCGCCCGATCGCTTGGGCGGCGGTTCGTCCTTGTTGATTCCAACCCTGAGGCGATCAAGGTGATCCGTGCCAGGCTGGGCACCGACGGCGTCCGGTATGAAGAGAGTGCATGATGGGGGCCATGGCTCGGCTGGTTGAGGTTCTGGACGGTAATCGCGTTGTGGTGGAATTCCCGGACGCGCACCTACCCGACTGGATGGCAGCAGCCGAGATCTGCATTCAGGAGGGGCTAGCGGCAATCGCGCTGCCGGTGAACCGGGCGGAGTGGTTGTCGGACGCGGTGCTGGTGTTCGGCCACCGGGCTCGGGTGGGGGTGTGGGGCGTCCGGACGCCAGACCAGGCTGCCGCGACTGCGAGTGCCGGAGCTCACTTCTTGACCAGTCCTGTTGCGGATCGAGCGCTGGTAGAAGCGGCGTCCGGGGCGCCGATGATCCTTGGGGCCATCACTCCTACCGAGATCGTGACTGCGGTGGAGCAGGGGTCGGTGGGCATCCAGGTGGTTCCCTCAGACGCGCTCGGTATGCCGTACTCGCGAGCTCTACCGAAGTTGCTGCCCGATATCGAGCTGATGGCAACCGGACGCTCGGAGCGTTTTCAAGCCGAGATGTGGCTGACCGCAGGAGCGGTTGCTGTGGGGTTGACTGGCATGGTGCTGACCGACGAGCAAGCAGCAAAGGGCCGTGATATGGATCTGGCTGATGTGCGCCGCCGCGCTCAGTCGTACCGATTCCTGGGTGAGTGAAGATTCTCTGAGAGCACCTTCTTGTTTCCTGAGAGATTCTTAGGTAAGTTAATCCTTGGTCGAACAATCCACATGGAGTTCATTTATGTATCAGCCACGACGCGTCGCAGATCCGGTCGAGTCAATCGCCCCAATTCAGTACGAGGATTACGCGACGGCTGCCGCTGCAAACCCAGGGCCGCGCCGCGGCCGCCAGACCGTTGGCGGCAAGGTCCGAGCGAAGGTGACACCCACTGCGGTCGCAATGGCGGTTACCACCGGCGCAGCCGCATTCGTCGTGATCCCCTCGTTCTCACAAGGTGACACCGCCACGAATGCGATTCCGGCTGAGGGTCGGCAGACCAGTTTCGTCAGCCGCGACAACGACCGTTCGGCGTCCGAAATCACTACCGACGAGCAGTCGGATTCCCCTTCTGCCGAGCCCAGCCCAGCTAAGGCCGCGGCGGTGGTTGATTCATCAGACGTTGCCAGTAAGTCCAAGGCCGCCGAAGCGAAGCCGGTGGTGAAAGCAGACTGGAAGAGCGCGTTCAGCGAGTTGGCAGGCCACCAGTACGCCAAGAGCACCGTGACGGTGCGCGAGAAGCCGAAGTCTGGTTCCAAGCAGGTCGGCAACCTGAAGTGGGGCGAGAAGATCCAGGTGACCGAACTGGTCGACAACGGTTACCGCGAAGTGGTCTACAAGAAGAAGATCGCCTACGTCCTCGACGCCGAGATCAGCAAGACCAAGCCAGCAGAGTTGGACGACGCTGGCGCCAGTGGGCGCATGTCGCCTGGCAAGACGTCAAGCAAGCGAGTGCTGGGTTTGACCCAACAGGCGATGGGCGTCTACAACGCGGTCATGAGCCGTTGGGGTGGCCGGATCAAGTCTGTGGGCGGGTACCGCTCCAGCAGCCTGTCGGATCACCATTACGGTAGGGCGATCGACTTCATGCTCACCCCGGGCAAAGATTCGGCGATGGGTTGGGACATGGCCAAGTGGCTGGCCGCCAACTACAAGTCGCTTGGGGTCGACCACATCATCTTCGAGCAGAAGATCTGGACTCCCTACCGTCAGACGTGGCGTCCGATGGCTAGCCGTGGCAGCATCACTGCCAACCACTACGACCACGTGCACGTTTCTGTGGAGCGCTGAGGCACTCATTCGCCGAGTTTGATGGGCGGAAATGTCGCAGTGACGAATCTGGCACCATAGACTCAGCCCATGCGTGACGTGACTACTACTACAGCGTGGGCGAAGCTAACTTCGCTCTACGGTTCTCTCAATCCGGACCTGCGCGGCTGGTTCGCCGCTGACCCCGGGCGAGGCGCCCGTTTCACTCGCACCGCTGGCGACCTGCACGTAGATCTCTCAAAAAATCTGGTGACCGACGAGGTTCTGGACGCTCTGGTTGAGTTAGCCGACGAGGTCGGCCTGCGCGAGCGCATCGAAGCAATGTACGCCGGTGAGCGGATCAACACCACCGAAAACCGGTCGGTGCTGCACACCGCGCTTCGGCGTCCGGCCACCGACACCCTGGTCGTGGACGGCCAGGATTGCGTGGCCGACGTTCACGAGGTGCTGGCAGCCGTGTACGACTTCTCAGACAAAGTGCGCTCAGGTGCTTGGCGCGGTGTCACGGGTAAGCCGATCGCGACCGTGGTCAACATTGGTATCGGAGGCTCCGACCTTGGGCCAGTGATGGTGTACGAGGCGCTCAAACCGTACGTCGCGGACGGGTTGGAGTGCCGGTTCGTGAGCAACATCGACCCAACCGACGTCGCCGAGAAGACT
>CAYMMF010000026.1:0-1390 GCA_964391475.1 uncultured Propionibacteriaceae bacterium | reverse complement strand
ACGTTGTTCATCGTGGCCTCCAAGACATTCACCACCCTTGAAACCCTCACCAACGCGCGGATGGCGCGCGACTGGCTATGGCAGGCATTGCAGGCGGCAGGAGCCATTGACGGGTCGGAGGCGTCCCGAACGGACGCCGTGGCCAAGCACTTCGTTGCGGTCTCGACCGCGCTAGACAAGGTCGCCGACTTCGGCATCGACCCGTCCAACGCGTTCGGGTTCTGGGATTGGGTCGGCGGACGCTACTCGGTCGACTCAGCAGTCGGCACGGCAGTGTGCGTGGCGATCGGCAAAGAGAATTTCGCCGACTTCCTCAGTGGATTCCACACGATCGACACCCACTTCGCGACCGCCCCATGGAACCAGAACGTGCCCGCTTTGATGGGTCTGCTCAACGTCTGGTACGTGAACTTCTTCAACGCGGGCTCGCACGCGGTGTTGCCGTACGCGCAGTACCTGCATCGGTTCGCGGCCTACCTGCAGCAATTGACGATGGAATCTAACGGCAAGAGCGTCCGCATCGACGGTACGGCTGTCACCACCCAAACCGGCGAGGTGTTCTGGGGAGAACCCGGCACGAACGGCCAACACGCGTTTTACCAGCTGATCCACCAGGGCACCAAGCTAATCCCGTGCGACTTCATCGCGGTTGCCACCCCGGCGCACCCGATCAAGGACGGCGACGCAGACGTCCACGAACTGTTCCTGGCGAACTTCTTCGCCCAAAGCAAGGCGTTGGCTTTCGGCAAGACCGCAGACGAGGTGCGAGCCGAGGGGACGTCCGAAGAGATCGTGCCGCACAGGGTTTTCGCCGGCAATCGTCCGAGCACGTCGGTCATGGCTCCGGCGTTGACCCCGGCTGTGCTGGGCCAGTTAATCGCGCTGTACGAACACATCACGTTCACCCAGGGCATCGTGTGGGGGATCAACTCCTTCGACCAGTGGGGTGTGGAACTCGGCAAGCAGTTGGCACTCCAGATTGCACCAGCAATCAGCGCCGACGACGAAGCGCTCGCGCGGCAGGATTCCTCGACCCAGGCTTTGATCGAGTACTACCGAGCCAACCGGCATCCGCTTGACTGAGGAGCATCCGGTTAGCTGCGGAACATCCGGAGGATGCGTCTCGAAGCCGTTGTCTTGAAAGGTGGAACCCCGGTTCCCTGAGGAGACGCGGAGCGTCGTCTCGAAGGGTTTTCTGGACGCTCCTATGTTTCGTCAAGTTCTTCCTGGAGGATTCTGTAGGTTTGGCGGGCGACGTGGCGTTTGAGGCAGCGGCGGATTTCTGGTGTGGGTTTGCCTTCGGTGGTGCGGCGTTCGATGTAGGTTTTGGTGGCTGGGATTGGGGCGGTGCCTGAGATCATCGCGAACGCGGCTTCGCCAGTGCACTCGG
>CAYMMF010000025.1:0-17223 GCA_964391475.1 uncultured Propionibacteriaceae bacterium | reverse complement strand
TGGACGACCTTCTTCCCAGGTCTGTTCATCCTCATCACCACCCTCAGCCTGAACGTGCTGTCGGAGGGGCTCACCGACAGCCTCGCCGCACCGCGTATCCGGGTGAAGGTTGACGTTGAGGCCGACGAAGCGAAGATGACCGGCACCGCAGTTGCTGAGGGTATCGCCGCGTCGTACGCGACCCAGGCGGACACGCTCAACAAGCGACTGGCCACGCTGCGCGAGACCGAACTCGCTCGCGGGGACAGGTTGGTGCTTGCCAACCCGGACGTCGAGCCGCTGCTGGACGTCCGTAACCTGTCAATCTCGTTCCCGTCCGCGCACGGTGACGTGAAGATTGTGGACGGCGTCTCGTTCCAGGTGCGTCCCGGCGAAACGATGGGTCTGGTCGGGGAATCCGGCTGCGGCAAGTCGATCACCGCGATGGCGATCATGGGCTTGCTGCCGGACACCGCGCAGATCACCGGCGAGGTCATGTTCAACGGGCAAAACCTGCTCGACTTGGGGCCGAAGGAGCGCAACGCGCTGCGTGGCCACGACATGTCCATGATCTACCAGGACGCCCTCAGTTCGCTGAACCCGTCGATGCTGATCCGCGCCCAGATGAAGCAACTCACCAAGCGTGGTGGCACCCGCACTGCGGAAGAACTGCTTGAGCTTGTCGGTCTGGATCCGGTTCGGACGTTGAAGTCGTACCCCCACGAGTTGTCGGGTGGCCAGCGGCAGCGCGTCCTGATCGCGATGGCGCTCACCCGCGACCCCGGGCTAGTGATCGCCGACGAGCCGACAACGGCTCTCGACGTCACCGTGCAAGCCCAGGTGGTGGATCTGCTCAACGACCTGCGCGAGAAACTCGGCTTCGCCATGGTCTTCGTGTCTCACGACCTCGCGTTAGTGGCAAAGGTGGCCCACCGGATCACCGTGATGTACGCCGGCCAGGTTGTCGAACAGGCGTCCACCGGCGAGCTGCTAACCAATCCGATCCACGAGTACACCCGTGGCCTGCTGGGTGCGGTGCTCTCGATCGAATCGGGTTCCGGACGCCTGCACCAGGTGCCCGGCGTAGTGCCCAGCCCGCGCGAGTTCGTGGTAGGCGACCGGTTCGCTCCGCGCTCGTCGCACCCGAGCGTCGGCCTGCTCGAGAAGCCGAAGCTGCGTCAAGTACAAGGCGTCGACCATGTGTACGCCCGAACCGACGAACTGGTGTCAGTTCTCGCGAAGGAGGAGAACCGATGAACACTCCCGTCATCGAGTTGCGCGACGTTCACGTCGTGCACAAGTCGCGCACCGGCAGCCTGTTTCGCCCTGACCGGGTTCACGCGGTCAACGGGGTGAACCTCACTGTCAGCAAGGGTGAGACCGTCGGCATCGTCGGCGAGTCCGGCTGCGGAAAGTCGACCACCGCGAAGGTGATGGTCGGCTTGCAGCCGGTCACCTCCGGCGAAGTGCTCTACTTCGGCGAATCCATGAAGCTCAACGCTGCTGGTCGGATGAAGCTCGGCCGTGCGGTCTCAGTGGTCTTCCAAGACCCTGCGACCGCGTTGAACCCGCGCATGATCGTCCGCGATACGCTCATGGATCCGTTCAAGGTTCATGGCATTGGAAATGCCGAGAGCCAGATTGCTCGCGTCAAGGAACTGCTCGACCTGGTGGGGCTCCCCCAGTCAGCCCTCGACGTCCTCCCCCGGCAGATCTCCGGTGGTCAACGTCAGCGCGTTGCGATCGCACGCGCGTTGGCGCTGGAACCCGACGTGATCATCGCCGATGAACCGACCTCGGCTTTGGATGTTTCCGTCCGCGCTCAGGTGTTGAACTTGCTGACCGACCTGAAGGCTCAACTCGGCCTTGGCCTGGTGTTCATCAGCCACGACATCAACACTGTCCGTTACGTGTCCGACCGGATCGCCGTTATGAACGCCGGTGAGATCGTCGAACTCGACACCCCCGAGCGCCTATTCACCGCCGCGCAGCATGAGTACACCCGCATGCTGCTCGGTTCCGTCCCCTCGCTCATCTAGGAGTAGAAACAATGCATAACTACCGCGGGATCATCCCGCCTGTCCTCACCCCACTGCACACCGACGGGTCGCTCGACCTGGAAAGCCTCGACCGGCTGGTCGACCACCTCATCGCAGGTGGGGTCAATGGCTTGTTCGTGCTCGGGTCGTCGGGCCAGGTTGCCTACCTGACCGACGCCGAACGCGACATCGTCACCGCTCGAGTGGCGCAGCGCGCTGCTGGCCGCGTTCCGGTGCTCGCCGGGACGCCCGACTTCACTGCCCGCCGCATGGGCGAGCAGGCCGTTCGGGCGGTCGCGCATGGTGCGGACGCGGTGGTTGTCACCGCTCCGCTGTACGCCCTCAACGACACCGCTGAGATCAATCGGCACTTCCGGATCGTGGCCAAGTCGGTGGACGTCCCTGTGTTTGCCTACGACGTCCCCGTCCGTGTTCACACGAAGCTGGGTCTAGGCCTGGTCATGGAGTTAGCGTCGGACGGTGTGATCGCCGGACTGAAGGATTCCTCCGGCGACGATGTCGGGTTCCGTCGACTTGTGGCTGCCAACGCGGCGGCAGGCAGCCCGCTGGTCGTGCTGACCGGCCACGAAGTGATGTGCGATGGCATGTTCCTGCTGGGCGCCGACGGTGCTGTTCCCGGGTTGGGCAACGTTGACCCGGTGGGATACGTCCGCATGTGGGAACTCGCCCAAGCTGGCGACTGGGCGGGCGCACGCTCCGAACAGGAGCGGATCGACCGGCTGTTCGAGATTGCTTTCGTGCCCCAGGGTCGCTCGGGTGACGCTGGTGGCATCGGGTCGTTCAAGACCGCCCTTGAGATCATGGGGGTTATCGAGTCGGCAACAATGCCAGCCCCGTTGGAGGGTCTTACTGACTCCGATCGGGATGGCATCGCCAAAATTTTGTCCGAGGTTGGTCTGCGATGAGCGATCTGCTCGAACGGCTGAAGGGACGCCTGGTGGTTTCCTGCCAGGCGTACCCCGGCGAGCCGATGCTCGACCCGCGGACGATGGCTCAGGTAGCTCAGTCGGCCGTGATCGGTGGTGCTGTTGGCATCCGTGGCAAGGGCTTGGACGACCTTCGTGCGATGCGCGCCGCGGTGGATGTGCCGATCATCGGTCTTGTGAAGGTCGGCGACACCGGGGTCTACATCACCCCCACCTTGAAGGACTGCCTGGAGGTGGCTGCTACCGGTTGTGAGATCGTGGCGCTCGACGGCACCCGGCGTCCCCGACCAGATGGACGTACGCTCGCCCAGACCATCGCAGAGTTCAAGGTCGAGTACCCGGGCGTCCTGGTGATGGCTGACTGTGGATCCCTGGGCGACGCAGTTGCAGCACACGAAGCTGGTGCCGACGTCTTGGGCACGACGCTGGTCGGCTACTCCGGAGAACGTCCGAAGACAGCTGGTCCTGACTGGGAATGCATCGACGAGGTGATCGCATTCGGCCGTGAGGTCGGCAAGCCGGTGTTCGTGGAGGGTCGAATTCACTCCCCCGAGCAGGCTTCCGAGACGATCAAGCGCGGAGCCTGGTCCGTGGTCGTGGGGACGGCTATCACCCACCCGGCAACGATCACCGGTTGGTTCGCCGACTCCGTGGCGGCCGCCGGTTCAACTAGCTGACCGAAAGCGGCATTCCTCGGAGCAGGTATTCGATGTTCGTTACAACTCTAACCAAGGCGGGAGATCCGAGCGTAGGGAGCGCGGTTGCGCAACCTTGCTACCGGATCCCCGCCTTGGTTGTCTCTTCGAGTGGGCGCTTGATTACGGCGTGGGATGTGCGGCCCGACTGGCGCGACCTGCCTGGACCAATCGATGTCGCCTTCCGCACGTCTGACGACAACGGCACAACCTGGAATCCCACGCGGTTCCTGCGTCAACATCGAGGGAACCAGGGGTTCGGGGACGCCAGCCTGCTGGTCGATCCGGCATCCGGGGATGTGTTGTGCTGGTACGTGTCCAGCATCGGACGCAGTTTCTTCGACTCCGAAGCCGGGCCGGACGGCGATGGCCTGCAACTCTGGCTTGCCAGATCGAAAGACGACGGCGAAAGTTGGAGCCACCGCGACCTGACCACTTGGTTGAAGCCGTGGTGGGCTACCGGAATGTTCACCAGTTCTGGCAACGGGATCGCGCTGAGTTCTGGACGCCTGCTGCAACCCTTCGTCGCTCTGGACGCCGACGGGCAGCACTGGGCGATACTCGCCCACAGCGATGACGGCGGCTTCGATTGGACGCTGGGCGAGCCGATCGGACCCGATTGCGACGAGAACAAAGCGGTCGAACTACCCGCTTCAGACTCCACTCCCGAGCGAGTCTTGCTGCACGCCCGAGCCACGCCTAGGCGCAAGCAGGCGTACTCCCTCGATGGCGGGATCACGTTCGCTCCACCGCAAGCGCACCCAGCGCTGGTCGACCCTGCGTGCAACGGGGGGCTCGCGATCTGGGGTGGGGTCGTCGCGTGCTCGCTGCTGGACGATCCAGAAGATCGGCGAAACCTCGGGCTGCGCTTTTCTAGAGACGACGGCAAAAGTTGGTCCGGTTCGATCACCATCGACACCGGCGCCGCCGCGTACTCCGTTGTGGCAGAGCTTGCTGACGGCTCACTGGGCATCGTGTGGGAGGCTGGCGACTACGCAGAAATCCGGTTCGCTCGAGTAACGCCAGAAGAGATCGATCTAACCCGCATCGGACGCCACGACCACCTCCCAACGCTCGAACCAGTTTTCAGCGCAGGCGACGCCGCAAAGCCGCCCGAGGTGGCGACGTAGTCGGGCTTATTCGTCCCCCCAGTCGCCCAATTCCGGGGTGCCCTTGCCCTTGCTTTCTAGGAACGAGCGGTCGATGACCTGCCGCGGCCCGGGGCTTACTTCCGGGGCTGCCGCGCCGGGCGGGACTGGGTCCGTGCCGACGAGCTCGTCTGGAGTGTTGTCCCACTTGGACGTGTCGAGAGTTCGATCCTTGTGAAGTAGAGCCTCCCGGTCGAGAACCATCCTGGGTGGCGGTTCCGGCGTGGCGCTGGGAATGCTTGGCTGCCCTTCCTCGGGAGGTAGCACCCACTCGTCTTCTGGTGGTTCCGGACGCCTTCTGTTCTTGACGTACCAAAACACCGCTGCTGCGGTGACCACGGCTAGGAGCAACAACAACTGATCCATTGCGGGCCTCCCTTCAAGCACTTTCCGTTTACCGTATTAGACCTGATCGCTCAATGGGAAGGATCCGCACATTGAGAAATCGACTTCAGCTATGGCATAATAGTCGCATTAGCTAGAAACAAGATTGGAGTTGGTAGTTTATGCACACGGCTCAAGCTGTGCATCCCAACTCAACCGCCACTCCCACGATTCGCCGCCGCGAGACGTGGATCGATACTGCCAAGGGCATGGCGATTCTTCTTATCGTCTTCACCCACTCGGGTTTGGTCTTAGGAATCAACGAAGCGCCCCGGCCCACCTGGTGGGGGCCAGTAGACCACGCGCTCACCATGGTGCGGCTACCCGCGTTCTTCTTGATCTCCGGGCTTTTCATGCGGAACACGATCAAGCGTTCGCGGCAAGAATTTCTGAGTTCCAAGGTCGCCCCCATGGCGTGGCTCTACCTGCTGTGGTCGTTCGCTTGGGCGATCACTATGGGCGTCTACGCCAACGGCTCGCACGCGGCTTTGACCGAATGGGTCAGGTCCACCCTCACGATCACCAACGGCACCTGGTACCTGGCTGCACTTCCGCTGTACTACCTCGGTTGGCGCGCCACCCGCGACTGGTCGGGCTGGGTGCTGTGGCCGCTTGCGGGTGCCACCGCGTTGGTTTTCGGCGCTAACTGGCTCACCACCGGCTCCTGGGGTTTGAACCGAATCCTCATGTACGCGCTGTTCTTCCTCATCGGAGCCCATTTGCCCGACAAGGTGCGCATCCTCGTGAGCAGGACACCCGCCTGGCTCGCCGTGGTCGCCGTACCCGCCTTGTACCTGGCTCTTCAGATCAAAATGCCTGCGGCGTGGCTGAACGACGTCCGCGTCGCGCTGTTCCCGCTGGCGGCTGTACCTGTGTTCCTGGTGCTTGCCCGGATGATTGACAATGGACGCCTCGCCCAGGGTCTGCGGTGGTTGGGAGCCCGAACGCTGCCCATCTATGTAATGCACATGTTCGCTCTCGACCTCGTGGTCAGACTGCTGCTCCCGACTGCCGATTTGCTGCCGTTCTCGATCGTCGGCGTGATGCCGTTGCTGATGACGATCCTTGCCACGTCCCTGACGCTGGCGACCTGGGCTGCAACGCGCGGCGTCCCCGGGCTTTACTCCGCACCCACTTGGCTTCGGGAATTGGGGAAACCCGTCAAGCCGCTCGCAGCTTGACGGGTTTCGTTCCAGCGTCCCTGAACAAGGTTCAGGGGAGCAGGCTACTTATCGGTGTCGCTCTCTTCGACGTGACCGCCCTCAGAGATTAGATCCTCTTCGGCGACGTGGATCTGCTCCTCGTCGTCAGGCTGGGCCTCCGCGTCGTCCTTAAGGTCAAACGCCTCGGACTTCTGCTTGGCCTGGCCAGCTTGCATCTCGTTGATGACAGCGCGACCACGCTCAGCGAGCTCCTGGATTTGGGCCTGAGCGTCGTCCATCAAAGCCTTGAACTGGTCAGGCATCTGCTCAACGAACGACTTGAAGTTCGGATCCACTCCCTCTGGCGTCTTCTCTGCCAGGTGACTCCGCTGGGTCTCGATGAGTTCCTTGGTCTTTTCTGCGATGACGTTGGCGATGCCCGCCGCCACGTAAGCGGTGTCTTGGGCAACCTTAATTGCGATTTCCCCGAACCGTTCGGGGGTCATCTTCTCGTGTTGGCTCTTGTCGGACATGGTCACTCCTTGTTTGTTGTGGATTGCGGGGATACGAAAGCTTGGTAGACCTCTAGTAGCGCCTGCTTCTGGGTTTCAGACAGCACAGAGTCTGCGAGGACCGCACGCTCCACCGGGGTCACCCGATCGACTCCCTCGAGGAGGCCGGCCTTCTCGTATAGCGTTTCGGCCGAGACCTGTAACGCATTTGCTAACTGCGCCAGCACCTCTGCGGACGGCTTTCGCAACCCGCGTTCTATCTGGCTGACGTAGGGATTCGAGATCCCGGCGCGCTCCGCAACCTGCCTCAGTGACAGTTCCGCTGCGCGCCGCTGAGTCGCAATGAACTCCCCCAGCGGCGGGTTACCACCCGTCCGCTGATTGCTGTGTTCCTTGCGCTCCATAACCACCATTCTGCTAGCTGGAGTTAGCACCTTCAACCCCAAACCGGGATTTCTTACCCTGATTTCACCCTGAACGATGCAAAGATTCACCCTCGTCCGCTAACGGGTTAGCGGACGAGGCGACTCCTGATTTCACTATTGGCGACCGGGTTATCGTTGGGATCATGCTTGGCTTCACGCGTCCGAACGCTCCGCACCAAAATCTTGCCGGGCGCGACACCCCGGTGCTGTCAGATGGTGTAACCCACGTCGTGTTTGGTGGGGAGGTCTTGGCCACTCCACCCGGCTCAGAGGTGGCCTATCTTGGGCTCGGATGCTTCTGGGGGGCCGAAAAGCTGTACTGGGAGACCCCTGGGGTGACGAACACCGCGGTCGGCTACGCGGGCGGCGCCACTCGCAATCCCAGTTACCAGGAGGTTTGTTCCGGACGCACTGGGCATGCCGAGGTCGTTCGCGTGTGCTTTGCTCCGGCGCGGATTTCGTACTCCCAGATCCTCAACATCTTCTTTGAAAACCACGATCCAACCCAGGGAATGCGGCAGGGCAACGCCGTCGGAACCCAGTACCGCTCTGCGATCTATCCGGTGAACCACGAACAGGAGGCGACTGCGATATCGGTCCGGGATCGCTTCGCTGCAGCATTCTCAGACGCCGGTTTCGGCCCGATCACCACCGAAATCACGCGTGGGGCGTCCTTCTATCCAGCGGAGCGATACCACCAGCAGTACCTGGCCAAGAACCCGCACGGCTACTGCCCAATCCATGCAACTGGCGTCAGGTGTGACCCGACCGATTGACGTCTTGAAGGGCTCAACCAAAGCACCGCCCCCTGAGGAGGCCCCGCAGTGCCGTCTCGAAGGGCACAACCGTCCGAAGTTCAGCCCGCCACGAACCACACTGCGAAGGGTGGCTCGGCGTCCACACGCTCACGTAAAACGTCCATGATCGCAGCCCAGGAATCCGGATCTTCCACGGCTAGCAACTCCCACCCAGTCCAGATCAGGACTGTGGGTTCGGTGAGGTCAGTCAGGCAGTCCGCCAGCGCGTCCAGATTGCGTCCGTACCAGGACGGAAAATCGAACGCACCCCCCAGGCCTGATAGAACGTCTGCCTTGTTTACGCCACCCCGCATCCGCACAATTCGCCAGCCTGCTGCCCGATACGGAGGAATATCACTGCCACCTCTCGAGACGTGCACTCCTGCTGGCAGCATCACGTCCGAATCCTTTCAAACGTCTGGTAATGATCAGCCGTGTAGTAAAACTCGTCATTCACGGTGCCGTATTTCTCTCCTCCGGTCACGATCCGACGAGCCCCGCGAGTGGCCTCACCGGGGGTGACGACGGTGAATTCGTGGTAATAACCGCTCGGTTGTCTCGGCAGTATCCGCTCTCTGTTCCCAAAAACACTGCCGTCCTTTGAAAAACGAAATGGCCCGCCAGCTCGAATGGCCACCATCGTATCCGAGGCCTCCTTGGGCAGGTTCACCAGTTCCACGAACTTCAATCCAGATTTTGGATCGATCAAAATCGTGCTGGAGTTAGAAGCGACTGCCTGTG
This sequence comes from uncultured Propionibacteriaceae bacterium, assembly GCA_964391475.1. Lineage (GTDB taxonomy): Bacteria > Actinomycetota > Actinomycetes > Propionibacteriales > Propionibacteriaceae > Propioniciclava. The sequence goes on along the minus strand of CAYMMF010000025.1, from coordinate 8,414 downwards.
TTGGCGCCCCGGAAGCTCGGTCAGTCTCAACCGACACACTCGAGGAAACCACGGGCGGACTAGCAGATGGCACCTTCATAACCGATCCGCCCCCACCGCCTAAACCGCCACAAGTCAGGAGCGAGAGCACCACGATTACGGCAATCACAGATCCAACGATCGCCAGCACCCGTCGAGTCATCGGGCCATCCTACGGCTACCCTGTGACCATGCCACGATTCACGCCCTTCCGCGCCCATCGTTACGCCCAAGACACTGACCTCAATGCCGTCATCGCACCCCCCTACGACGTGCTCTCCGACGCCGACGTTACGGTGCTAGCACGGCGTTCTCCGCACAACATCGTGCACATTGATGTGCCAGCAGGCGGCGAAGATCGGTACGACCTGGCTCGCGAACGGCTGAACGCGTGGCTCGCCGAAGGCGTGATGGCTACTGACGACGAGCCTTCTTTGACCATCTACAGGATGGCGTTCACCGACGCAGCCGAAAAGCCTCGCGAGATCGTGGGTGTCCTAGGTGGGTTGGAGGTAGTTGACGAGGGTGCCGGCGGCGTCCTCCCCCACGAGCACACCACGCCCAAAGCCAAGACCGACCGGCTAGACCTGACCCGCGCGACTTCGACCAACCTGTCACCTGTTTGGGGGTTGTCGTTGGCGTCCGGGCTCACTGCGGCGTTGGCCGAACCCGGCGAAAGTCTGGGAACACTGGAAGTGGACGGCGCCACTCACACCGTCGAACGAATTACCGACCCTGACCGGATCGCTCAGATCGCCCAAATCATCGCCTCTGACGACGTGCTGATCGCCGACGGGCACCACCGGTACGCAATCTCTCGGATCTACCGCGACGAAGTCCGCGCCGCGACAAGACGTCTCGACACCCCCGCAGAAGAGACCCTGACCTTCGTGAACGAGTTGAGCCCCGATCAGCTGTCGATCGATGCGATCCACCGCGTCTACACCGGAGTCACGTTTGACGCCTTGAAGTCCGTCTTGGCTGAATCCTTCGAGCTATCGAAGGCACCAGCCCCAACCTCTCAGCTTCTTGCTGAGATGGTGGAGTTTGGACGCCTCGCGCTGCTCGCCCCGGACGGTTCTGCAACCTGGCTGACCCCGAAGCCGGGGGCGTTCGACGGCGTCCGAGCCCTGGACGGCGCCTGGCTGGAGCATGCCCTGGCCGACCTGGACGCCGACGTCACCTACCAGCATGGGCTGAACGAGATGCTCCAGTTAGTTCGATCCGGTGAGGTGACTGCTGGCGTCCTCATTCGGCCGACCACGCTAGCCGAAATAGAGCGGACGGCACGCGAGGGGTTGCTTATGCCACCGAAGTCGACATTCTTCACTCCGAAGCTGCGAACTGGGTTCGTGCTTCGGCCAACGCAGCCACTGCGCTGAGAAAATTCCGAGCGCGAACCCGGGCAGCCCACTAGGGTCGTATCTGAGATCCGGATCGTAAGAAAGGGGCTTCCAACATGGCCTATGAAAGGACCAAGAACCCGCTGTACGGCATCGAAGCCGAGCCAGGTTCAGGTCACTTCGGTATCTTCGACCACGGGGCACACGTGTGGTCCTACCAACCGGACGGAGCAGCACCCGTCCTCTTCCTCAGCAGCAAAACCAACTACTCCGGCAGAAATGCCCTTCGCGGTGGCGTCCCGGTGATTTTCCCGTGGTTCGCCAAAGGCCCCGATGGCACCAAAGAACTGATGCACGGCATCGCGCGCCTGCATTCATGGCACCTCAACACCGTCAAAGACACCCTGGACCGCGATGGTCGACTCATCGTCGAATACCTACTCGACTCTGCAATGACGCACGGCGAAGAGGGCGCACTCGACAACTACACGGCATCGTTGCGAGCTAAGTTCACCCCCGAGTACCTCGGGATTTCACTACAGGTGACCAACACTGGCGAAGAACCGTTGAAGTTTGAAGAAGCTCTCCACACCTACCTTGCGGTCGGCGATGTGGGCCAGGTCACGATCGATGGCCTCGACGGCGTTGCCTACTTCGACAAAGTCACCGGCGGAACCAAGGTTCAATCCGGCACTTTGAGTGTCGTTGGAGAACTCGACCGGATCTACGACCACACCGGCGCGCTAACCGTGGTTGACCCGGTCCTCGGCCGCAACCTGGTTGTCACCAAGTCGGGTTCGGCGTCCACCATCGTGTGGAACCCGGGCCCCGAAAAAGCTGCCCAGATGGAGGATTTCGCCGACGGCGAGTGGCCAACAATGGTCTGCATCGAAGCAGGAAACGTCGGCGAGAAAGCGATCACGCTGCTACCGGGCGAAATGCACACCCTCAAACAACGGATCACGCTCGCCTGAGCTAGCCCGCACCCGATATCCGCCAGCCAGAAGACAGCCCCCTAGGGGGCAGACGTGGGCACCCATTTTGGGTAGCCTGTGCCACAACATCATCATTTCAGGGAGGAAACTGATGTCGCGCATCCTTAGCGAGAAGTACCGCAGCAAGATCATGTCGGCGGAAGAGGCCGTTAAGTTCATCAAGCACGGTGACAATGTGGGCTTCTCGGGCTTCACCGGATCCGGCTACCCGAAGGCTATTCCTGGGGCGCTGGCGGCCCAGATCAAGGCAGCACACGAGCGCGGTGAAGCGTTCGTCATCAACTCTTACACCGGCGCTTCAACCGCACCCGAGCACGACGGTACGCTCGCGGAGGTTAACGGTGTTGGGATGCGCATGCCTTACCAGTCGGATCCGATCATGCGTAACAAGATCAACGACGGCACCTCTGACTACTACGACGTCCATCTTTCACACGTCGCACGCCAGGTGCGTGCCGGGTTCTGGGGGAAACTGAACGCCGCAGTCGTCGAGGTTACGGCTATCACCGAAGACGGCAAGGCGATCCCGAGCTCGTCGATCGGAAACAACCACGTTTACCTTGAGAAGGCAGAAAAGATCATCCTTGAGGTCAACTCGTGGCAGTCGATCGAGCTTGAAGGCATGCATGACATGTACAACCTCGTCGCCGAAGGCCACAACAAGCCGATTCCGATCGCTCACGCGGGCGACCGCATCGGGCATCGCCACTACGAACTCGATTTTGATCGGGTTGTCGCAATCGTCCTCACGGACGCGCCCGACCGGAACACTCCCTTCAAGGATCTCGACGACGATTCGCTCACGATCGCCCGCCACCTGCTCGATTTCTTCGACATGGAGGTCAAGGCCGGACGCCTTCCCGCCAACCTGCTTCCACTCCAGTCTGGAGTCGGCAACATCGCGAACGCGGTGCTGGCTGGTCTGAACCAGGGCCACTTCGAAAACCTGACCTCTTTTACCGAGGTGATCCAAGACGGCATGGTCGACATGATCGACTCTGGCAAGCTCTCTGTTGCATCAGCGACCGCGTTCTCACTGTCACCTGAGGCCGCACACAAGATGAACGAAGAAGCGGCTTTCTACCGGACCAGGATCGTCATGCGTCCTCAGGAAGTGTCGAACCATCCCGAGGTCATTCGGCGGCTCGGCGTCATCTCGTGCAACGGTCTGATCGAGGCTGACCTCTACGGCAACGTGAACTCCACCCACATCATGGGCACCCGCATGCAGAATGGGATCGGCGGTTCGGGCGACTTCACCCGCAACGCCTACATCAGCGCGTTCGTCACCCCGTCGACCGCCAAGGGTGGCGACATCTCGTGCATCGTCCCGATGGTTTCGCACGTCGACCACACCGAGCATGACGCTCAGGTCGTCATCACCGAGCAGGGTCTTGCCGATCTGCGTGGCCTCTCGCCGAAGCAGCGGGCCAAGGCCATCATCGAGAACTGCGCGCATCCGGACTTCAAGCCGATGCTGCAGGACTACTACGACCGTGCGGTCGCTACCGCCAAGGGCATCCACACTCCGCACGTGATGAATGAGGCCTTGAGCTGGCACGTCCGCATGCTAGAGACGGGCACTATGAAGGCCTGATCGGCGATAGTTCGCTCCCGGGTTCCCACCTGATTCAGGGATCCCGGGAGCGAAACTCTTTAAGTTGCGAAGACCTGGCGCGCGGGCTTGTGTAAGCCGGAATTGTCAACCGGCACTGAGCGCGACTCGAAGCTCCTCGACGTCGCGAACCAACACGCTTGGTTGAGCGGACGCCAGGTCGGCAGGCGTCCCGGCGCCCCACAACACTGCGATAGACCCCAACCCTGCGGCCTGAGCCGCTTGGACGTCGAAGACCGCGTCCCCCACGTAGACGGCGTCCGAAGCCCGGGCGCCCAGCTTCGTCAGGGCGTGCTCCAGCGGCAGCGGTGACGGCTTGTGTTCTGCGGTTTCGAAGGCGGCTGCGAGCACCGGCACCCAGTTGAGGCCCACGGCCTGCAGCGTCGCCTTCGCCGCTGGCCGCCGCTTGGACGTCACTACCCCCACGGGAACCTTGCTCGCCCGCAGATCGGCCATCAGTTCGCCAATGCCCGGGTAGGACGCGATCATGTGCAAGTTATCGCGGTTCCAGTTCGTGTAGACGTCGGCGATCTCGTCTACCTTGTCGGGGGCGATGTCGTCGTAGATGTCCCACAAGGTGCGTCCGATCCAAGACAGCCGTTCGGCTTCGGAGTACTCCCGCCCCAACACCACGCGGGTTGCGTGGTCGTGCGAGGCGAGGATCAGCGGGATTGTGTCTGCCAGCGTCCCATCAAGATCGAATATCACAACAGGCCAACGCATCGCAGACATGGCATCCACCCTAGCCCGGATGAGTGAGGCAACTATGCTGAACCCGTGACTTCGCACGATTCACTTGCATCGAACACCGTGCCGCTCAACCCGCGCACTGGTGAGCCGCGGCGTCCTGTGGTTGTCGTAATCGCGGTGTCCAGCATCTTCGCAGGGGTCGCGGCTGTGATGGTCGGGCTGCTGTGGGCGATGTGGCTGAGCGTTGATCGTTTTCTCGAAGCCGGCTGGCTGAATCGAGCGTTCCCAACCGAGTTCGGCGACCCGGTGCGAGCCGCCATCGTGACCGGCCTAGTTGCGATCGGGTTGGTGATCGCAACCACCTCGTCCATGACCGCGTACTACGCCTCGCAAGGCTACGGATGGACGCGGTGGGCTGGCGTGGTATCCAGCGTGCTGGCGATTGGTGCGTTGACGATCAATGTGATTTCGGTCGTGGGGATTCCGCTGATCGTTTTGGGTTCTGGGCTGTTATGGACGCCTCCTGCTCGCCGGTTCGCAGCCGCTTGGCATGCGCAGCGGAACCCCGAGGTGCCACCGCCCAACATCGTCGATGAGGTGTATTACGGTCCGCTGCCGCGCTATTTGGCGTCTGACTAATGCGCGCTCGTTGAGTAAATAAAGCAAGGAGATGCCCCCGCTAGGGGTGTCTTTGTCAGTGGCGTGTGAGAACGTAGAACATGCCTACCTATACAGTTCACACAGTTTCTGGTCGACTCACCAATGCTGACCGCTCCGGGCTTGCAAAATCTCTGGCTGCAGCACATTCGGCTGCCACTGGGGCGTCCGGCGTCTTCGCACAAGTTTTCTTCTCTGAGATCCCGCACGGCCACTGGTATGTGGGCGGCGGCATCGCGCCCAACGATCAAGTCTTCGTCTACGGTCGGATTCGGGCTGGACGCACCGCCGAGCAGAAGGGCGCGCTGATCGAATCGCTCGCCGACGCGGTGGTCAACAAGTGCGGCATCAGCCGGACGCGGGTGTGGGTCTACCTGTTGGATGTTCCGGCCGATTCGATGATCGAGTACGGCCGCGTCCTTCCCCCGCCCGGCGGTGAAGAGGAGTGGCTTGCGGCGTTGCCCGCAGACGCTGTTCCGGCGCGTCCGACTCACGGTCAGTAGGGGGTTGTTGTGCGGGCCCCAGTGAACGCCTTCGTCGTGCTGCGTGGCGAGGGAACAAGCGTCGTCATCGATCTTTCGCGAGGGCAACTCCCTGCCATCGCTCACTGGGGTACCGATCTGGGCGAGTTGAGCGTCGATGAGGTCTCGGCTCTCGTGTTGGCCGGGGTCAACCCCATCGTGTCCAACCAGCCAGATGAGCCGGTGCGGTTGGCTCTTCTTCCGGAGCATCACACCGGCTGGTTAGGGCGCCCTGGCGTCAGCGGGTCTCGCACGGGTAGAGATTGGTCACCGAAGTTCACGTCCACCCAGTTGTGGGTGGACGGCCAACCAGTAAAAACAAATTCGGACGCCCCTACTCTGGTCACCGCCGGGGCGGCGGTGGTTGAAGTCGAGGCTCTCGACGACGACGCCAGCCTGGCGCTCGCAGTAACCCTCGAGTTGACCCAGGGTGGGTTATTGCGCAGCCGGGCGTGCCTGACCAACGAAGGCGAGGACGACTACCAGTTGGACGACCTGGTGCTCGCCTACCCTGTGCCAACGGTAGCCGCGGAGCTCCTCGACATGGCAGGCCGTTGGACGAAGGAGCGGGTGCCGCAGCGCATGCCGTTCACCGTCGGCACACACCTGCGAGAGAACCGCCGTGGGCGCACCGGCCCCGACGCCGCGACTGTGCTGCACGCGGGCGTCCCCGGGTTCGGCTTCGCTGACAAAGAGGTGTGGGGCGTCCATGTCGGGTGGAGCGGAAACCACATCCACTACGCCGAACGCGCGTACTCCGGTGAGCAGGTGATCGGGGGCGGCGAGCTTTTGCTGCCAGGCGAGGTCATCCTGAGTCCTGCCGATAGCTACACAACGCCGTGGTTGTACGGCTCTTACGGGGTGGGGTTGGACGCGGTGGCACGCCGATTCCACCGCTACATGCGTTCGCGTCCGCAGCACCCGAGTGTTGAGCGTCCGGTGACGATCAACACCTGGGAGGCGGTCTACTTCGACCATCGGCTCGAGCCGATGCTCGAGTTGGCCGAGGCGTCCGCAGCCATCGGTGTCGAACGTTTCGTGTTGGACGACGGCTGGTTCGGCTCCAGACGCGATGACACCTCAGGGCTGGGTGACTGGCAGGTGTCGGCGAAGATGTGGCCCACCGGGTTGCACCCGCTGGTGAATCGAGTGCGCGAGTTAGGGTTGCAGTTCGGGATTTGGTTTGAACCTGACATGGTCAACCTGGATTCTGATGTCGCCCGCGCCCACCCCGAATGGGTGATGTCGACGGGCAACCGGATTCCGGTGGCGTCGAGGGCTCAGCATGCGCTCAATCTTGGCATCCCCGAATGCTATGCGTACGTGCGGGATTCGATGATGGCGATCCTGGGCGAGTACGACATCGGTTACATCAAGTGGGATTTCAACCGCGATCTGGTAGACGCGGGCACCCAACCGAGCGGGCGTCCCGGCGTCCACGAGACGATTGAGGCCTCCTACCGGCTGATGGACGAGTTACGCGCAGCACACCCCGGGCTCGAGATTGAGGCGTGCGCGTCTGGTGGAGCACGGGTTGATCTTGGAGTTTTGGAGCACACCGACCGGGTTTGGGCTTCGGATTGCATCGATCCGATGGAACGCCAACGGATTCAACGGTGGACGACCCAATTACTTCCCCCGGAAGTGATCGGATCTCACATCGCCTCTGACGTCTCACACACCACCGGGCGAGGTCACGATCTGAACTTCCGGGCTGCGACCGCGGTGTTCGGCCATCTTGGTATCGAGTGGGATCTGCGCTTGGTCGACGAGGCCCAGCTCTTAGAGTTGGCTGAGTGGATCTCGTTCTACAAGGCCGAGCGAAAGCTGTTGTTCGGTGGCGATCTGGTGCGGATGGATTTCCCTGATGACGCGCTGGTCGCTTTTGGTGTTGTAGCGCCAGACAAGACCCGGGCGATTTACTCGTTCGCTCTTATCGACACCCCGATCACCAGCTTCCTGGGCAGGTTGCGTTTCGAAGGATTGGATCCTGATCGCCGCTACCGCATCACTCCTGTGCGCATTGGGAGCGAGCCTTCGGGGTTGCGTAAGCCTGCGTGGTGGGGCAGTTCCGGCGGTGACGGCGTAGTCCTGCCGGGTTCAGCGCTGGCTTCGTCGGGGCTCTTCGGGGCACCGGTTAATCCGGAGCACGCTGTGTTATACCTTGCAGAGACTGTCGACTAGCACGGTAGCCGCCGAACCCCTGATAACGGTCAGATAACAATCATTCTAAATTAACTGACACAGACATTTATTTAGAGTGCAATTGATATGTCGGTGTAACCGGTTACACCACTGTTCTGTTGTAAGCACTCGGGTGCCGTTGAGAGAAGGTTACGACATGTCGTCCTCGTCTGGGATCAGAAGCCACGACTACCTAGAATCAATCGCCCCGGGTGATCACGACAGGGTTGCGAGCTACCGGCCACACGAGCCTTTGACCTGGAAATTGGACGGGCTTTGGAGGTTCCAGTTCTCCCCCACTACCAGCGGCGCTGCTGCCAACGTCGCCGAGGTCGCGCTCGACGATTCAACTTGGGAGCAGATCGAGGTGCCCAGCCATTTCGTGCTCGCC
>CAYMMF010000024.1:0-17985 GCA_964391475.1 uncultured Propionibacteriaceae bacterium | reverse complement strand
TCGACGCTCACACCGGACATGTCCACAGCAAGGCACCCAAAGGGCCAGCTTCGAGAAGAGTCACGACGTGACCGTCGATCCCAACAACACCACTAAAAGCGTGGCCACACCAGACTCACAGCTTCGAGACGCACCCTGCGGGTGCTCCTCAGCCTTCCGGTTCTCTGATGAGCGCTGTCGGCGCGTCACTGTGCGTCGCTGGACTAACCCCCAACTATCTTCCCGGACGCGCGGGTATCGTGTAGGAATCCACCCGGCTGCCGTCGACAGCAATGAACTCGAACGTCAGATCCTTGTCGGTGGCAATACCTCTGAGGGCACCCCAGTCGCTGTCGAAGCGAACAGCGCTTCCGGCCACCGGAGTCTCGAACTTGACACGATTCGCGCCGCCGAGACCGTTGACGAGGTAGACGATCCCATCTGCGAGGATTCGTTCGTAGACGTGTGCGTGGCCGGACAACACGGCGTCGGCTCCCCACTCGGCGAAGGGCCACTGCAACTCGGGGGTCGACCCGTGCCTGGCATCCGATGAGTACGGCGGGTGATGGTCGTAGACGATGTTCCACCGGGAGGTGGACGCCGCCAGCTCCTGCTTTAGCCAGCGGGCCTGTTTAGAGGTGCTGGTGATACCGTCTGGTTCTTCTTCGTTGGAGTTCAGCACGAAATAGTGAATATCGCCCTGGACGAAATCGTAGTACCGCTCATTGTCAGAACTGCTTGCAAACCTTGAGCCGGGGATATCGAAGTAGGCCAGGTAGGTCTTTAGCCCGGCATTGTTGTAGTCGTGATTGCCCAGGGTCGGGAAGAACGCATTTACATTGGCCGCGCCTGAGGGGCAATGGCTGCCTGTGGTGGTGATGTCCTTCAACCAGTCGCAGTAGAACTTCCCGGTGGATTCGTCGTACTTGGCCGTCCCTTTGCCACCGGCACGAGTGTAGTAATTGTCGCCCAGCGCGAGGATGTAGGCCGGATCCCAAGAGCTAACCAGTGATGCCACGTTATCGGCGTTGGTGTTGTTGACACCGTAATCCCCGATGACTGCGAAGACAGTCGCCCCCGGCGGCAGTTCAGTTCCAGACTGGCCAGGTGTGCCATTCCCACTGGACGGCAGGGCTGTCGCCCCAGCAGGAGGTGGTGTGGGGATTCCGGACCCACCGACCGACGTGCATCCAGCTAGCACGGCCGCGGCTGTGCACCAACTGGCGAGTGCGACCCAACGCCTCATTGTCCCTCCCTGGCGTCCGCCGGGATTCGGGCGGAACTGCTCCCAAACCTAACACCACGCTAAAACGTCCACCACGGTCTAGAAGCCTGCGGCTGGGCGTCGAACCCGTCTTCGGCACCGGGCGCGTCCGTACTCCTCCAAGGCCGCGAATGGAGCAAGGCGTCCGATGGAGTGCTAGCATTGCTGTCAAGAGGTGTTGGTCATGAGTACTTTGACGATCCGGCAGTTGAACGAGCGCACTCACGCCCGGTTGCGTGGTCGCGCTGCGAAGCACGGACGATCGGTTGAGGCTGAGGTCCGCGCAATTTTGGACGCCGTCGTGGACCTTCCTGAAGAGAACATCCTGCTCGCCCTGCACAACTCGTTCGCCGAGGTCGGCGGCCTGGATTTCGAGGTGCCCCAACGCACGCAGGCGCCGCGTCCGGTCGACCTGTCGTGATAATCGCCGATACCAACATTGTCTCGGAGTTCATGAAGGACGCCCCAGACCCACATGTGCTGGCGTGGGCGCAGAATGTGGGGGCCACCGGCCTGACCATCAGTGTCGTGACCGTCGAAGAGGTCGACCGCGGCTTGGGGCGACTCCCAAAGGGACGCCGTCGCAAAGACCTGGAGCGTCGGTGGGCCACATTGTTGGACGCGTTCGCTGACACCGTCGCTACCTACGACATCCCCGCAGCCAGGGCCACGGCACGACTCCTGGTCGACGGCCTGGATCAGGGACGACAGATACCGCTGGCTGATGCGCAGATCGCGGGCATCTGCCTCGCGCACCGAGCCACCTTGGCCACCAGAAACATCAAAGACTTCACTCACGTCGACGGGCTGACCCTCATCAACCCGTTCGATCACCCGTGACACATCCGGCCGCTGTGCGGCTCCCGGTGGGCACCTCCCGCTGGGCGTCCGCTGTCGCTTCCGCGTCGCGCGCCGAGCCCTGACCCGCCTCCGTTTGCCCCTGCTGGGACACTGACCACATGTCCGTCCTGGAGGAACTGTGGCAGCGCGCCTCGGCCACGACCCCGATCCCGGACGCGTCTGTCCTGATCGTGATCGGGGTCGCGGCTCTTGCCGGGGTTCTCTTCGCCTGGCCGGCGGTGCGGATGCTGGTCACGGTCTGCCATGAGGCCGGTCACGCCGTCGCGGCGACCCTCACCGGTCGCTCCCTGGAAGGGATCCGGCTGCACTCGGACACGTCCGGCCTCACGCTGACTAGGGGAAGGCCGGACGGCTTTGGCATGGTGCTCACGTTGTTCGCCGGCTACCCCGCCGCCTCGGTCGTCGGCCTAGCGGCAGCCGCTGTCGCCGGAGCAGGCCGCGCGGTGGCCATGTTGTGGCTCCTGGTGGGGCTGCTGGCGTTGATGCTGCTGAAGATCCGCAACCTGCACGGGGCGCTGGTCGTGCTCGCCCTCGGCGCGGCCCTTGGCTTCGCCACGTGGTACGCACCAACCCACCTCCTGGTGTGGCTGGCTTACGGGCTGGCCTGGCTGCTGCTCTTAGCCGGTCCGCGACCCGTCCTCGAACTTGCATCCGGCCGAGGGCGGGCCACGGCAGGGTCGGACGCCGCGCAGCTCGCCCGACTGACCCACGTGCCCCGTCTGGTCTGGATCTCCCTATGGCTGGCAAGTACGTTCGGAGCTCTCGTGTTGGGCGCCGTCCTGATGCTCCCCGGCATCCTGCCCGGCACCGGCTGACCCGAGCCCCCCGAGTGTAGGAACAGGACGCACCGAAGGGGACTACTGCGGGCCGAGCCGACTGGGCGTCATCGGGCCGGCGATGCGCCTGGCACACCCGCGCATGACTGATTGTGCGGCTGCTGGTGGCGTTGCTAATGTGAGACTGTGCCGCTCGTCCATCTAGGGGTCAGCCACCGCTCAATAGGGAGCGGAGAGCTAGCAGTTCTCGGTGCCCGCGGACGGGACCTCCCCGTCCTGCTGGTGGCGGCGGATCCAGCGATCCGTGGCGTGATCCTGCTGGCGACGTGCAACCGGTTCGAGCTGTACCTGGACGCCACAGAGTTCCACTCGGCAGTCGACAGTGGGCGACGCATGATCGCTGGTCTGACAGAGTCCGACCTGCCCGAAGTGGATCCAGCCCTCGTCGTCCATGTGGGCGATGGCGCAGTCGAGCACCTGTTCAGGGTCGCCAGTGGACTGGATTCCGTCGTGGTGGGCGAACGGGAGGTCGCAGGCCAGGTGCGCATGGCTCTGGCAGACCATGTCGCCACGGCGAGCCCGCGGCTTCGCCGACTGTTCCAGGCGGCGTTGACCACATCGAAGGCGGTCGCCTCGAGCACCGCGCTGGGAGCATCTGGCCGCTCCCTCGCCGGCGTCGGCCTGGATCTGGTCGCCGACCGGTTCTTCCCGCTGGAGGGACGACGCGTCCTGATCGAGGGCACAGGGTCGTACGCGGGCGTTGTGATGGCCGAGTTGCTCCGGCGTGGGGTCGACGAGATCCGAGTCTTCTCCGGCACCGGACGCGCGGACGCTTTCGCGGCGAGCCACTCGCCGGCCATGCCGGTGTCCCCAGGAGACCTCCAGCACGCTCTCACTTGGGCTGACGCGGTGGTGTGCTGCTCGGGCACGGGTTCAGAGACATTGACTGCGGACACCCTGGCCGACGCCCGCGTGGGGCGTACGGCGCTGTTGCCCATCCTGGACCTGGCAATGGCCGGCGACGTCGCGCCCGAGGTCTCCCTCTTGCCCCAGGTCGTAGTGATCGACCTCGATGAGGTGTCGCGCAACGCTCCCGCCGAGCAGGCAGACGCGGTCGCGGCCGCCATGGACCTGGTGCGGAGTGGAATCGCCGCCTTCAGTCACGTCGAGGGCGGTCGCCAGGCAGACCCCGCGGTCACGGCGATCCGCGCATACGTGGCGTCCATCATTGAGGCAGAGATCGTGGCCGCCGAGCGGCGACACACGCCCGAGACGGCCGATGCTGTCGCGCGCTCCTTGAGACGAGTCAGCAACGCGCTGCTCCATACCCCGTCTGTCCGTGCGGCGGAACTGGCCCGTACCGGCGACTTGGAGGACTACCGCAGCGCTCTCCACACGCTGTTCGGGATAGACGTGGAGGCCGGTTCATGATCCGACTCGGCACGCGGGGGAGCCGTTTGGCTCGAACCCAGTCAGGTTGGGTGGCCGACATGCTGACTGCCACGGGCGAGTCGGTTGAAATAGTCGTGATCCGCTCTGAGGGGGATGACACGCGTGTGCCGCTCGACTCCTTCGCGCGTCCAGGGGTGTTCGTTGCCGTTCTGCGTGACGCGCTGTTGGAGGGTCTCGTCGACATGGTGGTGCACAGTCACAAAGATCTTCCTTCCGCGCCCACCGAAGGCCTGAGGGTGGCCGCGGTGCCGATTCGAGCCGGTGTTCGTGACGTCCTGGTGACGCAAGGCGGACTGTCCCTGGCCGAGCTCCGAGCCGGGGCTGTGGTGGGGACGTCCTCTCCGCGGCGGTCGGCAGCGTTGCTGCGTGCACGGCCGGACCTTCAGCTCCGCGCGATCCGCGGCAACGTGGACACCCGGCTCAAGGCCGTGTCCGAGGGCGGTATCGACGCTTTGGTCCTAGCCGAAGCAGGACTGCAGCGACTCGGGCTGCTGACAGCCGACATGGTTTTCTTGGAACCCGAACTGATTCTTCCTGCGCCGGCGCAAGGCGCACTGGCCATCGAGTGCCGCGCGGACGATCCCCTCGCCGTTCCCCTCGCACGCCTCAGCGACCGCCCGACTGAGTTGTGCGTCGCAGCCGAACGCGCGGTCCTGGACGAGGTCGGGGCAGCCTGCACGACTGCGGTGGGCGCGTTGGGGTCCATTGAGGGCGGGTGGCTCACATTGACGGCCGACCTCGCTGCGCATCGTGGCGTCGACTATGCCCGGCACTCCGACCGCATTGAGGTCGGCGATGCTTCTCTCGACCTCGCTGACCTGCTCGGACGTCGTGTTGCCCGCGCACTGTTGGCGGAGGCGCGATGATCCGGCCTGTGCTGCTCGTCCGTCCCGACGACAACGACACGGACTCGACAGCCTTGGTGGCGGCGGGGATTCCGGCCCTCGTGGACCCGTACCTGGTCGTGTCGCCCGTGTCGGACGACACCTCCGGACGGCAGCTCTTCGTCGATCTTGAGGCCGCCGGTCCCGGTGACTGGCTGGTGCTGACGTCACCCAGAACGGTCGATGCCTGGGGCGTGCTCGTCGGGCGCGAGGCGCTCACCGAGGCCATTGCGGGAGCCCGATCACGCGGCCTCCGTGTCGCCGCGGTGGGTGCAAGCACGGCGAACACCGTCGACCCACCCGCTGAGCTCGTGGGGAGCTCCGGTGCTGATGTCCTCATCGACGCCATGTCGAAGCTGGCCCCCGGCAGGGCGTTCTTCCCTCACGGCCGGCTCGCCAGATCGACGCTGGCTGACGGCCTCACCGCCTTAGGGTGGACCGTGGACTCCGCCGTCGTCTACGACACCGTCGCAGTCGCCGACCGGCCGGCGTCTGCCGGCGCGCTCTCTTCGGGCAACGTGGCCGCTGTGTTGCTGCGTTCGCCCAGCGCGGTCGCCGCTGTCGCGCGATGGGCAAGCATCCCCGCGAGTGTGCGGATCTTCGCTGTGGGGCCTAGCACGACTGCGGCGGCTCAGGAGCGCGGCTGGGACGTCGTCAGCTTGCCCGTATCGGATTCCACGGCGATGGCGAACGCGGTCTGCGCGACGCTATGCCAGACCGTGCCGAGGGTCGTCGTCGACCCGCCGACTCTGGACGACCATCCCCTTCCCCAGAACCACCCGCTGCGAGCGGGACGCACCTCGGACTCGCCACTCCTCGTCGCATACCGGGGAGGACGGCCGGATCGTCGTCCGGTGTGGTTCATGCGTCAGGCCGGACGCTCGCTGCCCGAGTACCGCGCCATTCGCGAGGGGCACTCGATGCTCGGGTCGTGTCTCGACCCCGATCTGGCCGCTGAGATCACCCTCCAGCCCGTCCGGCGCCATGACTTGGACGCGGCGATCTTCTTCTCCGACATCGTGATCCCTGTACGGCTCGCCGGCGTCGGCGTGGAGATCGTCCCTGGCATCGGACCGGTGGTCGAGCACCCGCTCCGGACGCTTGCCGACGTGCGCTCGCTGCCCGAGCTGGACCCGGATGCGCTCCGTCCGATCCGCGAGGCGGTCGGGTTAGCCGTGGCCGAGCTGGGGAGCATTCCCCTGATCGGGTTCGCTGGTGCGCCGTTCACGGTCGCCAGCTACCTCGTGGAAGGGAAGCCGTCGCGCGAGCTTCCGTACACGCGCGCCCTGATGCGCGACGACCCCAAGACGTGGCACCTCCTGCTGGCGTGGGTCGCCCGTACCACCACACTGTTTTTGCGCGCGGAGGCGATCGCCGGAGCAAGCGCGCTCCAGCTGTTCGACTCGTGGGCCGGACGCCTGACGCCGGACGAATACCGCGCGGCATCGGCCCCGCACTCCGCGGCAGTGCTCGCAAGCGTCGCGGATCTGGGCCTTCCTCGGGTCCACTTCGGCACGGGGACGCGCAACCTCCTCGTCTCGATGCGCGATGCTGGGGCTGACGTCATGGGCATCGACTCGGACACTCCCCTGGACGAGGCGAACACCCTCCTCGGAGGCCATACCCCGCTGCAAGGCAACATCGACCCAGGCATGCTTTCCGGCTCCTGGGGCAAGCTCGCCAGCCACGCGGCAGATGTGGTCCGTCGCGGCCAGGCAGCCCCAGGTCATGTCGTGAATCTGGGCCACGGCGTACCGCCGACCACCGACCCGGACGTCCTCACCCGGTTGGTCGCCCACGTCCATCAACTGCCATATCAGGAGGAGCTATGACTTCGACCCATGCCATAGGGGCAGTGCGTCCCGAGAACTGGGCGTACGACAGGGCGCCGATGATCGTCTACTGGGAGCTGACCAACGCGTGCGGCCTGGCGTGTCGGCATTGCCGCGCTACGGCGATGCCCGATCCAGCGCCAGGAGAGCTGACCCTTGCTGAGATCGAGCATCACCTCGACTCGTTCTCCGCGTTCGGGGAGCCCCGGCCCCACATCGTCTTCACGGGCGGTGACCCCCTGCGACGGGCCGACCTGCGCGACATCATGCATGCTGCGGCACGGCGCGGTATCGGCGTGTCTCTGGCACCAGCCGTCACACCGCTGCTGACGCGTGAGCGGATGGCGGAGTTCGCTGACGATGGCGTCCAGGCGATCTCGTTGTCCCTGGACGGCTCGTCTGCGGAGCTCCACGACGGTCTCCGCGGCGTCCCCGGGACGTTCGACGCGACCATGGATGCGCTCGATGCTGCGGCCGAGGTCGGGATTCCCGTCCAGGTCAACACCCTCGTGACAGATGTGACCGCTGACGACCTGCCGGCTGTCTACGACGTCCTGCGGTCCAAGACCCTGCAGCGCTGGAGCCTGTTCTTCCTGATCTCGATCGGACGCGGTAACCAGCTGACCGAGCTGACTCCGGGCAAAGCCGAGCAGCTCATGGGGTGGCTCGGCCGACTCGCACGGGAAGCGCCCTTCCAGGTGAAGACCACCGAGGCGATGCAGTACCGCCGGATCGCTGCGCAGGCGATGCTGAATGCGGGCAAGACGCGGGATCAGATCGAGGCGTCACCGATGGCGCGTGGCTTCGGCGTCCGGGACGGCAACGGCATCGTCTTCATCTCTCATCAGGGCGACGTGTCGCCATCCGGGTTCCTGCCGACAGAGGTAGGCAACATTCGTGACACCCCGCTCGTGGACCTCTACCGGGACGCGCCGTTGATGCGCTCCTTGCGTGACCCTTCCTCCTTCAAGGGACGGTGTGGAGTCTGCGAGTTCAACCAGTGGTGCGGAGGATCCCGTGCCCGCGCCTATGCCTGGACGGGTGACCCCTTGGAGAGCGACCCGCTGTGCCCGTACCAGCCGAAGGTTCCCGCGTGAGGCTGGCGGTCATCGGGGGCGGGATCGCGGGTCTCGCCGCTGCGTGGGAGGGCCTGCAGCAGGGGGCCGAGGTCGTCGTGCTGGAGGCCGGTGGACGCTTGGGCGGCAAGATCCAAACGGAACGGGCGGACGGCCGCGTGATCGAGCATGGGCCGGATTCCTTCGTGGCCTACCGCCCGGCGGCGCTGGCCTTGATCCGCGAGCTCGGCATGGAAGAGGACGTCATCTCCACGCGCGGTACTCGTAAGGTGTTCCTCCGTAGCCGTGGTCGCATGCGTCGTCTGCCCGACGGCATGGGCATGGTGCTGCCGACCAGGCTTTGGCCGTTCGTCACGACGGGGACGCTCGCTCCGTGGGACAAGCTGCGTGCTGGATTCGACCTTGTCATTCCGCGTCTGCTGGGCGACGGCGATGTCTCGATCGGAGCCTTCCTCGGGCGACGCCTAGGCCGCGGAATCGTCAGTAAGTTCGCCGATCCGATGATCGGCGGCATCTACGGCGCCAGTGTTGACGAGCTCTCCCTCGATGCCGTCTTGCCCTCTTTGCGCATCAACGAACGGGAGCATCGTTCGCTGATGCTGGCCTCTCTGGCGCAGGGACGCACAAAGCGACTGACACCTGGTGCCGGATCGCCGTTTCGGACCTTGAGCGGGGGCTTGGGCGACCTGGTCGACCGCCTGGCGACGGAACTCACACGTCAGGGTGCCGACCTGCGTACGGGCGTGACTGTGTCGGGCTTGGAGGACCACCCGGACAGAACGCGCGTGCTGTTCGAGGACGGTTCTGTGACCGCCAACGCCGTGGTCTTGGCCACCGGCCCGGCAGGGGCCGCTCGGCTGCTCGCGGGCCCGGCGCCTCAGGCGGCCGCAGCGCTCGAGGCGATCCCGCTTGCCTCCACGACGGTGGTGACCCTTGCGTACGCGCAGGCCGCGTTCGCGGCGCCGGTGACGAGCCACGGATGGCTGGAGGCCGGTGCGGCCCCGGTGAGCGGCGTCACGATCTCTTCAGCCAAGTGGGAGGGGCGGGCTCCGGACGACGAGGTCCTGATCAGGGCGTTTGTTCCTGACCGGGTGGGTCCTCTCGCACGAGCGGGCGACCAGGAGCTGCTGACCGCCGTCCGCGCGCATGTAGAGCTGGCGCTCGGGGCGACAAGCGCGCCCACTGACTCCTGGATCTCGCGGTGGCGCAGCGACATGCCGAAGTACACCGTCGGCCACCTCGATCGCGTCAAGACGGTCGAGACGGCGCTGGAAGCCACCCCCTGGAGAGTCGCCGGTTCCGCGTTGCACGGGGTCGGCGTCCCTGACTGCATCGCGGACGGACGCGTACAGGCCGAAGCGGCTCTTCGGGTCGCTCAGAACCGCTCGATAGCCGACCTAGGATGAAGACCATGACTGAAGGCCGCCTCAGTGCGCGAGAGATCAACCAGGGAATCCGCTACACGTGTTGGGCCGTATTCGGCCGCACCGGCCCCGGGGCCGACGGGCTCGTGGAGGCCCTCGCGAGCGCACAGGAGGGTTGGGGCGACGTCGTGGTGCGGGGCTGGTACGACGTCTCGGGGCTCCGGGCTGGCACCGACCTGATGGTGTGGTTGCACGGCCCGACAGCCGAGGGTCTGCAGGCGGCGTTGCGGGACATCCGGCGCACCCTCGACACCGTCGAGCAGGTATGGTCCGCCTTCGGTGTGCACCGCCCGGCGGAGTTCAACAAGGGACACGTCCCGGCATTCCTTGCCGGTGTGGAGGCGCAGCCGTGGCTGTGCGTCTACCCCTTCGTCAGATCGCTCGAGTGGTACCTCCTGCCGGACGAGGAGCGCAAGCACCTCCTCTTCGAGCACGGCCAGATGGGTCGCGGGTACGAATCCGTCAAGACCAACACCGTCGCCGCATTCGCGCTGGGTGACTGGGAGTGGATGTTGGCTCTCGAGGCGCCCGAGCTGCACGAGATCGTCGACCTGACCCGCCACCTCAGAGCGTCGGGTGCGCGTCGTCATGTCCGGGTTGAGATCCCGTTCCACACCGGTCGGTTGATCGAGACATCCGAGATCCTAGGCGTGCTGTCTTGAGCTATGACGCCGTCCTGCTGCTGGGTTTCGGTGGACCGGAGGCCCTCGACGAGGTGCGCCCGTTCCTGGAGCGCGTCACGGCTGGACGAGGCATCCCGCCGGAGCGGCTGGACGAGGTCGGGAACCACTACGTCACGCTCGGCGGTGTCAGCCCGATCAATGCGCAGAACCGCGCCCTTCGCGACGCGCTGTCTGGCGCTCTCGCGGAGCGAGGGCATGCGGTCCCCGTGGTCTTGGCCAACCGGAACTCGCCACCCTTCGTGAGGGACGTGCTCGCCGAGCTCGCGGGTTCCGGCGCGCACCGCGTGCTGGCCCTAGCGACGAGCGCGTACTCGTCGTACTCCTCGTGCCGTCAGTACCGGCAGGACGTGGGCGCCCCGCTCACCGACATCTCCGGTCTGGAGGTCGTCAAGGTGCCTCCGTTCTCCGACCTTCCTGGCTTTGCCGAGACGACGGCAGAGGCATTGGTCCCGGTGCTCGCTGAGCCCGGCCGGCGCCCGTACATCCTTGTCACGACGCACTCGATTCCCCTGTCGATGGCCCGGACCTCCGGGCCGGAGGATGGCTGGCCCGCGGATCCTGCTACTCGTGGGACGTACGTGACGCAGCACCTAGCCGCCGCCGAGGCGGCCGTGACGCTTGCCGCCGATCGAGCAGGCGTCGACGCTCCGCCCTGGCGGCTCGTCTTCCAGTCCCGCAGCGGACCGCCTGCCATGCCCTGGCTCGAGCCGGACGTCAACGACGTCCTCGCCGAGCTCGCCGCGGCCGGCGTCCACGACGTGATCGTTGCCCCTATGGGCTTCCTGTCCGACCATGTCGAAGTCGTGTGGGACCTCGACACCGAAGCCGCCGCAACAGCCAATCGGCTCGGGATCCGATTCACCCGCGTCCCGACCGTCGGCACGCATCCGACCTTCGTCGGCGGTCTCGCCGACCTGCTCGTACGTCACCTCGACGCCTCAGCGCCGCGTCCTCCCGGGCCGGGAGAGCTGTGCTTCGGGAACTGCTGCGCCCCCCAGAGCCGCGGTGGCGCCCCAGTCGACGGGCGACCTTCGATCGAGGGAGTGGTCGCGTGACGTCCGACCCGTTCCACCCTGTCCACAGGCCCAGAAGGCTGCGTACGACTCCGGGCATGCGCAACCTCGTCGCTGAGACGCGACTGCATCCGGCTGAGCTCGTTCTGCCGGTCTTCGTCGCAGAAGGCGCTGTGGATCCGCGTCCGATCGCGTCTCTGCCGGGCATTGTCCAGCATTCCCGGTCGTCCCTGGTCGACGCCGTGCAGCAAGCCTCCGACCTGGGTGTCGGTGCGGTCATGGTGTTCGGAGTTCCGGTGGCCAAGGACGCGTGCGGGACGGGTGCGCTGGACCCCGACGGCATCCTGGCCCAGGCCGTCCAGTGGTGCGTCGAGGCGAGCCCGGAGCTGCCGGTGATCGCCGACCTCTGCCTGGATGAGTTCACCGACCACGGTCATTGCGGCGTCCTGGATGCCAGCGGACGCGTCGACAACGACGCCACGCTGGTCCAGTACGCGGCCATGGCAGCGGTCCTTGCCGATGCGGGGGCCGCGGTCCTCGGCGCGTCCGGGATGATGGACGGCCAGATCGGCGCCATTCGGTCAGCGCTGGACGCGGGCGGCAATCCGGACACGGCGCTGCTGGCCTATGCCGCGAAGTACGCATCAGCGTTCTACGGCCCCTTCCGCGAGGCGGTGCAGTCGTCTCTCGTCGGCGACCGGTTCACCTACCAGCAGGATCCGGCGAACGCGCGCGAGTCGGTCCGGGAGGTGGCTCTCGATGTGGCCGAGGGCGCCGACATCGTGATGGTCAAGCCCGCGCTCGCCTACCTCGACGTGGTCGCACGAACTCGGGCAGCAGTCGATCTGCCCGTCGCCGCCTACGTGGTGTCGGGGGAGTACGCGATGATCGAGCTGGCAGCCGCGGCGGGCGCCTTCGATCGGCGTCGGGCCATCGAGGAGGCGCTGACCTCGGTCCGCCGCGCCGGGGCGGGCATCATCGCCACGTATTGGGCCAGCGAGGTCGCCGGCTGGCTGCGCGACGGGCGTTGACGGTGCAAACAGGAGGGAACTTCCATGAGTGATGCTCTGTTCGAACGCGCTCGGGCCGTCATGCCCGGCGGAGTCTCATCGCCGGTACGTGCTTTCGGCGCTGTCGGCGGCACGCCGCGATTCGTCGCCCGCGCCCGAGGTGCCTGGATCACCGACGTCGACGGCCGCAGCTATGTGGACATGGTCGGAGGCTGGGGTCCCGCGATCCTGGGCCACGCCCGTCCCGAGGTGGTCGAGGCGGTGCAGCGCGCTGTAGCCGACAGCTCGTCGTTCGGGGCACCTGCAGTGCCGGAGCTGGAGCTCGCCGAGGCGATCGTCGCTCGAGTGGCACCCGTCGAACGCGTGCGGTTCACCTCATCGGGGACAGAAGCTGTGATGACGGCTGTTCGCCTCGCACGCGCTGCGACAGGGCGTCGCGTGGTCGTGAAGTTCGCTGGCTGCTACCACGGCCACGCCGACTCGTTCCTCGTCGCCGCAGGGTCGGGCGCCATGACCCTCGGGTTGCCCGACTCACCCGGCGTCACGCCAGGCGTAGCCGCGGACACGATCGTCGTCGAGTACGGCGACCTGGCTGCCGTCGAGGCAGCGTTCGCGGAGCATCCAGGTCAGATCGCCGCAGTACTGACAGAGGCGGCACCCTCCAACATGGGCGTGATCCCACCTCCATCCGGCTTCAACCGCGGTCTGCGAGAGATGTGCAGCCGTCACGGCGCCCTGCTGGTCATGGACGAGGTCCTGACCGGGTTCCGGGTCGGGCCCGCCGGGTGGTGGGGGCTTGAGGGAGCGATCGAAGGCTGGTCCCCGGATCTGTTCACGTACGGCAAGGTGATCGGGGGCGGCCTGCCGCTGGCAGCAGTGGCCGGGTCAGCTGCCTTGCTGGACATGCTCGCTCCCGCCGGGCCGGTGTACCAGGCGGGCACGCTTTCTGGGAACCCCGCCGCCGCAACCGCCGGCCTCACCACCCTGCAGCTCTTGGACGCCGCCGCCTACGCCACGCTCGATACGGTCGCCGACCGCGTCACGGCCCTTACCGCGTCGGCGCTCGACGCCGCATCCGTACCGCACGTCATCAACCGGGCAGGGAACCTCTTCAGCGTGTTCTTCACCGCTCATCCCGTTGTAGACATCACCTCTGCCCGCGTCCAGGACACCACGGCATATGCGCGCTTCTTCCACGCGGCGCTGGACGCTGGACTCTGGCTGCCGCCGTCGGCATTCGAGGCGTGGTTCGTCTCTACTGCCCACGGCGACGAGGAGCTCGCGCGCATCAGTACTGCCCTTGAGGCAGCATCAACAGCGGCGCGACCAGCGAGTCCATGACGAACTGGTGTGGACACCATATGAATGCATAACTATGGACCTCAACCCATTGATGATCTTGAGTCACCCATAACTATGCGTATTATGGACATATGGATGACGCGGCACTCCTCGACCTGATTGCTGGTGGCGAGACACTCGGTGTCGAGTTCAAGGGCGAGAGCAGGCGTCCCCTCAACGACAACGACCTGGTCGAAGCCGTCGCTTGTCTCGCCAACGGAGCGGGCGGCGTCCTGCTCATCGGGGTGGAGGACGACAAGCAGGTCACTGGTGCTCGTCCGCGACATGGCGACGTCACCGATCCGATCAGGGTCCAGGCTCTGATCGTGAACAAGACGGTTCCCCCGCTGAGTGTCGCGGCGTCTGTCGTCGAGGTTGGGGGTATCGAGGTCGTCGCGATCGAGGTGCCCCAGGCTCCCATGGCGGTCGGCACAACACGGGGTACCTTCACGCGCCGTGCGCTCCGGGTCGACGGGACGCCTGAGTGCGTGCCCTTGACCGCCTACGACATCTTGTCGCTGGGGTACACCGCGACCGGACGCGACTACGCGCTCACCCCAATCCACGGCGTCGCGCTGGACGACCTCGATCCCCGCGCCTTCAACCTGTTCAGGCAGCTCGCCGCCGTCGGCAGCGGCGATGGGACCCTCGCCCAGATGAGCGACCTCGACATCGCCCGCGCACTGCGGGTGGCAACGCCGGCGGGCGACATCACCCTGGGGGCGGTCCTGCTGTTCGGGACCGACGCGTTGATCGCTTCCCATGTCCCCACCCACGAGGTTCTCTTCCAGGAAGTGGTCGCCGGGCAACTGGCCGCGTCGCCGGCCTGGCGGACGTCCCTGTTCCGGATTGCCGTCGACCTGGAGGAGGCCCTGGCGCGACGCAACACCGAGCAGGAGTTCCTGACCGGGATCGTCCGTGTCGGAGTGCCACGCTTCCCACCAAGGGTGGTCCGCGAGGTCGTCGCCAATGCCCTGGTTCACCGCGACTACACCGAGTTGGGGCCGGTGAACGTCCAGGTGAGTGACGACGCGCTCACCGTCCGGTCACCCGGCGGCCTCCCTGCGGGCATCACCCTGGGCAACCTGTTGTACGAGACCTCGCCACGCAGCCCCGTCCTGGCTGAGGCGTTCAAACGCGCCGGCCTGGTCGACAGGGCCGGCAAGGGCGTCGGCGACCTGTACCGCACTTTGCTGTCCAGCGGCCGCGGGGAACCCGACTACAGCCGCACCACCGACCGCTCCGTGACCGTGGTGATCCCGACCGCCGGCGTGGACCTCGACATGGCCCGGTTCGTCGTCGAGTACGAGCGGGAGAACCCACCCTTGGAGCTCCGCGACCTGCGCCTGCTGCACGAGGTGCGCGCCCAGGGCTCGACCACTCCCGCCGAACTGGCCGACGCACTGGACCTCGCCCTGGGAATAGTCAGGCCCGCCCTGACCACGCTCACCGAACGCGGCATCCTCGAAGTACGCGGCTCCGGGCGGTCTCGCCAGTACCACCTTTCGGCCGGCTTCTACCAGCGCGCAGAAGACCGCAGCGGCTACGTCCGGCTACGCCCGATGGATCCCATCCAGCAGAAGCAGATGATCCTCACCTACGTGCAGACCTACGGCTCCATCACCCGCGGACAAGCCATGGAACTGTGTCGGGTCGGTGGAACGCAGGCCCGAAGCCTGCTCAAATCCATGGTGGCTGACGGCGCCCTGGTCCTCCATGGCGAGCGACGAGGCGCCCACTACAAACTCCCCGAACCCAGCTGAGCGACGCGATCCCCACACCTTCGGCCCGCGTCAGGCCCGCGGGTGGCCTTGCTTAGCCAGCCGGCGGTCAGCCAGCAACTCAAGGTTGCCCAGTCGGTTCCCACCACCAAGCCCCTTATTCGAGGACTGGTTCGCCGTCTGGCTGAACGCGCAAGGACGGCCGTCCGCTCGTCGTCAGGTTCGCGAGAACCGCCTCTCGCAGCCTGCGTAAGGGCAGGATGAGGAGTGAGACGAGAGGCAGGGCATAGTGAAGGCGAGCGAGACCAACCTCGAGGGCATCCTCGAGGGCAAGCGGCAGTACCAGGTGCCGCTGTACCAGCGCGTCTACTCGTGGGGCCCCAAGCAGATCGACCAGCTGTGGGATGACCTGATCGAGATCGCCGAGGCACGCCGGGCAGGCGGCAATCCCACCCACTTCATCGGATCGCTGGTGCTGGCGGCCAGCCCCGACAACGGGGCCGTCGGCGTCCACAAGTTCCTAGTGGTGGACGGTCAGCAGCGCCCGTCCCAAGGAGCCGATCGACGCCACGCTGCTCACGATTGAGCACGTGCTGCCGCAAACGCTCACGGACGCCGTGCGGACCGAGTTCGCTGCTACCTTGCCGGCTGAGGCGGAGGTTGTCTTCGAGCACGAGCGCCTGGTCCACACGCTGGGCAACCTCACGTTGACCGGATACAACAGCGAACTGAGCAACCGGCCCTTCTCGCAGAAGCGGACGATTCTCGCCCAGAGCGGCGTCCGCATGAACCAGACGATCGCGGAGCGCCAGACGTGGGGGGCCAGCGAGATCGTGGAACGTGGGCGGGCGCTGGCCGAACGCATCATCGAACTGTGGCCCGGCCCGAACGAGAACCTCGTCGGGATCCGTGACCGGGATTCCGAGCTGCGTCTGGAGTTGGCGACGGTGCTGGCAGGGATCCCGTCCGGGCGGTGGACCACCTATGGCGAGGTGGCCGTCATGTTGGGCAGTCATCCGGTGCCGGTGGGTTCCGCAATCGTGAACAATCCCATGCCGAATCCGTGGCGGGTGCTGCAGGCGGGAGGGACGGTCGTCGCCCAGTCCGGCTGGGCTGAGGATGGGCGGACGGGGGATCCACGCGACCTTCTGCGTGACGAGGGAATTGGCTTCGACCAAGAGGGACGAGCCGACCCAGAGCAGTTCATGGACGCCGTCGAGCTCGCCGCGGGGATGGGGCTGGACATCGATGCCACACCTCGAAGTCGAGGGTCTACGTCGAGGCGTACATCAATGGCGGCAAGGAACAGTTCCACCGCCTGCACAAGCAGAAGCCCGAGATCGAGCAGGACCTCGGCTACGCCGTGGAGTGGCGGGAGCAGCCAGACAACAAGGCCAGCCGCATCATCCGTGAGCGTCCCGGTGACTTCCGGGACCCGGAGCAGGCTGACCACCTGGCGCAATGGCTCGTCCAGACTGCCGACGACTTCGTCCGCGTCTTCAGGTACCGGTCGATCGTCGCCGCGTCATAGGAGTACTTTCTGAGGCGCGGCTTGCGCGGCTGTTGGCTCGCAGCGCCCTTGGACGAGCGCGGACGGATATGCTCTCCGCATCCCCCGGACGGGAGTACCCATGGCCAGTGAGTCAACCGCCATTATCAAGTTCGCAGACCGGCGGTGGACGATCAAGCACTCCCTGGGTCCGATCGGCCCAGGGCCGAACGTGTTCTCTGCAGGGAACGTCACCCTTGACTCGAAGGGACGCTTGACGCTTCACCTCGCGCCAGCCACCAAGGGTTGGACCTGCGCGGAGGTGGTCGGGCTGGGCAGTTTCGGTTATGGCACCTACCGGTGGCGGCTGGCTACGAGCGTGGATCAGTTCGACCCGGCAGTGGTGTTGGGTATGTTCACCTGGTCGGACGCCCCGGCCCAAGCCAACCGGGAACTCGACATTGAGTTCTCCCGCTGGGGCCAGGACGCCGCCGCGGTGACCGGAGGTTTCAGTGTTCAAGCTGCTGGTGCGCCGGGTTTCCGGTTCGCTCCGACGTCAGGAGCCAGCGAGCATACCCTTGCTTGGACGCCTGGGCGGGTGCAGTTTCACACCCGGTTCGGCAGCGCCGAACATCGTTGGAGCTACCAGGGCGCCGATGTTCCTATCTCTGGCGGCGAAGTGGCGCCCCGGATGAACCTGTGGTTGTTCCGTGGGGCGTCTCCGAAGAAGCCTCACCAAGTGGTGTTCGAGAACTTCAGGTACACACCGGTTTGAAGGAGGCCGACGAAACGGCCGCCAGCCTGTGGACGGTGAACCGTCGCCTTCTTCGCTCTCAGGCGCTTCATCCTTGGACTCTTCGAAAGTTTCGACCCGGAAGTTCGGCAGGAACACCTGGAAGTCGGGGTTTGCTAAGACGAGGTCCGGTGCAGCCGTGACAATCTCGACGCTTAGTTGCAGCGCGAGGGGGCGCGCACGCTCAGGAAAATCCACGTGGCCAAACAGAGTGTCGAAATCGTCACGCGTTGTTCCATGTATGACCCCTTGGGCGCCCCTGTTCCTCAGTCGCCGAGTGACTCCAGCAGCGCGAGACGGGCGTCGTCGCCGGTCGAGAACCCTGTCGGCACCGCGTCCTCTTTCGGGTGAGGGCGGGCAGTAGGACGCCGACCAGCGCGATGCTCC
>CAYMMF010000023.1:12440-18172 GCA_964391475.1 uncultured Propionibacteriaceae bacterium | reverse complement strand
GTTCCGGCTCTGGTTCGGGCTCTGGTTCTGGTTCTGGTTCGGGCTCTGGTTCTGGTTCGGGCTCGGGCTCTGGTTCCGGCTCAGGTTCGGTCGGGGATGCTGGCGACGCGGGTGTTGGCCCGGTGATGGGTGACATGGCGCGGGTCGCTGTGGGGCTGAGGGCAGAACGGCGGGGGAGAGGGGATTCGAAGTTATCGGGGATGTCGGCAGCCGAGAATCTGCGTCCCGTTCCGGTGGTTCTGGGGGTCTCGGGTTCAGGCAGGACGGGCGCCGGTGGCGGAATTGGAGTGGTCAATCGACGCATTAGCGTCGGTTCCGCCTCGTCGGTCACCTCATTTTCAGTGTTGCCGGAATCCCGGTCAACAAGGTCATCGTCGACTGGGTCGAAGGCGCGTCGGGGGGCGTGTTCCGGGTGGTCGGTCACGTTCGTTCCTCCCTGACAGCGGATGTTGATTGGCAGAGTTTACCAACCCGGGCGTGTCTACCCCGTGGACCCCGCGCCGAGGGGTGAGCATTGAGCATCATGTTGAAACTTCGCTTGCCCGGCTCAGGGGCTGTTGCCCGCCCTGGATCGGCGTCGGACGCGACGATACCAAACGCGTCCGCCGTGGGTCCGTGGGTCGCAACTGCCACTTTGGGCGGTTCGGGGGCGATGTTCCTCGGATGGCTGTTTTCGGCCGGGTTTGTGGGGTTGGGCTGGCTGGAGCGCCCCGATGTTTCCATGGCCCAAGTGCTAGACCTCGTCGGCCGGGTGTGGCTCTTGGCGCACGGCGTCCGCATCGAACTGGGAAACATAACGGTTTCGCTGGTGCCTCTTGGGCTCGTCGGAATCGTTGGTTTGGCGCTGGCCGTAGCGTCGAGTTACGCGGCAGGCCAAATGGGTGATGTCACTGCTAAACAGTGGCAAGCAGCTGGCAGGTTGGTGGCGGTTGCGTCGAGTGCCTACGTGCTACCCGCATTTCTTGTTGGGACCTTCGTCGGGGAACCCATCCATGGCGTGACTCTTCTGCTTTGGGCTATCCCGTTGGCAGTCGTAGCGTCCACTCTTGGCGCGGCGCACGGCCTTCGGTTGAGGGCGCCTGCGTGGTTGCCGTCGTGGTGGGACGGTGCGGTGCGCGGGTCGTCCCTAGCTCTCGTGGTGGCGCTTGTGGGAGCCACCGGAGCACTAGCTGTGGCTATTGCCACGTCGTGGGAGCGGGTGGTCGCTTCGCAGACAGAGCTTGGTCAGCAGCCTTTGGGTAACGTTCTAATGGTTGTGGTTCAACTGGCATACCTGCCGAATGCGGTGATCTGGGTGGGCGCTTTCTTGGCCGGAACCGGTTTTAGTGTGGGCGCCGAAACCGTGGTGTCGCCAGGCGAGGTGATCATTGGTCCGCTCCCAGACGTGCCGCTGATGCTCGCGGTTCCCCAGGCTTCTGGGGCCGCAGACTGGGCGTGGTTGGTCGTCCCACTAGGTGGGTTGCTCTTGGGTGGGTGGGCGTCCGCTCGCACGCTGAGTAAGCGCCCCTGGACGGCGGTCGCTACCGGAGCGTGCTCCGGGATTTTTACGGGGACGACTTGGGTCGGCCTTCTTTGGCTCTCTCGAGGAGACCTGGGTACGCAACGGCTCACCGATATGGGGCCGATATTCCCAGCCGGACTGATCGCGCTTCCAGTTGCTGTGGCAGTGAGTGCGGTCGCCGCGTTGGCCACCACTTTCTTGGTTCGGCTGGAGGCCGAAGACGCCCAACCAACGGAAATCGCACGTCCGAAACCCGAGTCGAGTGAGGACGACCAGTCTTCACTTGCCGGGGCCGACGACGCCACGGTGCCGATCGTCCGAGATCTCGAGGAAACAATCACAGTAAACCTGCGAAATAGCGACCAGGAAGCATAACCATCCGGTCATCGCCAGCACAATCTGGCGATGTGAATCAGCTCAATCGCTAGGCTGTGTGCATGTCCTTCCGACTCGTCGTGCTCGTTTCGGGTTCGGGGACCCTGCTCCAAGCGTTGTTGGACGCCCAGTCGTCCGGCCTGCTGACCGCACAGGTGGTCGCGGTTGGGTCTGATCGGCCCGACATCGAGGGGCTGAAACGCGCCGAGAGAGCGGGTGTCCCAACCTTCACCGTCCGGCTGGGCGATCACAGGCGTCCCGACGGCACCATAGATCGGAATGCGTGGAACAGCGCACTGTCGGACGTTTGCGCCGAGCACTCCCCGGATCTGATCGTGAGCGCCGGCTTCATGAAACTGGTCGGTGAGCCTTTCCTGGCCCGCTGGGGTGGCCGAATGATCAACACCCATCCGGCGCTCCTGCCCAGTTTTCCTGGGACCAAAGGCGTCGCTGACGCCCTCGCTCATGGGGTGAAGGTCACCGGATGCACGGTCTTCGAGGTGGACGCCGGTGTTGACACCGGAAGAATCCTCGACCAGGTGGCTGTCAGAATTCATGACGACGACACTTTAGAAACCCTCCACGAACGTATCAAGGTTGTCGAGCGAACGATGCTCGTCGACACCATCAATAAACTCGCCGCAACAAGGCACTGACAAGGGAGTTACGACATGGTCGAACGCGCGCCGATCCGCAGGGCGTTGGTCTCTGTGTACGACAAGACCGGCTTAGCGGAGTTGGGTAAAGCTCTGACGGCTGCGGGCGTCGAGATCGTGTCGACCGGGGGATCCTACAAACTGCTCGTGGACGCGGGCGTCCCCGTGGTCGAAGTTGCCGAGCTGACCGGATTCCCGGAGTGCCTCGACGGCAGGGTCAAGACGCTGCACCCGCGCGTCCACGCTGGCATCCTCGCCGACCGTCGCCTGCCAACCCACCGCGAACAACTCGCCGAACTTGACATCGCACCATTCGATCTGGTGGTCAGCAACCTGTACCCCTTCACTCAGACCGTCGCCTCGGGCGCGTCCGTTGACGACTGCGTGGAGCAGATCGACATCGGTGGGCCTTCGATGGTGCGAGCAGCCGCCAAGAACCACCCAAGCGTCGCGATTGTCACCTCGCCTGAACAGTACGGGCAACTCGTGGATGCGCTAGACGCTGGCGGGTTCACCTGGCAGGAGCGAAAGGCGTTGGCTGCCGCAGCGTTCGTCCACACCGCCACCTACGATGTCGCGGTTGCGTCTTGGATGGGTAGCGTCCTCACCGATTCCTCCGGTGGTGATGGCTTCCCGGCTTGGGTAGGCGCGACTGGGCAGAAGGCAGGAACCCTGCGTTACGGCGAGAACGCCCACCAACGGGCGGCCCTGTACCTGGCCAAGGACGGGTCTGGTATCGCAGGTGCCCGGCAACTTCATGGCAAAGAGATGAGCTACAACAACTACACCGACGGCGATGCCGCATATCGGGCCGCGTACGACTTCACTGAGCCCTGCGTGGCGATCATCAAGCACGCCAACCCGTGCGGGATCGCGGTCGGCACTGATATTGCGCAGGCCCATCGTTTGGCGCACGCCTGTGACCCGGTGAGCGCGTTTGGCGGGGTGATCGCCACCAACCGTCCGGTGAGCGTCGAGATGGCCGAGCAGGTTGCCGAGGTGTTCACCGAGGTGATCATCGCCCCCGAGTACGACCCAGGCGCTGTCGACGTTTTGAACCGTAAGAAGAACATCCGGATCCTGGTCGTCGAGCCTTACGCGCCCAGCCCGGTCGAATGGAAGCAGGTTTCTGGCGGTTTGCTGATGCAGACTCCCGACCGGTTGGACGCCCCCGGCGACGCCCCGGCGTCCTGGAAGTTGGTAGCCGGACCGACGGCAGACGAAGCAACGATGGAAGACCTGGATTTTGCGTGGCGGGCTTGCCGAGCGGTAAAGAGCAACGCGATCCTGCTGGCTGCGGACGGGGCGTCCGTGGGGGTGGGCATGGGCCAGGTGAACAGGGTCGACTCCTGCAAACTAGCCGTCGAACGGGCGGGGGAGCGGGCGGTCGGCGCGGTGGCAGCCTCGGACGCGTTCTTCCCGTTCAACGACGGGCCCCAGATTCTGATCGATGCTGGCGTGAAGGCAATCGTGCAGCCGGGCGGATCGATGCGCGACGATCAGACCATCGAGTTGTGCCGCGCCCAGGGAGTCTCGCTGTACTTCACCAGCACTAGGCATTTCTTCCACTAGGAGCGAGCATGACTGCCCAGAAGTTGGACGGGATCGCAACCGCCAAAGCCATCAAAGCCGACCTCTCGAAACGAGTAGCTGGGCTTCGCGACCGCGGCATCGCCCCGGGCTTAGCCACCCTGCTGGTGGGGGACGACCCGGCGTCCCAAAGTTACGTGCGGATGAAGCACCGCGACTGCGAGCAGGTTGGGATCGAATCGATCCAGGTGGCGTTGCCCGCAGACGCCAGTGCTTCCCAGGTTGAGGAAGCTATCATCCGGCTCAACCAGGATCCGGCGTGCACCGGGTACATCGTCCAACTTCCGTTACCCAAGCATCTGGACGAGAACTGGGCGCTGTCCCTCATCGATCCCGACAAGGACGCCGACGGGCTTCACCCGGTCAATCTGGGTCGGCTGGTGCTCAACGAACCGGCAACCTTGCCCTGCACGCCACGGGGCATCGTGGAGTTGGTGCGTCACCACGGCATCGACTGGCGGGGCGCCGAGGTGTGCGTGGTCGGCAGAGGGATCACGGTGGGACGCCCGCTCGGGCTCGTCTTGACCCGGCGTAGCGAGAACTCCACGGTGACCCTGTGCCACACCGGCACTCGTGATCTGGCCGAGCACACCCGGCGAGCAGATATCGTCGTCGCGGCAGCCGGGGTACCAGGAATGATCACCGCAGAGATGGTCCGTCCCGGTTCTGTGTTGATTGACGTTGGGGTGAGTCGGGTGGACGGAAAAACCACAGGCGACCTCGCACCCGATGTGTGGGAAACCGCTGCGTGGGTCACCCCGAACCCAGGCGGGGTTGGCCCGATGACGCGGGCGATGCTGTTGTCGAACGTGGTGGACGCCGCGGAGGCCAGAGCTTTATGAGCGAGCAGGCAGGCTCCTCGTCCCCGAACAACCGTCCGACGAACCCTGGGCAAGCCCGGTTCGTGCCTGCCCCCCAGGAAATCCCAGCGGTTGTTGGCCTTCCTCGGCCACCCCGGCCCTGGTACTCCCAGATCGCGGGCCAGTGGCCTCTAGCCGTGACCCTGATCGGGGTGGCCTTAGGTGTGGTCATAATGGCAACCACCCACTGGCGACGCGGTTCAACCCTGATAGGGCTGTCGGTGCTGGGCGCATCGGTGCTTCGACTCGTCCTGCCCGCCCGGCTGGTCGGGCTGCTTGAGGTTCGCAGCAGGTGGCTAGACGCCTTGATCCTGTTGGCGATCGGTGTAGGCATCCTGATCACTGCTTGGATCGTCCCCCCGATCAGGAAGTAGCGCGGCTTTTTCTGAAGTCGGCAAGGAAGTGCTGGCTGTCGCGACTACCGGACGCGACTCGTTTAGCTTCGTGCGCGCGTAATTCGACTCGCCGAGTTTTGGCTGAGACGGTCTTGGGCAGTTCGGTCACGAACTCGATGATCCGCACCCGCGCGTAGGCGGCCAAGTTCTCAGTCGTATGAGCAAAGATCGACCCGGCGGTCTCTGCCGTTGGCGACGCGCTTTCTGCCAGGATGATGTACGCCTTCGGCACCGCGAGGCGCACCGGGTCTGGGCTGGGCACGACTGCGCATTCGGCGACTGCCGCATGCGTCATCAGGACGCTTTCGAGTTCGAACGGGCTGATCTTGTAGTCGGACGCCTTGAACACGTCGTC
>CAYMMF010000023.1:0-12430 GCA_964391475.1 uncultured Propionibacteriaceae bacterium | reverse complement strand
CCCGGCCTACGTAGGTGAGGTAGCCCTCGGAGTCTCTGCTCGCAATGTCGCCGGTGTGGTAATAACCACCCCTGCACGCTTCCGCTGTTGCCTCGGGGTTCTGGTAATAGTCGCCCATCAAAGCCAGCGGACGCTCGGCCAGGTCGAGGCAGATCTCACCCTCGTCGTCGCGCTCTTCGCCCGTTTCGGGGTCCAAGAGCACCACGCGGTAACCCGGCATGGGGCGTCCCATTGACCCGTCCTTCACCGGTTGCCCAGGGGAGTTGCCGACAGAGCATGTCATCTCGGTCTGGCCGTACCCGTCGCGGATCGTGTTGTGCCAAGCCGCGCGGACCTGCGATATGACCTCTGGGTTCAGCGGTTCGCCTGCGCCAACCAACTCCCGCGGCGGGTTTGAAAGCTGAGTCAGGTCGGCCTGGATCAGCATCCGCCAAACCGTCGGGGGCGCGCAGAAGCTGGAGACCTGGTGGACGTCCAGGATCCGCATCAAAGTTCCGGCGTCGAATCTGTTGTAGTTGAAGATGAAGACCGTGGCTTGAGCGAGGAACGGGCTGTAGAAGTTGCTCCAGGCGTGCTTGCCCCAGCCGGGTGAACTGATGTTCAGGTGGACGTCGCCTGGCCGGACACCCAACCACCACATGGTCGACAGGTGGCCGACCGGATAGCTCACCTGAGTATGCCGAACCAGCTTGGGCACGGCAGTGGTGCCCGAGGTGAAGTAGAGCAACGACGTCGAATCCGCTGGGGTTGGACCATCGGGGGCGAACATGTCAGGCGACTCGTGTGAGTCGGCGAAGTCGACCCAACCAGGGGGAGTGTTTGGACCGACCCCGATCTTTGTAACCGATTCGGGGACGCCGAGGAAACGCTCCCCCAGCGTGCTTGGGGCGATGGTGAAGGACGCGCCCCCGCGGGTGACTCTGGATTCCAGGTCGCGCTCCGACAGCAAGGTGGACGATGGAATCGCGACCGCGCCGATCTTGGTCAGCCCGAGCAGGATTTCCCAGATCTCGATGGTGTTGTTGAGCATCACGATCATGTGGTCGCCGCGGCGCATCCCGATGCTGGTGAGCCAATTCGCCACCTGGTCGGATCTGTGAGCCAGTTCGGCGTAGGTGTGACGCTCGACGTTACCGTCGGCGTCCACGATCGTCACGGCAACCCGGTCGGGGTGTTCTCCTGCGACGACATCGAACCACTCCAGGGCGAAGTTGAACTCGTCCAATTGCGGCCATCGGAAGTCGGTAGTGACCTTCTCGAAGTCGTACGCGTGTTCCAGCAGGAAATCTCGGGCTGCCCGGACGGCTTCGGTCGCGGCGGTTGCGTGTCGACCAGCAAAAGTCATGCGTGCATGGTAGCGCTTTATATTACGCAACCGTAGGTTAGCTGGGTTTCGGGCAGGTTCTTCGCGTTGTTTCGGCGTTTAGTCGCACAAAAGACTGTGGCGCGCCCCAATGGGACGCGCCACAAGTCGTTCAGCTACCTCAGATGAGACCCAACTCCGTGACGGCGTTACGCTCGTCGACGAGTTCGGCGACCGACGCGTCGATCTTGGATCGGCTGAAGTCGTTGACCTCGAGGCCCTGGACGATCTCGTACTGGCCGTCCTTCACCACACAGGCGAACGAAGTGATGATGCCCTCGGGGATTCCGTAGCTGCCATCAGACGGCACGGCCATCGAGACCCAGTCACCCTCGGGGGTGCCCAGCGCCCAGTCGCGCATGTGCTCAATGGTTGCGTTGGCTGCAGATGCCGCTGACGAAGAACCGCGCGCAGCGATGATCGCAGCGCCACGCTTGGCGACCGTCGGAATGAAGTCGTCAGCGAGCCACGCCTGATCGTTGACCAACTCGGCCGCATTCTGGCCGTTGACCTCGGTGTTGAACAGGTCGGGGTACTGCGTCGCGGAGTGGTTGCCCCAGATCGTCATCTTCTTGATGGCGGTCACCGGAACGCTCAACTTCGCGGCGAGTTGGCTGATGGCGCGGTTGTGGTCGAGGCGGGTCAGCGCGTTGAACCGCTCAGCCGGGATGTCGGGCGCGTTGCTCATGGCGATCAGGGCATTGGTGTTGGCCGGGTTACCGGTCACCAGGATGCGGACGTCATCGGCAGCCACGTCGTTCAAGGCTTTGCCCTGAGCGGTGAAAATTGCACCGTTGGCGCTGAGGAGGTCACCGCGTTCCATGCCTGCGGTACGGGGACGAGCACCGACCAGCATGGCCATGTTTACGCCGTCGAAAACCTTGTTGGGATCGTCGCCGATCTCAACCTTTGACAGCAGCGGGAACGCGCAGTCGTCCAGCTCCATGACGACGCCCTCGAGCGCCTTCAGTGCTGGGGTGATCTCAAGAAGCCGCAGTTCGATGGGCTGGTCTGCGCCAAGCAGTTGTCCGCTGGCGATGCGGAACAGCAGGCTGTAACCGATCTGGCCGGCAGCACCAGTTACGGCAACCTTGACAGGGGCATTGCTCACGATTTTTCTCCTCCACTTTGAAGACATGTTGGGCGAGCACAACGTGTGTGTCAGACGCTAGCATCATGGGGCGTCTCTTCGCAGTCCCACGGTTGGGGAATCGCGCTAGGTGAACGGGTACGGTGTGCTCATGCGTCTCATCCTCATACGGCATGGCAGAACTCGTTCCAACGTGGAAGGCCTGCTAGACACCGCCTTTCCTGGGGCTGACCTTGACAAAGTCGGGCGAAGGCAAGCCGAATCACTGGTGAACACGTTGGCAGAAGAAGACATCTCAGGGTTGTTCGCGTCCGACCTGGTGCGCACGCAGCAGACGGCGGCTCCGATCGCGTCCGACCGCGGACTCGAGGTCGGCGTCCTTGGTGGGCTCCGGGAAATCCAAGCCGGTGATCAAGAGATGGCCCCGGAGTGGGGGCCCTACATCGAAGTGCTGCGCTCCTGGGGCATGGGACGGTTCGACGTCGCTCGTCCAGGGGGCGACACGTTCGAAGGCTTCTTCGCTCGGTTCGACGAGGCAGTTGCGCGAATCGCTGAGGCTGCCCACGAGACGGCCGCGCTGGTTTCGCATGGGGCCGCACTCAGGGCGTGGACGGGACGCCGCGTCCATGGGCTCACCCCCTACGACACCGCCATCCGGGTGTTGGGCAACACGGGCGTAATCACTCTTCAGGGCGATCCGGACGACGGTTGGCACCTGGTTGGGTGGCGGGACGGCGTCCCGGCTGAGGCGGCGGGTTCTGCTGCGGCAGCGCTGGCTCCCCAATCGCGCTAGACGCTTTTTCGACCGGACCCCAAAACGGGTGATGGCCCCGCAGGAAACCCTGCGGGGCCATCTGGTGCCAACCGGCGTGTCAGTGTGCGATCGCACCCTCTGCGCCAGCACCGGTCATGGAGCGAACCTCCATCTCGGCCTGGAGCTCAGGTGTCGACTGCTCTGACGAGGACAGCGTTCCGACGATGCCGGCGATGAACGCCAGCGGCACGGAAACAATAGCCGGGTTGTCGTACGGGAACCAGGCGAAGTTCATGTCCGGGAACATGGCGGTCTTCGCGCCAGACACCGCGGGGCTGAAGGTGATCAGAACCAGCGCGGAGATCAGGCCAGTGTAGATCGAGAACAGTGAACCGCGGGTGTTGAACCGCTTCCAGTACAGCGAGTACAGGATCGACGGCAGGTTGGCCGAGGCTGCGACCGCGAAGGCGAGCGCGACCAGGAACGCGATGTTCATGCTCTTGGCGGCGATACCACCGACGATGGCCAGCAGGCCGATGACGACCACGGTGTTGCGGGCAACCTTCACCTCGACGGCCGGATCGGCCTTGCCGTCCTTCATGACCGCGTTGTAGATGTCGTGAGCGAACGATGCCGAGGCTGTGATTGCCAGGCCGGCCACCACTGCGAGGATCGTGGCGAACGCAACACCGGCGATGATCGCCAAGAAGATGGAGCCACCTGTGCCACCACCGGGCAGGTAGTAAGCCAGTGCAGGTGCGGCCGCGTTAGCCTTACCGGGCATCGCAGTAATCGCGTCGATGGAACCGGGGACGATGGCCGCTGCGCCGTAGCCCAGCACCAGGGTGAACAGGTAGAACGCGCCGATGAGACCGATCGCCCAGGTGACCGACTTGCGGGCTTCCTTGGCGGTGGGAACGGTGTAGAAGCGCATCAGAACGTGCGGTAGGCCAGCGGTGCCGAGAACCAGTGCGATGGAGAGCGACAGGAATCCGATCGGATCCTTGTACTTGCCGCCGGGCTCGAACAGGACGATCTTGCTGCCAGCTTCGGTCTGGGAGACCGCGTCCTGGGCGGCACCCATGACGTTGGACAGGTTGAAGCCGAACTGAGCGAGCACCCACACGGTCATGACACCAGCGCCAGCGATGAGCAAGACAGCCTTGATCATCTGCACCCAGGTGGTGCCCTTCATCCCGCCGATCATGACGTAGAGAATCATCAGCAGGCCAACGATGGTGATGACGATGTTCTGGGCGAACTCACCGGACAGGCCGAGCAGCAGCGACACCAGGCCACCGGCGCCAGCCATCTGGGCGAGCAGGTAGAAGAACGAGATAACCAGGGTCGAGATGGCAGCGGCCAACCTGACCGGCTTCTGCTTCATGCGGAATGAGAGCACGTCGGCCATCGTGTACTTGCCGGTGTTGCGCAGCGGCTCGGCCACCAGCATCAGTGCCACGAGCCAGGCCACCAGGAAGCCGATCGAGTAGAGCAAACCGTCGTAACCGCTGAACGCGATCGCGCCCACGATTCCGAGGAAGGACGCGGCAGACAGGTAGTCACCCGCGATGGCGAAGCCGTTCTGGGTACCCGAGAACTGGGCGCCGCCGGTGTAGAAGGAGC
Organism: uncultured Propionibacteriaceae bacterium; assembly: GCA_964391475.1. Taxonomy (GTDB): domain Bacteria; phylum Actinomycetota; class Actinomycetes; order Propionibacteriales; family Propionibacteriaceae; genus Propioniciclava. The sequence goes on along the minus strand of CAYMMF010000023.1, from coordinate 7,597 downwards.
CTGCCGCCTTGGACTGGTTCGCCGTCACCTTGATGACGACGGTCAGCGTGCCCACGACGAACAGGGCAAAGATGAGGATGTTGATCCAGGGCGTACCCATGGTTTCAAGGAGCGTCATGGATCATCACTTCCCTTCGAGTTCGGCGCGGATCTTGCTGGAGATCGGATCGAGTCTGGTGTTGGCGTGGCGGATGTAAAGCGCCGTGATGATGAAGGTCGTAAGGAACTGCAGCAGGCCGAGCACGTGACCGAGGTTCACGTGGCCAAGGCCAACCTCCTGCGACATGAAGTCACGGGCGAAGACTGACAAGAGGACGTAGGCGAAGTACCAGATGAGGAACGCGGCCGTCATTGGGAACGCGAACCCGCGGAACGTCTTGCGGAGCTCTGCGAACTCGGGTGAAGCCTGCACGCGAATGAAGGCGTCGCTCGAGATCTCAGCCTTTTGGAAGCCGCCCTCAGGATTCTGGGCGGGGTCCTGATGCGGAGTATCAGGAGAAGTCATGGGACCTCCTAGTTGAAACGGAAGCCGGGTGGCGCCTCAACCGTGCCCGGTGAAGGGCCCTTTGGTCAATATCTCAGCCTCAAGATTCTCGGGATCGTTGTAAAGTCGTTGTAATATCACGACTTCGAGAATCTTCATGTGGAGAAACGTGGTGGACGTCCGGCTCCTCGCCGCATCCGCGCACCCACTCAGTCGAAGACCACCGTCCGGTTACCGTCACGGAAGACCCGTCGTTCCGCGAACAGCCGGACCGCTTCAGTCAGGGTGCGGGATTCCTGCTCTTGGCCCATGGCGACGAGTTCAGCGACCGACTTGGTGTGGTCAACCCGGCGCACGTTCTGTTCGATGATTGGGCCTTCGTCCAGATCGGCTGTCACGAAATGCGCGGTGGCCCCGATGAGCTTTACGCCTCGGGCGTGGGCTTGACGGTACGGGTTCGCACCCTTGAACCCAGGAAGGAACGAGTGGTGAATGTTGATCGCCTTGCCAGCTAGTTCCTCACACAGTTGAGGAGACAGGATCTGCATGAAGCGGGCCAACACGACAAGTTCAATGTCGTACTCCTTCACCGTCTTCAGCACTTCAGCCTCGAAATCCTGCTTGGTGTGAGGTAGCACGACGTGGTTCTCGAACGGCACCCCGTAGAAGTTCGCCAACCCCTCCAAATCGGGGTGGTTCGCCATGATCTTGGCGGTCTTGATCGGCACCTGCCCGGAGCGCTGACGGTAAAGCAGGTCGTTTAGGCAATGCCCAGCTTTGGACGCCAACACCAACGTACGCCGCCGTCGTCCAACGTGATCCAAGTGCCAGCGCGCGTCCAGCATCGCAGCCAAGGGCGCCACTTGATCGGCGAACTGAGCCTGATCGAAACCGGTCTGCACCTGCACCCTCATGAAGAACCTGCCGGTGTCGTCACTGGAGAACTGCTGCAACTCAGTGATGTTGCCTGCCGCCGAGGCGATGACCCCCGTCACCGCGTGCACGATGCCGGGTCGATCAGGACAGTCGATGGTGAGCACCCAGTGAGAAGAATCCGTAGTCACCCCAGGGACTCTACTCGGCTCAGCGCCGGGCGTCGTCCAGCGCCGCGACAGTCAGTGCGCGACCGAGTTCGATCAACTCCTCAGCTCTGTGGAAGTCGAACACAGCCGCTGCGTCGATGGGCACCGTGACAAGCACGTCGGGTGGGTTGGCCGCCATCCGGAAGCGGGTGATAAGAGAGGACGCCGCGTCCATCGACAAGGCGACGACGTCCGAAGTGCGAAGTTCGGACGGCAGCGGCTCGAAGATTGGATCACCTGCGTGAGGCAACGCCCGGGCTTCGCCGGTGCGGGTTGCCCACCACGCGGTGATGCTTCGCACTAGGTCGGAATCCAGGACGTCCGCTGCTCCCCGTTTGATGGTCTCCAACCATTCCGGGCCAGCAATTTCTTGGGAACTTTCCCTGGCTGGTTGGCCCGAGGCTACTGAACTCCGTCGTCCGCTCAGACTCACAGCCAACGTGAAGTCCGCCGTGATTCCAGCTAACGGATCCATTGGGACGGGGTTCAGCAACGCGCCGTCGGCGAGCAGGCGTCCTCCCAACATGACAGGGGTGATTGCGCTGGGGATGGCAATGGACGCCCGGATCGCGGTCTCAAGCGGACCGTGCTGGAACCAAACCTCGCGCTGATTGGTCAGATCCGTCGCCACGGCGGTGTACGGGATCGGCAACGACTCGATCCGCGCGCCTTCCAGTAGCTCTGAAACGCGCTGCAGAACCCGTTGCGCTCGGATGATGCCCGGTTCACCAAAAGCTGGATCAAGAAGCCTAAGGACGTCTCTGTGCGTCAACCCCCGAACCCATTCGGTGTACTCGGCAAGGGCTCCAGCAGCCTCCAAGCCGCCGACCAGCGCACCCATCGACGTGCCCGCGATCCCGATGATTTGATGGCCACGAGCCTTCAATTCTTGGATTACTCCAATGTGGGCGTATCCGCGAGCCCCGCCCGATCCCAACGCCAGTGCTACCCGCATGCTTCTAGGTTACGCGCCGCCCGGCCCACTGTGAGCCTTGTCGCAGCGACCGCTAACCTTTGGGGCGTGGGTTCTACGGTGTCGAACATCGCGCTGATCTTGTTGTTCATCTTCATCGGCGGCGTTTTCGCTGCGGCGGAGATGGCGCTCGTCTCGCTGCGCGACTCCCAGGTACGGCGATTGGCGGTCCGTGGCAAGCGCGGTGAAGCGGTTGCCACACTCGCGTCCGACCCCAACAGGTTCCTTTCTGCCGTCCAGATCGGTGTCACGCTGGCGACGATCCTGTCGGGTGCGTTCGCCGGTGCCACGCTCTCCGAAGAGCTTGTGCCGGTGTTCACCAACATGGGCATGCCGGAGGCGATCGCGCGTCCGGCAGCGTTGGTAGCGATCACGATCCTGATCTCGTACGTCTCGATCGTGGTGGGTGAACTCACCGCGAAGAGGCTTGCAATGCAGCGAGCGGAGAGCTTCGCGATGGCCTTGGCGCCGCTAGTGAATGTGATCGCCAAGCTCGCCAAGCCAATCATTTGGTTCCTCGGGGTTTCCACGAACGTGTTGGTTCGCGTGCTGGGCGGTGATCCGTCGGCGTCACGCGAAGAGGTCACGGACGAGGAACTGCGGGCGATGGTGGTGGCCTCAGCCACGCTTGGCAGCGAAGAGCGCGAGATCGTGGACGAGGTGTTCGCCGCAGGGCTGGTGAGCCTGCGCGAGGCGATGGTCCCGCGCACAGAGGTGACCTTCTTGGACGGCGACATGCCCGCCTACAAGGCCGTCCGGGCGATGGGGGAGGGGGCTCACTCCCGCTACCCCGTGATCGGACGGGACGTGGACGACGTCTTGGGGTTCATTCATCTTCGAGACCTGTTTGAGCTAGACCCCGAAGAGCGCCGAGCGCCCATCAGCCAGTTGGTCAGGCCGCTCATCGCGCTGCCGCAGACCGTGAAGATCCTGGTTGCGCTGAAGTACATGCAAAGCGAGAACGCCCACATGGTCATCGTTCAGGACGAGTACGGCGGGACCGCTGGCATCGTGACGATTGAGGACCTGGTAGAGGAACTGATCGGAGACATCACCGACGAGTTCGACGAGGACGGCCCAGGCGACTCCGACCCATCGGGTGAGATCGACGGGCTGGAAACCATCGAGGAGTTCGAAGAAAAGTACGGGTATGTGCTCCCCGAAGGGCCCTATGACACGGTTGCCGGGTACGTAATGGCGCAACTCGGACGCCTGCCAAAATTGGGTGATCGAATCGAGGTTGTGCTGGCGTCCACACACACCCACGAGATGCCCCACATGTTCGCGTTAGAGGTAGGCGAACTCGATGGCCGCAGAGCAGCACGGATCGACCTAACTCCGCTTGGCCTGCCTCCCGATGTTGAAGATATTGATCTGTAGTCTGTTGAACCACGATCGGTTCGAACGGAAGGGGAGTGGCCATCACCACAGATGACGGTTCTGCCCTGCTCTCCTCTGAAGCAGTCGGCGAGCTTCTCTCGGCGGCAGTGGAGCATGCTGGCGGAGTCCTTGGAGATTGGGTTCTCGACCACATCGACACCCACCCTCAGCAGTCGACCACCGCAACTTACAGCGCCATGGTCGACTGGCCGTACGGACGCCGGGAAGAACTGCTAGGGGTCAGCGCGCGCGCCAACGGGTTGGGGCCCAGCGACGAGCGGGCCGAGATCTTCGCTGATGGTGATCGAGAGGTTGCGGTCTGGATTTACCCCAAAGACCCCGACTTGCCCGGCTTGGTGCGCGCAGCCTACCCCGAGACGATGGCCGACCTGCTGCGGCGTGGTGGGGTGATCAGCCAGAATGCGACAGGCGACGACCTCGACCTAGAAATGATCGGTTACCGGCCACGCCGACGCGCGGTGCTTCGGGTGCACTCCCATGACCCGGAAGCGGTTTTCTACGTGAAGGTGCTCAGGGAGCGCACGTTCCACGCAGTCCGGCAGCGCCATCAACTGCTCGCGGACGCCGGTGTTCCCGCACCCGAGGTGGCTTTCACCACCAACGACTGCCTACTGGTGCTTCGTGAACTTCCCGGACGGTCCCTGGCTCAGGCCGTGTTCGATCCGGATCCGCCCTGTACCGCGGAGCAACTCGTCGAGGTGCTCGACACGATGCCAGCTGCGGTTGCTGACCTGCCACGGCGTCCCCCCTGGTCGGACGCGGTGGCGCACTACGGGGCGATGGTCACCCAAGCGGTGCCATCGTTGGAACCCAAGATCGACTGGTTGGTGGAGCAGATCCACGGCGGGCTCACCGGAATCCCACCCGGTGATGAACCGACTCACGGCGACTTTCACGAAGGGCAGGTGCACGTCGCTGGCGGACGGGTTTGTGGAATTTTGGATATCGACACGGTGGGCCCCGGACGTCGGGCGGACGATCTTGCTTGTCTCATAGCCCATCTTTCAACGATCCAGCGCATGAAGCCTGAACATGAAGTTCGCGTGCACGCGTTATTGCGAGATTGGGTCCCGGTGTTCGACGAGCGGGTAGACCCGATTGAACTTCGGCTGCGGGCAGCTGCGGTCGTGATTTCTCTGGCGACGGGCCCGTACCGAAGTCAAGAGCCCGACTGGGAACGCGAGACCGCCCGGATGATCGAATCAGCCGAAGCGCTCGTCCGCCAAGTGCGGTAGCAGATTAGACCGAGGCTCGCGCCAGGCAACGATCAGCGGGTGATGACGGGAATTATGCCGTTGAAGGTGACCTCTACCCCGAACCCGTGAGCGATGATGTAGGTCAAGCCCAGCGCAACCATGAGGATCGCCAAGATGAACGACGAGTACGCGACGCCTCGGTGGACTCTGGCGCGTGCGGGTTGCTCTGGCAAAGTCACCGCTGCTGCGAGGTGGCGGACGCCGAAACCGTACAGTGCGGGTAGGCCAGCGCCGACGAGCCCAGCGAAAAACAGCACACGCAGAGCAGCTTCCAAAGCCACAATAAACTGAGTCACAGGTCTGCCCCTTCTGTGGAACGCTTCCTTGCGGCTGGCCCCTCTGCCTCCCAGTCGTCGTTGACGTTGCTGGGGTCGATCGGCTCTTGCCTTGATCGAAGGTACATCCAACCTGTCAACGCGCACAGCACTGCGAACATGGCCACGGGACCGGCATATCCGCCCAGCATGTCACCGAGCAGCCACACGAGGGCTCCCATGGCCCCGGCGCAGGGCAGTGTGATCAGCCAAGCCAACCCCATCCTGCCCGCGACGTTCCACCGCACGGTTGCGTCCTTGCGGGCAACACCTGATCCCAGAATGGATCCGGTGGCGACGTGGGTAGTCGACAGCGCCATACCAAACTGGCTGGACACCAAAACGGTTGCTGCGGTGGACGACTCGGCGGCCATTCCCTGCGGTGGCGAGATCTCGACGAGCCCCTTGCCCATGGTGCGGATGATCCGCCACCCGCCGATGTAGGTGCCCAAGGCGATGGCTACGGCGCAGGTGAACTTGACCCAGAATGGAATCGAATGGGTGTCGGTCCAAACGCCGCTGGCGATCAGTGCGAGCGTGATGACACCCATGGTCTTTTGGGCGTCATTGGTGCCGTGAGACAGCGAGAGCAGTGACGCTGTGCCGATCTGCCCCCACCTGAAGCGGGTGCCAACGATATGTTGGTTGACCCCTCGGGTGATGCGGAATACCGCCCAGGTTCCGGTGGCTGCCACGAGGCCCGCGATCACCGGCGAGAACAGCCCAGGCAGGATCACCTTGCCCACGACACCGTCCAGTTCGTGGCCAGCGCCAAACCATTTCACGCCCGATGGGCCGAGCCCGATCATGGTGGCTCCGATCAACCCTCCGAATAGCGCGTGACTCGAACTGGAGGGCAACCCCCAAAGCCAGGTGAGGATGTTCCATACGATGGCGCCAACCAACCCAGCCAGGATGATGATCATCAGGGCGTACCCGCCGATCAAGTCCGCCCTAGGTGTGCCGTCCGGGTTCTGGATTCGGATCACAGCGTTGGTGACGGTTAGCGCCACCTGGATGGACAAAAATGCACCAATCAGGTTGAGGATCGCAGACAAAGTGACCGCAGCCTTTGGTGTCAAAGCTTTAGTGGCGATGGAGGCCGCCATAGCGTTCGCGGTGTCGTGAAATCCGTTCGTAAAGTCGAAGGCCAATGCTGTGAACACGACCAATCCAAGTAGCAACATCTCGGGGGTCACGTGATCATCGTATGACGTATCGCACGGACTTGCGAACGTGTCCACACGAACCGGGCAAGTCGCTGTGCCAGGCAGTGTCGAAGCGGTGCAATAAGGTGGTCCCCATGCGTTCTCCCATCCTGACCGCGGTTGCTTGGCCTTACGCCAACGGGCCGCGTCACATCGGCCATGTGTCCGGTTTCGGCGTCCCTTCAGATGTGTTCGCTCGCTACATGCGGATGTCTGGGCACGACGTTTTGATGGTCTCGGGTACCGACGAGCACGGCACTGCGATCCAGGTGAAGGCGGACGCCGAAGGGCTGACTCCGCGGCAGGTGGCTGACAAGTACCACCAGATCATCGCCGAAGACCTGCAGAACCTGGGGCTGAGCTACGACCTCTACACCCGGACGACCACCGCCAACCACTACCAGGTGGTGCAGGAACTGTTCAGGGCGCTGCACGCCAACGGCTACGTGGTCGCGAAGAAGCAGATGGGCGCGATCTCGCCCTCAACGGGCCGCACTTTGGCTGATCGCTACATTGAGGGCACTTGCCCCATCTGTGGGTTCGATGGGGCTCGCGGTGACCAGTGTGACAACTGCGGGCGCCAACTTGATCCAATCGATTTGAAGAACCCCCGCAGTCGCATCGACGGCGAGATACCAGAGTTTGTTGAGACCGAGCACTTCTTCCTCGACCTTCCGGCGTTGGCGGACGCGCTGGGCGAGTGGTTGGCGACCCGCACTGACTGGCGTCCCAACGTGATCAAATTCAGCGAAAACCTGCTCGCCGAACTGCGACCCAGAGCGATCACCCGCGACCTCGACTGGGGCGTGCCAATCCCGCTCCAGGGCTGGAGCGACCTGCAAATGAAGCGAATCTACGTATGGTTCGACGCTGTGATCG
>CAYMMF010000022.1:9292-19381 GCA_964391475.1 uncultured Propionibacteriaceae bacterium | reverse complement strand
GACCAACCCTCTGGGCGTGGCTGCGGCGATCCCGAGGTTGACATCGTCGTAGACAACCAGTTCGTCGCGAGCCAGATCCAGCTTGGAGTTGATCTCAGGATGCCGCACGATGGCCAGGCATGCCGCCTTCGCGAATACCAGCAGCGGTGACACCCGAAGGCCAGCGAATTCGCGGCGGTCGCGAAGGCTATCGAGCAGTTCGATCGTCCCGGTGATATCGGCCTCAAGCCATCCCATCGCCTGCGGCACCTGCAGCGAGGAGGTCATCGATGCCACCATCGTCCGTCGGATGCCCCGCAACGGGATCCGACGCACCCTGCCCTCGCGCCTGCCTTCTTGCCCTCCGGAGGCGGCGCGCGCCACGTCCGCTTCGGTGACAATGCCGCCGGGGCCGGACGCCGCCACCTGCGCCAAGTCGACTCCCAATTCGTGGGCTAGCCGCCTGACAGTTGGTTTTGCAAGGATGCTGGCATCACCTGCATCCCGGGTTGTTTCAGATGCACCGACGCCCGGCTTGGGCAGCGGATCCCCGACGACTACCGACTCCGTTGAGTGGAGCGGGTAGACCTCGTCCACCCGGCGAGCGACCGGCTCGTCGAGTTCGTAGGATTCCGCAACCTGCTCGTGCTCTGTTCCGTGGACGACCACCCCGGCGCGCTTGCGCGGACGCCTCGACAGCGTCGCCGAACGAGCGCCATAGCCGACCAGCACCGCTTGGGACGCCTCCGGTTCCGAGGCGTCCGGGGTCGCCGGGGTGGCCGGAGCAACGGGGGTGGGCGTGCTAGCCGGGGCCTCGTCCACTACTTGCCCGGTGACGGCGTCCGGATCATTGATGCGCATCAGCAGCGCGCCGACGGGAACCACCGCGCCCTCTTCGACGCACAACTCGGCGACCACGCCAGCGAACGGCGACGGCAACTCGACCAACGACTTGGCGGTCTCAACTTCAACGACGATGTCGTTCACGCCGATCTGATCGCCGACGGCGACGCGCCACGAAACGATCTCGGCCTCGAGCAGGCCTTCGCCGGGGTCGTGCAGGAACATCTCGAACATTGGGTTCCTCTCAGTGGGCCATAGCCCGGTCGATGGCGTCCAGGATTCGGTCGGAGTCGGGCAGATAGTGCCCCTCGACATGACTGGGTGGGTATGGGGTGTCGTAGCCGGTCACGCGCAGGATCGGCGACTGCAGCGAATAGAAACACTGCGCCTGCAACCGGGCTGCGATCTCTGCGCCCAGCCCGCCGCTTCGCACCGCCTCGTGGACGACAACCGCCCGGCCCGTGCGACGCACGGACGCCACCAGCGCCTCCTCGTCCAACGGAGACAACGACCTCAGATCGATCACCTCGACATCGATCCCTTCTGTGGCCAGGATCTCCGCCGCTTCCAGCGCCCGGAGCACCATGCGCGAGTAGGTGACGATGGTCAGGTCTCTTCCGGCCCGTTTGATATCGTCCAGGCAGACATCGACTGTGGGGCCATACGAGATCAGCGTTAGGTCACGCCCCGGACGCACCCGGCGAGACCTGTGCAACGGCAAGTCGGGGGCCTCGGCGTCCACCTCACCCCGGGCGTGATAGCGCCGTTTGGGCTCCAAAAAGATCACCGGGTCGTCCGACGCGATCGCCTGCTGGATCATCCAGTAGGCGTCGTTGGGGGTGGCGGGGGTGACCACCAGCAGGCCTGGGGTGTGCGTAAAGAGCGCCTCGGGTGACTCTGAGTGGTGCTCGATCGCCCCGATGCCGCCCCCGTAAGGGATCCGGATCACCATGGGGACGCCGAGACGTCCGTGCGAACGGAACCGCATCCGAGACACCTGAGAGACGATCTGGTCGAACGCCGGGTAGACGAAGCCGTCGAACTGAATCTCGACGACCGGTCGGTAGCCGCGCAGCGCCAAACCCAAAGCGGTTCCGACTATGCCGGATTCCGCAAGTGGGGAGTCGATCACCCGGTCTGCGCCGAAGTCGCGGTGCAGGTGCTCGGTCACCCGGAATACCCCGCCCAGTTTGCCGATGTCTTCCCCAGCCAGCAGCACTTTCGGGTCGGCTTCAAGTGCGCGGCGCAAGCCCGCGTTGATGGCTTGCGCCATGGTCATCGAGGTCACGCCAGCACCTCCCCGCCGACAGTCTCGACCGTCGGCACCTGTTCGAACGATTGCTCGTAGGCGAGCCATTCGTCGCGCTGCGCCTCCAGACCAACTGGCGGCACGTCGTAGGTGGTGGCCCAGGCGTCCGACAAGGACGGCTCGGGGAGTGCGACACAGCCGTCCCGCAGCCGTTCGGCAACCGCGTCCGATTCGAGGTCGACCTGGCCGAACCACTGATCGTCCACGACACCTCGCGCGCGAAGGTACGAAGCCAGGCGCATGATCGGGTCTTTCGCTCGCCAGTACTCCTCTTCTTCGGCGCGCCGGTACTTGGTCGGGTCGTCCGAAGTCGTGTGGGCACCCATGCGGTAGGTAAACGCCTCGATCAACGTCGGACCTTCCCCGCGCCGGGCTCGATCCATCGCCCACTCGGTTACCGCCTGCACCGCGAGCACGTCGTTTCCGTCCACCCGGATCCCGGGGACGCCAAACCCGAAACTCCGCTTGTAGAGCGGGATCCGGGATTGGACGGAGATCGGCTCGCTGATCGCCCACTGGTTGTTTTGGATGAAGAACACCACCGGAGCTGAGAAGGACGCCGCGAAAACCAGCGCCTCGCTAACGTCGCCTTGGCTGGTGGCCCCATCGCCGAGGTAGACGATGACAGCCGCGTTGTCGTCCGGATCGGGGTTGCCGACCATTCCGTCGCGCTGAATTCCCATCGCGTAGCCGGTCGCGTGCAGGGTTTGGGTTCCGATGACGAAGCTGTACAGGTGGAAGCGGAGCGCGGCGGAATCCCAGTCGACCATCGCCGTGCCGCGGAACGTTTTGAGCAGGTCGAGCGGGTCTACCCCCATCTTGTAGGCGACCGCGTGCTCCCGGTAGGACGGGAAGACGAAGTCGTTGCGTCCAACCGCGGCAGCCGAGCCGATCTGGGCGGCCTCCTGGCCGAGCATCGGGGGCCAAAGCCCAAGTTCGCCCTTGCGTTGCAGTGCGGTCGCCTCGGCGTCCAGGCGGCGCGTCAGGATCATGTCGCGCAGGTGCTGGGTCAGGGTCGCATCGTCGAATTTGTGGTCAAAATCCGGGTTCTCTATCCGCTCACCTTGGGGTGTCAGGAGCTGGATGAAATCCTCGCCTGGGGTTGTACTCACCGTCACCACTACACCTACGTAACCGTAGGTTTGTCAAGTGGGACGACCCCTCAGCGGGAATCTCAGCGCTTTCTTGGAAACCCTTGAGGGTGTCCCTCAGGGACGTCGGATAGGACTGGAATGTAGGCAATCCAACCGTTCGGAGACCCCGAGATGAACGCCTTGCTCAGCTTGATGGAAGCAATAATATGGTTGAGCGTTCCCACTTCAACCGACATCGGAAGAATCACGCTGGCACCTTGGGCAGCCTTCCTTGGCCTGTCACTACTGGTCGCCGTGATCCTGACCAACCTGGAGGACCCAGCCGAGCGTACGTGACAGACTGACGCCATGATCCATGCTGTCGTCTTCGACCTCGGTCAAGTACTCTCCTCACCGACGACCCTGTTCAGCGAGCCCGCCGCCACGCTCGGGGTAGCCCCCGACGATTACGAGCGGCTCTACTGGGAAGGCCGCGCTGACTACGACATGGGCGGCTCAGAACGCGGCTACTGGGGCCCGATGCTGCGTGGTTTGGGTAAGCCGGACGCCCTGGAAACCATCCAGCAGTTGGCTCAACTCGACGCCGAGTTGTGGCTAGACATCCGCCCTGACGCCTGGCAAATCCTGAAGGACGTCCGGGCGTCCGGGCGATCGGTCGCCGTGCTCACCAACTCACCGTCGGCCCTGGACCACACGCTCGTACACGCACCCTTCGTCGACGATGCCGACTACTGGTTCGTGTCGGCGTCCATGGGGGTCGGCAAACCCAACTCGGCGGCGTTCTACCGGGTCGCCGAGGTGCTCGAGGTGCACCCGTCACAGATCGCGTTCATCGACGACCGCCAACTCAACATCGAAGCTGCACAGCAGTTGGGGTGGCAAGCCCACCTATTCGTCGACGACGCCGACACCCGGCAATGGTTGGAAACCCTCGGCGTCTTGTAGTTCGACTCCGAGCGTTGGACGACCGTCGGCGTCAGTCGAGCGTCGCGATGAGGATCGCCTTGATCGTGTGCATCCTGTTCTCTGCCTGATCGAACACGATTGAGGCGTCCGACTCGAACACGTCGTTGGTGACCTCGAGCCCAGCGAACCCGGTCTGCTGGAAGATCCGCTCCCCCACTTCGGTCTCCCGATCGTGGAAAGCGGGCAGGCAGTGCATGAACTTGGCGTCCGGCTTGCCGGTTGCGTCCATGACCTTCTCGTTAACCTGGTACGGCATCAACAAGCCGATGCGTTCGGCCCAGACGTCCTGCGGCTCGCCCATCGAAACCCACACGTCGGTGTGCACGAAGTCGCAGCTCGCGACACCGGCCACCACGTCATCGGTGATGGTGATCTTCGCGCCGGTCGAATCGGCGATCTGGGACGCCACCGCGACGAGCTGGGCGTCCGGCTGGAACGCGGCGGGAGCAACAATCCGCACGTCGTGCCCCATCATGGCGCCCGCGATCAGCAGCGAATTGCCCTGGTTGAAGCGGGCGTCCCCCAGGTAGGCGAACGTGAGGTCGCGCCCAACCAACCCGGACGCCTCGCGCATTGTGTACATGTCGCACAGGCTCTGAGTGGGATGCCAGTCGTCGGTGAGCCCGTTCCAAACCGGGACGGTGGAGTGCTCGGCCATGGTTTCGATCATGGCTTGCGAACGGCCCCGGAACTGGATGCCGTCGTACAACCGTGAGAAAACCCGAGCGGTGTCTGCAGCCGACTCTTTGATGCCGATGTGGGAGCCCGTCGGGTCAAGGAACGTGACGTCCGCACCCTGGTGCCGCGCAGCCACCTCGAAGGAAGCCCGCGTGCGAGTCGAAGACTTCTCAAACACAAGCGCCAGGTTCAACCCAGTGAGCCGCTGAACCTCTCGCCCCTGCTTCCTATCTCTTTTAAGCTGGTCGGTAAGCTCGAGCAGGTACTCCCACTCGGGCACGGTAAAGTCGATTTCTTTCAGGAAGTGACGTCCGTGGAGGTTGATGCTCACGGTGTTGGCCTTTCTGGGCTGGAGTCTTCCTAACAGTCTCTCAGTACAGGAGGTGCTGGCGTGCTAGTTCGCTTCTTGGTGAATGCACTCGCTTTGGCGGTTGCAACCTGGCTCGTTCCCGGGATCGTGCTCAGCGCCGCAGACCCCCAGAGCAAAGCGCTCACCATCGCGCTCGTGGCGGCCATATTCGGAGTGGTGAACGCCCTAGTCAAACCGCTGTTCGTGTTCGTCACTTCGCCGTTGCTGCTGCTCACTTTGGGACTGTTCCTACTTGTCGTCAACGCAGGCCTGCTGCTGCTCACCTCATGGGTTTGCGAGAAGATCGGCGTCGGCTGGCACGTGGTCGGCTTCTGGTCAGCCTTCTGGGGTGCGCTGATGGTGTCGATAGTCTCGTTCCTACTGAACTCGTTCGTCACAAACCGAGGGGAGTCGCACCAATGAGCGACCTGGAAGTCACATTCGTCTGCTGGGGCAACATCTGTCGATCCCCGATGGCAGAACGCGTCGCACGTGGCTGGGCAGCCCGAGAGCGACTCGAAGGTGTGACATTCACCTCGTTCGGAGTCAGCTCAGAAGAAACAGCCAACCCGATCGACCGCCGGGCTCGCAAAGTGCTTGATAGAGCGGGCTACGACTCCACCGGCCACTCAGCCCGGCGGATCACCGCGTCCGACATTCGCAACGCGGCGATGGTGATCGCGTTGGAACCGCTCCATCGCGACATCATGCTCCGGCAGGTGCCCGATGCCGACCACATCTTCCTGCTCACCGACTTCGACCCGGACGCAGAGCGCGGCTCCGGCGTCCCAGACCCCTGGTACGGCGACGCGGACGGCTTCAACGACACGCTGGCATCCATCGAGGCGGCGATGCCCGCCCTGCTGGAGCAAGCCCGAACGCTAAGAGCCCAGTAGACTCGACATATGCACATTCTTGTAGTCGACGACGATCAGGCGGTTCGCGACTCACTCGCCCGGTCGTTGCGGTACAGCGGTTACGAGATTTCGACGGCAAATGACGGCATCGAGGCACTGGCTGCCCTTTCGGCGCACCGGCCAGATGCCGTGATCATGGATGTCATGATGCCGCGCCTGGACGGCCTGGAAACCACCCGTGCGCTGCGGAGCAGCGGCAACGACGTCCCAATTTTGGTGCTGACCGCCCGCGATGCGGTAGATGATCGGGTGGACGGCCTTGACGCCGGTGCCGACGACTACATGACCAAGCCATTCGCGCTCGACGAACTCATGGCCCGGCTGCGGGCGCTGACTCGCCGCTCGCGCGCAGAGGCCGGCGAATCGGCAGAAGATCCGGCTACGCAGGTGCTCACTTTCGGTGGGGTGTCGTTAGACCCGCAAACCCGCGAAGTGTCGCGGAACGGACGCCGGATCTCTCTGACTCGCACTGAATTCGCGCTGCTTCAGACCTTTCTGGAACACCCTCGAAAGGTGCTGGAGCGCTCCTGGTTGCTCAACGAAGTCTGGGGTTTCGACTTCCCCACTACGGCGAACTCGCTAGAGGTGTACATCGGCTACCTGCGCCGAAAGACCGAGGGCGACGGGGAGCCAAGATTGATCCACACAGTGAGGGGCATCGGATACGTCCTGCGTGAGACCCCACCGTGATCACCTGGCTTCGCGACACCCTGACGTTCGCCGCCCGTCCCCTTCAGGATCGGTTGGCGATGCTCATCGCGCTCGCGGTGGGCACAGCGGTATTGGTGACCGTGGTGGCGGCCTACTTCATCACCATGTGGACGGTCTACGACAAACTCGACGAAGAACTAGTCCAAGTCGCGGCGATCACCCGAACCCAATTGTCTGACGACCTTGAGTCGATGGACGGGATCGACCCCTCCACACTGCGGGCTGCCAACGTAACCGTGATGCTGATCCGCTCAGACAAGTACCTGATCAAGATGCCTGCCCAGGCGAAACAACCCACCCTGGTAACGGATTCGCGCGAAATCTCGATCGCCCGAACCTCCCAGGGGTATTCCGCCCGCACGGGATCGGATTCGTCGGGTGCCGTCATGCGGATCGTGGCTGTTCCATTGGTCTCAAACGGCCAGTACTACGCGCTGGTGTTGGGACGTCCGCTAGCCCCCACGCTTTCGATCCTGCGAACGCTGGCCTACTCGCTGCTGATCTTCGGCGGCATCGGCGGTGCGATCGCGGCGGCGTCCGGGTACGCCATCGCCCGGTCGGGCATCCAGCCGGTTCGCCAACTTTCGGACGCCGTGGCGCGCATCACCACGACAGGCCAATTGACGCCCGTCGAAGTGCACGGCGACGACGAACTCGCCGACCTTGGACGCGGGTTCAACCGCATGTTGCGGGCATTGCAATCCTCCCGAGAGCGTCAAGCGCGCCTGATCGCAGACGCCGGCCACGAGTTACGGACGCCGTTGACCTCAATGCGCACCAACGTGGAACTGCTAGTCGCCGACGAATCCATCGGCATGCTGCCACCGGGTGCCCGAGCGGAAGTGCTGGGCGACGTTGCTGCCCAGTTGGGCGAATTCACGACTCTGGTGGGCGACCTCGTCCAGTTGTCGCGAGAAGACCGCGCTGAGACCCACCCCGAGCAAATCGATCTTCGCGATGTCGTCGAGAACGCGCTGGAGCGGGTGAAACGCCGGGGTTCGAACCTTCACTGGGACGTGGAACTTCAGCCGCTCTACCTACTGGGGGAATCGGACGCACTAGAACGGGCGATCACCAACCTGCTCGACAACGCGGTGAAGTTCTCACCAGATGGCTCCACCGTCCACGTCCGCATGTCCGGCGACCGGCTTCGAGTCTCGGACGAAGGCCCCGGCATCGCAAGCGAAGATTTGCCCCACGTTTTCGAACGGTTCTACCGGTCAGATCATGCGCGCAACGCGCCCGGTTCCGGGTTGGGGCTCTCGATCGTCGCGCAGACAATCCAGGCGCACGGCGGTTGGATCAGGGCCGCGAAGTCACCATTTGGGGGAGCGGAATTCACAGTCCGGCTACCGGGATCATCGACGCCACCCGAAGAGGGCGAGGTTGATGGGGACGCACTAGCCGACGCCGAATCCGACCTGACTTCGAGCTACAGCGACTGATTCCCGCTTGTGGGCGGGGCGGTTCGCGGGCAAGGGTGCCATTCGTGCGAATTCGTACGCTACCGGAGCACTTACCCACAGGAGTTATCCACAATGGGGAAAACTACATCGGTGTAAGTCGGGTTCCGGGGGGAGTTTGTGGACTCATCAAAGCCAGCATTGCCTATATGTAGATAACCTACGGTACCGTAGGGCAACCAACTTTGAGGATCTCCATGGCACGGCAACATCCGATCATCATTCAAGGCGGCATGGGCGTTGGCGTGTCGTGCTGGCGCCTCGCTAACGCGGTATCCAGAGAAGGGCAACTCGGCGTGGTTTCCGGCACCGCGCTTGATGGGCTTGCCGCGCGCACCCTCCAAGATGGCGACCCTGGCGGCCACGTCCGCCGCGCGCTCGCGCAGTTCCCGTCACAAGCGATGGCGCAACGCGTCCTCGACACCTATTTCCTCGAAGGCGGCCGCGAGTCGGGGCAGCCGTACCGCCCTCACCCGACGCTGACCATCGCTCCTAGTCGCGAAGCGATCGAACTCTCACTCGTCGGCAACTTCGCCGAAGTGTGGCTTGCGAAAGAAGGCCACGGCGGGGTCATTGGCATCAACTTCCTCGAGAAGATCCAAACAGCCACCCTCTCAGCCGTGTTGGGCGCCATGTTGGCTGGCGTCGACTACGTGCTCATGGGTGCTGGCATCCCCAAAGAGATGCCCCGCGTCCTCACCGAATTCGCCCACGGACGCCCCGGTCGGCTCACCATCGACGTCGAGAACCAGACCCGCGTCCACACTGCCGTCCTCGACCCGCGCACCTATCTTGGGGACGAGTTGCCGAACCTGACGCGTCCACAATTTTTTGCGATCATCTCGCTCCACGTCCTTGGCGGATACCTCGCAAGGGATCCCGAAATCCGGCCCGACGGTTTTGTCGTGGAAGGACCTCTGGCTGGCGGCCACAGTGCCCCACCCAGAGGCAAGATGACGCTGGACGACTCCGGCCAGCCGATCTATTCAGCCAAGGATGAAGCGGACATCGACAAGATGGTTGCGCTCGGCTTCCCCTTCTGGCTGGCTGGGGCCTGGGCAACGCCAGAGAAGGTAGCCGAAGCTCGTTCCGTGGGGAGCCACGGCGTCCAAGTCGGAACGGTCTTCGCGCTGGCAGCCGAATCGGGCATCACGCCCGAACTGCGCGCGACTTTGCTAAACAAACTGCGGCAGGGGACGCTCGTCGTCACCAATGATCCACTCGCCTCCCCTACCGGTTTCCCGTTCAAGGTCGCCTCCATCGAAGGCACCCTGTCGGAACCCGAAGAGTACGCCGCAAGGACTCGCATCTGTGACCTGGGTTACCTTCGTCAACCCACCGAGCGGGCTGACGGACGTGTGATCTACCGCTGCGCCTCAGAACCGGTGCACATGTACCAACGCAAGGGCGGCGATCTCGAAGCGACCGTCGGACGCAAATGCCTATGCAATGCGTTGTTCGCCAACATCGGCCTACCGCAGGTGCGTAAGGACGGCTACGTCGAACAACCTGCCGTCACTTTGGGCCAAGACCTCACCGGCGCCGAACGCCTACTGGCCGAGTTCCCCGAGGGATACAACGCTCAACAGGTGGTGCACTGGCTGCTGCGCGATCTTCCGAAGGAGTAGCCCCACCACCTAGAAATGTCAGGGGTTTGCCCTGCGATCGTGAGTCACCTGGAACAGGATCTCAAGTAAATCGTTTACCCCCTCCGAAGCGTTGCGCGCCCAGGCCACCTCAAGTGGAACGAACGCTTTCGGCGTTAGTGACATCGCAACCA
>CAYMMF010000022.1:0-9282 GCA_964391475.1 uncultured Propionibacteriaceae bacterium | reverse complement strand
AACCAGGACTCCCCGACTATGCCGCTTAGCAAAATCTCTGGGAGCGAGCGCAAACGCTCTCGCATCCTCCAAGAAATACCACCAAGAACCCGAAATTCTTGTGGTTCCCACCAAGGTGAGCGGCTGGAGTCCGCGTTCTCGACAAACCGAAATCTGGAAATCGTAATACTGCGGGCTTTGTTCCCGCGGCCAAGTGAGCAGTGGCAGGTTTCCTAGGCGTTCGAGTTGGATCCCCCCTTGCTGCCTGGAAACCAAAGACTGATGAATTATCGCTTGCACCTCGTCGCGTCCAATGCGACGTTTGTGGACATTCTGCGAATCTCCTATTAGGTGCCCGATACCAATGTCGGCGCGTCCGGTCTTCACTGCCGTAAGCACATCGCCGGTCTCAACCTCCAGCGCCTGCAATGCGACCTCGAGCTCCTCGTCATCTGCCCTACGGAGCACCTCAGGAAGAAGTTGGTTGACGATGCTTGGGGACGCCGCAATCCTGATGATGCGTCGAGACGCCCTCCTCGCACTCAACGCCGCCACTTCGAATGTGTTAACCCGTTCAAGGATTTCTTCCGCGCCTATTACTAGCGCCTCCCCCGCCGACGTAAGCGTCACTCCCCTGGTCGATCTGTCTAATAATCGGACGCCGACATTGCGCTCTAAACGTTGAATCTCTTTAGTAATAGTGGGCTGGGACACTCCTAGTTCCAAAGCAGCCTGACCGAAATTCACAGTCCTTGACACAACAGTAAATGCGCGCAGCTGACTCAAAGTCACACTCATAGCCAAAGGCTATCACTTGATAATAAAACCGGTATTGCTGAGAATCGGTTGCGATGTGAGACTAAGGGTTGCCATTCACTTCCAGAAAGGAATCCCCCATGAGTAACGAAGCTCTACGCGTTTCAGCCGAGGTTCAGGACGCCCTTGCCGCCGGTAAAGCTGTGGTCGCACTCGAATCCACCATCTTCACCCACGGCTTGCCCCGCCCGCGCAATGTCGAGGTCGCCATGGAGGGCGAGCGGCTCATCCGCGAGGCAGGCGCAGTCCCTGCAACCATCGGTGTTGTCGCTGGCCAGCCCGTGGTTGGCATGAGCGTGGACGAGATCAACCTGCTCGCCTACGACGACGACGTAACCAAGGCGTCCGTACGCGACCTTGCCTACTCCGCGGTGTCGAAGAAGAACGCAGGAACCACCATCGCGTCCACCGCTTGGTTGGCTTCGAAGGCAGGCATTGGAGTGTTCGCCACCGGCGGGCTGGGCGGCGTCCACCACGGCGCAGCGCAGTCGTTTGACGAATCGGCCGACATCTACTCCCTGGCCCACATCCCGATCGTGATGGTCAGCTCCGGCGCCAAGGCAATCCTCGACATTGCGGCCACCCTTGAGCGTTTCGAGTCCCTCAGCATCCCCGTGGTCGGCTTCCGGACGAACCAGTACCCCGGCTTCTACGTTGTCGACTCCGGGTTCCCGCTCCCGACCCGCATCGACGAGCCGTCCGATGTCGCAACCATGGTGCAAGCTCAGCGTGGGCTCGGCGTCGATAGCGCCATCCTCGTCGCTAACCCCGTGCCGGTCGACGAGCAGCTGGATCCGGCCGAACTCGAAGACGTCCTCCAGCGCGCGTGGGCCGCTGCCGAAGAGCAGCACATCGGCGGGCAGGCGTCCACCCCGTTCCTGCTCGACTACATCCGAGTCGCCACCGAGGGCCGCAGCCTGGACGCCAACGTTGCCCTTTACTACAACAACATCCGTGTTGCCTCCCAGATTGCGAACTCGTTGGCGGAAGCAGGCGCGTGATGATCGGCGTTATCGGTGACGTCGTCCAAGACGTCGTCGTTTGGCTACTTGAAGACATCCGGCACGCCACCGACACCAAGTCCGAGATTCGGATGCAACGCGGCGGCTCGGCGGCCAACGTCGCCGCTTTCGCTGCCCCCCGCTACCCCACCCGGTTCATCGGATGCGTAGGCGACGACCTCGGAGGCATCGCACTCTCAGAAGAGCTGAAGCAGCGCGGGGTCGACGTCCGAATGCAGGTTCGAGGGTCCACCGGCATGATCGTGGTTCTCATCGACCCGACCGGCGAACGCCTAATGTTCCCAAGCCGGGGTGCCAGCGGCATGCTCGAACCGGTTGATCCGGAATGGTTGGATGACATCGAGTTGCTCCACGTCACGGCCTACTCGTTCGAGACCGGCTCCACCGGAGATGCGGTCAAGGACGCCGTGCGTCGCCAGAAGGCGCGTGGTGGGCTGGTGTCGGTGGACGTCTCATCAACCGGCATGATCGACCACTTCGGTGTAGAGCAATTCCTGGAGTTGCTTGAAGAGTTCCAGCCCGACTTCATCTCGGCCAACGAGGACGAAAGTCGGCACATGGGGCTTGCTGATGGCGATCAGGCTGGCCCGAATCTTCCTAGGCTAACCAACTCCGTGCTGCTGGCTCGCCAAGGCGCGGACGCCACGAACATATTCAAGGATGGCGCGCACTTTGCGTCCGTCCCGGTCGCACCGGTGGAGGACGTCCGGGATCTCACGGGTGCTGGGGACGCGTTCAACGCGGGTTTCCTGACGTCCTACCTGCGCAACGGCGGAGATCTGGTGCAGAGCTGCCTGGGTGGACACGCGCTGTCAGCGCGCGTCTTGGCGCACCCGGGAGCGACTGAGCCGCCGCTGGAGAAAGAAGAGGCCTGATGACTCGCACACAGACGGAAGGCAACCGCCTTCCAACCTCACAAACGATTCCGCTGGTGCTCGCGCTGCTGGCAGCGATCTTCGCGTTCCAATTGAACGCGTCGATGCTGTCACCAGCGTTGAAGACGATGGAGGGCGAACTCTCAGCAACAGCCGCTGAGATCGGGCTCACCCAGACAGCGTTCTTCACCGCAGCGGCACTGTTTTCGCTGTTCCTTCCCCGCTGGGGAGATCTGATCGGACGCCGCAAGGTGATGGTCGGCATGCTGGCCCTCACCGCAATCGGAGGCGTCGTCTCAGCCTTGGCACCGAATGTCTCGATCCTGTTCATCGGCCGCATCATCCAGGGCATTTCTGGGCCCATCGTCCCGATGTCGTTGATCATGCTGCGAATCGAGATCCCTAACGAGAAGCAGTACGCCTTCCTGATGGCGATCTTGACGTCGATCAACGGCGGCATCGCTGGCATCGATGCGCTGGCTGGCGGCTGGCTAGCCCAGCACTTCGGATTCCGGTCGATCTTCTGGGTGATGGCCGTGATCTGCGCGCTCGCCCTAGTCGCAGTCCAGTTCGTAACATCCGAATCCACCGCAGACGAGACCGTCCCGATGGACTGGCTGGGCGTCGTCCCGATCGTTATCGCGCTGGGCGCTGTTCTCATCGCGTTCAACGAAGCCGGCAAGTTGGCGGCGGCCAACTGGGGGCTAGTTGGGATCCTCCTCGCTGTTGGTGCGATCGGCTTCATCGTCTTCTGGAACGTTGAGAAGCGAAGCCCGCACCCACTGGTGTCGACGACCTACATGAAACAGCGGCGCACTTGGGCCTTGCTTCTAACGACGACCCTCACCATGACTGGTGTGTTCGCGGTCATGAACGGGCTGATCCCCAACCTCGCCCAAGACAAGGTCGTTGGTGCTGGGATCGCAGCCGACACGGTCTCGTGGATCACCCTGACGCCGTACGCCTTCGCTGGCCTTCTCATGGGTCCGGTTTCGGGCAAGATGGCAGGAAAGCTCGGCTACAACCGGGTGCTTCAGATTGGTCTGATCGGAAGCGCGATTGGGCTTGGAATCACGATTCTCTCTGCGAACTTCCCCAACCCGGCATTGCTGTTGTTCATCTCGATCTTCGTGGGTATCACCTACGCCGGCATGACCAACATCATGCTCAATGGCCTTGGGATCGTCCTCAGCCCATCCGACAACCGGGGTTACCTGCCTGGTATGAACTCCGGAGCGTTCAACCTGGGTGCCGGATTGTCGTTCGCCATCCTGTTCGCTGTCTTCACCGCGGTCAGCAGCGGCGGCGAAGATCCATCGTCGATCACGAACGGGTACATGGCGGGCGTAGCGGCTGGCGCTGTGATTCTCGGTCTGGCCTTCCTGGCCTCATTCCTCATCCCCAAGCCGGCGGACGTCCACGCCGACGGCAACTGACGAAAGAAAAGTTATGGCACGCAAAATAATTCTGGATTGCGATCCTGGCCACGATGACGCGGTAGCGATCATCCTCGCGGGCGGCAACCCCGAGATCGAACTGCTGGGCATCACTACCGTTGGTGGCAATCAGACCCTGCCCAAGGTGACGCACAACACGTTGAGCGTCATCCGGGTGGCTCGGCTGACCAACGTACCGGTGTACGCGGGTTGTGACCGTCCAATCGTGCGTCCGGTAGAAGTCGCCGAAGACATTCACGGCGATTCGGGTTTGGACGGGGTGGAACTCCCAGAACCGGTAACCCAGGTCGGCGACCAGCACGCGATCGATTACATCATCGACACCGTGATGAACAACGAGCCGAACACGATCACGCTGGTACCCACAGGCCCGCTGACGAACATCGCGATGGCGGTCCGCAAGGAGCCAAGGATCGCCGAGCGGGTTCAGGAGGTCGTCCTCATGGGTGGCGGCTACCACGAGGGCAACTGGAGCGCAGTTGCCGAGTTCAACATCATCATCGATCCGGAAGCTGCGCACATCGTGTTCAACGAGCCGTGGCCGCTGACGATGGTTGGGCTCGACCTGACGCACCAGGCACTCGCGACGCCCGAGGTGGAAGACAAGATTCGGGCGCTCAACACCGAGTGTGGTGAGTTCGTGATCGGGCTGATGGCTTTCTTCCGGAAGGCCTACAAAGAGAATCAGGGCTTCGAGCACCCGCCGGTGCATGACCCCTGCACGGTTGCCTACCTGATCGACCCGACGGTGGTCACCACCAAGAAGGTGCCGCTAGACGTCGAACTGACTGGCACGTTGACGCTCGGAATGACCGTCGCCGACTTCCGGGCACCCGCGCCGCCGGATTGCAACACCCAGGTTGCGGTCAAGTTGGACCATGAAAGATTCTGGGATCTAGTGGTGGACGCGATCGCAGCCGTAGAAACCCGGTAACAACCCAATGTGGGGCTCGCATTATGCGAGCCCCACATTGCTGTCTAGACGCAATTACTTGGTGGGTGACGGCATTGGTTGCTTGCGCGTCGGTACGTTCTTACCCGACTTCTACCAGCCGTCCGTTCAACGGCTGAACTGGACGATCGTTGTTGCCGAAGAGCCCTTCCAACGCGCCCAACTGTGCCTGCGACAACTCGACGGGGGTGGTCATCACCATCCAAGAGACGCTCTCGGAGCAGGGTGGCGTTGTCAGCGAACCGTCGTATTGGAACATCTCATGGTCGGTGGGCAGCATGCTGGCCAAGTCGATCTGCACGCCCGCGTCCTTCTCTTCGGTTTCGGTCGGCGGGAGATTCTTGATGAAGGGTTCGAAAGCCTCGTTTGCAGACCCCGACTTCAGCATCAAACCCACGACGGCGAGTTGCCCGTCCGAATTCTTATGGACGATATGCAACTCGCCCGGGAACTCTTTGCCGTCGATATCATGCTCGCTCGGAGTGTGGTAGTGGAATTGCGCCACCTGGTACTTCACGCCATCGATTTCCAGATAGCTACCCTCATCATAATTGGCCTGCACGGTGTGCCCGTTGTTGAGAATCCGAAGCGCGCTTGGCTGGTAATGGAATTCGATCTTCGAAGCCGACTTTTCACCTGCTGCTGGAATGTCAATCGGCGATTGGCTCTTGCCCTGACTGCACGCCGCAAACTCGGATTCCAACTCACCCCAGTTGGCTGGGCCGGTGGCGCCCTCGTAAGACCAGTGCGCAGGCGCTGCCCCTTGTGTGATCGCGGGCGAGTTTGGCACGTCCGGAGTAGTAGGGGTGGACGGCGGCGCAGCAGCTGTCGAACAGGCACTCGTCCCGAGGACCATTGCGGCTGCGACTAGCAAGACTTTGAAGGAATTGTTGCGTTTCATAACAACCTCTTTTATAGGGGATGGGATTGCTAACCAAACTGAGCCGAATTGCAAAATAAATCGCATTAGAAGAAGGCCGGGGGTGGGTTAGCCATGACATACAGTCGACCACATTCTTCACCATTTGGCCAGTGCGCCGCGTCTTAGAACTTTCTAACCCAACCGCCATAACAATGAGATTTCTAGGTTGATCAGTGGTTCCCAAGGTTAGATTGGGCTGGTGAGTGCCATCCTGACCACGTTCGGACACGGACTTCTCACAGGCGCCGAAATCCAGGGCCTGCTAGCAAACGTAGGCATCAAACAGGTCGTTGATGTGCGCAGGTTCCCTGGGAGCCGGCACAACCCCGATGCATCCCGCGACCGGCTTTCCGAGTTCCTTGCTGACGTCCAGATCGGGTATCGGTGGGACGAAAGGCTGGGCGGAAGGCGGCACTTGCACAAACTTCAGGACGAGGCGTCCCTCGACACTTGGTGGCAGGTTGCCGCATTCCGCGCTTACGCGGCACATACCAGGACGGACGAGTTTCGAGCCGGAATGGCAGACCTGATCGTCGATATGGAGCGAAGGCCTACCGCCATCATGTGCAGTGAGACTCTCTGGTGGCGGTGCCACCGGAGGATCATCGCGGACGTGATGATCCTTGAGCATGGAGTATCCGTTTTTCACCTCATGCCCGATGGCAGCCTCGTCACAGCCAACCCGAGCCCCGGGGCGCGACTAGACGGCAAAGCGGGGTACGTTTTCTGGGATCAGAACCCTTGAAGATGCAGTCGTTGAAGTCCGCTACTACTTGATCAACTGGATGTTTCCGATAACTGGCAGCGTCTTAGCCTTCCCGCCTCCGGCGTTCACCATGCCAAGAATCATGAGCACCAACGGGATGAACGACAACACCCAGGTGAAGTACCTGATGATCGGCACGTAGCCCAGAACTTGAATCGCGACTCCGACCACTACCCAGAAGATGAAGAGCACCAACCCCTGATTCGCGTGGAAGCGCGCAAACCTGTTGTTCGGCAATGCCAGCATTGGGATGAGGAAGAGTATTCCCAAGTACCCGATGATCGACATCGCCTTGCCTTCTTCGATCTCTGCCTGGCTGAACGAAGCCGTGTAGTCGAAATCCGGTTTCAGTGAGTTAGTGACCTCCGGTGGAATGCCTCCAAGCAGAGGTGGCGGTGTCTGCTGGAACCCCGCAGCAGGGGGCTGATACCCACCAGTCGGAGGTGGTGGCTGGGGCTGAAAATCCCCAGGTGGAGGCGGTGGCTGGGGCTGATACCCACCAATTGGAGGTTGTGGCACCTGCTGGTTTCCACCAGGAGGCTGCGGTGGGTTCTCGAATGGTTGACCGGAGTTCTGGTCGCTCATAGCTACCTCCGTAGAGTCATTGACCCGCTAATCGCAAGTCGTAACACATCAAGTGTTCCACCATCTGGGCGCCAATAAAACAGTCCTCCGGTAGCAGGCTTAACACGCGAAGCCCAGCAAACCGCTGCGGACTCTTCCATGCGAGGCGAATTGGCGAAACGATGTGATCATCCGATCGATCCTTCAGAGAGGGGCTCTCATGAGCCACGTCGAAGACATCAAGAAGTACACCGCGTCAGTGGACGAAGCCGTGGTCGCTTCCATGGAGAAGACCTACCGTTTGGTGCTGAGTAAGCCGGATTCCGCAGTAGTCGCCTTCGGCGATGAAGCTGAGGTGGCCACGGTAAAGAAGAACTTCATCACCAAGAAGTTGGGGGTTACGGACGAGGCCGCCGCCGACGCCGCCATCGCTTCAGTCGGGAAGAGAATGGCTGGGGTAACCAGGCGAGATCGTCTCACCGTCTACTACCTGATTGCCGAAGAGCTCGGCAAGTTGGACGCCCTTCGCTAACAAGAGCCCAACCGACGCTAACCCACCCCTGTGACCCTTATAACGCCTAAAATATTTGTTGGAATGTAGCGCCGCAACTCATCCGGGAGACGAGGGATCATGGCCAAACGCAACAAGATGGATATCGACCTCTACGAACGGAAACTCGACGATCTCCAATCGGAACTGGTCGAAATGCAGGAGTGGGTGAAAGACACCGGGTCACGTCTGGTGGTGCTCTTCGAGGGACGGGACGCCGCCGGTAAGGGTGGCGCGTTGAAGCGAATCACTGAATACCTCAACCCCCGAATCGCGCGCACGGTCGCACTCCCGGCCCCGACAGAGCGGCAGAAGACTCAGTGGTACTTCCAGCGATACATCGAACACCTTCCAGCAGCCGGTGAGATCAGGCTGTTCGACCGATCCTGGTACAACCGGGCTGGGGTGGAGCGCGTGATGGGGTATTGCACACCGGCGGAGTACATCCGGTTCCTACGCCAAGTCCCGATCTTCGAACGGATGCTGATCGACGACGGCATCATGCTGCGCAAGTACTGGTTCTCTGTATCAGACAAGGAGCAGGAGCGCCGGTTCCGGTCACGCATGACCGACCCGATGCGCAGGTGGAAGCTGTCACCCACCGATCTGGATTCGCTCACCCGGTGGGAGGAGTATTCCCGAGCAAAAGACGACATGTTCGTCCACACCGACCTGCCCGGCAACCGCTGGAATGTCGTCGACTCCGAAGACAAGCGCCGCGCCCGCATCAACATGATCGCCCACCTGTTGAGTTCGGTCCCGTATGAGCACGTTGCCCGCCCAGAGATGAAGTTCCCGGTGCGCCCCAAGGGTTCTGGGTACCGAAGAACGTCACGCGAGCTGTTGAATTATGTGCCCGACATCGCCGCCGCGTTGGAGCATGGCAAGTTGCCGCCTGGTTACGTGGATCCAGAGGACGACAACGGCAACGGCGATGAGCCAGAAGATCAGGGTCACACCGACTGATAGCCACCGACAATGTGAGAGCGCCACGCCGTAACCGGCGGGGCGCTCTCACATTTTTGCCTCTTCGTTGCTTTCGGGTCACGCGTAACTGTGCAGCCCACCCAGGAACTGGTTGCTGAAGTAGGTGAACACAACTGCGGCGAACCCGATGATGAGCAGCCATGCTGCCCGGTTGCCTCGCCAGTCGCGAACGACTCGCGCGTGCAGGTAACCGCCGTACAGCAACCACGTGACGAGTGCTGCGGATTCCTTGGGATCCCATCCCCAGTAGCGTCCCCACGCGATGTCAGCCCAAAGCATGCCCAGGATGAGCATGGCGGTGAGCAGCGGGAAGGTCACAACGACCGCCTTGTAGCCGATCTCGTCCAGCAGCTCCTCTCGGGGAAGTGACGGGAACCGAGGCTTTAACAGGT
>CAYMMF010000021.1:12079-21837 GCA_964391475.1 uncultured Propionibacteriaceae bacterium | reverse complement strand
AAACTGGCAATAACTTAAGCACGCTGTTGAGTTCTCAAACTTCCGCCACACACCTTGGTTCACCGTAGTGTTCCTTGGGGCAACATTGCGAAACTTTATGGACTTCCAATCTCAGTGTCAAATCGAGATTTTCGGCCCCGAACCATGTTTCTTTTCACGCTTTGAAAAGGACATAATCCTACTTCAAAAGCTTGTGAGTGAGTACGCGATTCGGCCTCTGATTCGGCCGCTCCTCACCAGGTGAGGCCCGTCCGGATCACCAGAAGGCTTGGTAAACATTACGCGGCGTTTGGCACCTCGTCAAATCGAGTTTGTTCGATCAAACTATGCACCGCGTCCGCCCTTGTCAGACGTCCACCTCGACCGCTCCGACGGTGCGCCTCCCCCTCCGGAGGATCGCCCAGCGTCCGTGCAAGAGGTCTTCTGGGCGAAGCAGCGAGTCCACGTCTGCCACCTTCACGTTGTTGACGTAGGCGCCACCCTCATCGATGGCTCTCCGAGCCGCTGATCTGGAGGCTACAACCCCACTGGCGACCAGCGCGTCTATGACGCTGGGCGACGCGGCCAACCCCGGCAGCGCGCCCGGATCGAGCTCTCCCACTGCCGCTTCAAGCGTCGACTCAGGCAAGAGATGCAGGTCAGAACGTCCGAAAAGCGCGGCCGCGGCAGCCGTAGCAGCTTGCCGCTCTTCAACCGAATGCACGAGGTCGGTGACATCGTCGGCCAAGGCCCGCTGTGCAGCACGCTTGTGCGGCTGCTCCGCAGTCAGCCGCTGGAGTTCTTGGATCTCTTCAAAACTGCGGGTACTGAAAATCTTCAAGTAAGAAATCACCATTTCGTCCTCGGCGTTGAGGAAGAACTGGTGGAAGGCGTAAGGGCTAGTCATCTTCGGATCGAGCCAGACGGTGCCCGCTTCCGTCTTGCCGAACTTGGTGCCATCTGCTTTCGTCAGCAGGGGGGTGGCCATCGCGTGCACCCTTGCCCCCTCGCTACGTCTGATCAGGTCGACACCTGCCGTCAGGTTGCCCCACTGGTCGGAGCCACCGGTCTGCATCGTCACACCGTGCCTGAGGTAAAGCTCGCGAAAATCGAGCGACTGCAGCAGCACGTAACTGAACTCTGAGTAGCTGATTCCCGTGTCGAGACGCGATCGCACCACCTCACGGTCGAGCATGCGGTTGACCGAGAAGTGCTTGCCCACGTCACGAAGAAAATCCAGCACGTTGAGGTCGGCGGTCCAGTCGTAGTTGTTGACGACCTTGGCCGCAGCGGGCCCCTCGAAATCGACAAATCGCGACACCTGAGCGCGGATCCCCTCGACCCACTCGTGCACCAGTTCGACGGGGTTCATCGTTCGCTCACCGGTCTGTTTCGGATCACCGATAAGGCCGGTCGAACCACCCACCAACAAGAACGGCCGATGGCCCGCCGCCTGCAGTTGACGCACCAGCATGAGCTGGACGAGGTTCCCCATATGGATGCTCGGCGCAGTAGGATCGAACCCGACGTAAAACTTGACGGGCCCCGCCTCAAGGTGAGCCCGGAGCACGTCCGGATCAGTGGAATGCGCGATAAATCCGCGCCAGGTCAACTCGTCGAACACTGAAGTCACGCGCTACACCCTAGTGGACGCCCTTACTCACCTCACCGCCCGGAACACATCCGGCTAGTCGTCGTCAACGTCAGCCGAGGCGTACCACGCAAAGCTGGT
The DNA here is from genome assembly GCA_964391475.1 of uncultured Propionibacteriaceae bacterium. GTDB lineage: Bacteria > Actinomycetota > Actinomycetes > Propionibacteriales > Propionibacteriaceae > Propioniciclava. The sequence goes on along the minus strand of CAYMMF010000021.1, from coordinate 20,126 downwards.
GCTGGCGTCCAAAACCCCACTTCCGCTGCACACCGGGCAAGTCACCGTTTCGGTTGCGTCATCGCTATCGGACGCGGTGCCTACGACACGCTTGGACGCAGCCATCACCCAGTCGCCGCAGTCTTCGATCGCTTTGTAAACCTCTCGAAGTTGGTCTTCCACCCGTGCGAGCGCAGTACCTCCGCGGGTGTCGCGGGACGCGATCGACCCTTCTACGCTCAACACTGCGAGCACCTCGGGGGTGAGCCGGGCGTCGATTCTGGGCAGATCGGACGACTGGAGGTCGTACAACTCGATGTTCCGGGATTCGCAGTATCGGACCGCCTTGCCAGCGACCTCATGGGCTTCGGCGAACGGCACCCGTTGACGCACGAGCCAATCGGCGACATCTGTCGCCAGCGAGAACCCTAGAGGAGCTCTAGCTTTCAACCGATCGGGGTGGAACGTGAGGGTTTCGATCATGCCAGCTACCGCTGGGAGCAGCACACGTAGCTGATCCAGCCCATCGAAGATCGGCTCCTTGTCTTCTTGCAGATCTCGGTTGTAAGCCAACGGCAAACCCTTGAGCGTCGCCATCAAGCCGGTCAGGTTGCCGATTAGGCGTCCGGCCTTACCACGAGCCAGTTCAGCAACGTCAGGATTCTTCTTCTGAGGCATGATCGATGACCCTGTTGACCATTCGTCCGCCAATGTAACGAAGCCGAACTCGACCGTCGACCACAATATGACTTCCTCGCTGATGCGAGACAGATCAACCCCGATCATCGCCAGGACGAACGCCGCCTCAGCCACCAGGTCGCGAGCTGCGGTTCCGTCAATCGAGTTGGCGACCGAAGAACCGAACCCAAGTTCAGTAGCAACAAACTCGGGGTCTAGGCCCAGCGACGTCCCCGCGAGCGCAGCCGACCCGTATGGAGAGACGGCCAGGCGGACATCCAGATCGCGAATCCGGTCGATATCCCTCAATAGCGGCCAGGCGTGCGCCAGCAGGTGATGCGAAACCAGCACCGGTTGTGCCGACTGAAGGTGCGTGCGTCCAGGCATCGGGACGCCGAGCAAAGCTGTCGCCTGGTCGTACAGGGCGGCCACAACCTGCTGGAGGTTCGCCGCCACCAGACGCAATTCATCCCGCAGGTACATCCGGATCAGCGTCGCGATCTGGTCGTTCCGCGAACGGCCGGCGCGAAGGCGTCCACCCAAATCCGCGCCCACCCGCTCGATGAGCCCGCGCTCGAGCGCGCCATGGACGTCCTCGTCGGTGGCTAGCGGCGCGAACCGTCCTGACTCGACCGCGGCGTCCAGCCAATCCAAACCGGCCAGCATCGCGACCAACTCCTGCTGGGTAATGAGCTCGGCACGCGCCAGTGCCCGGGCATGTGCCCGGGACCCAGCGATGTCGTATGGAGCCAGCCGCCAATCGAACTGGGTCGACTTGCTGAGCGCGAACATCGCGTCGGCTGGTCCTCCTTCGAACCTGCCTCCCCAGAGTCTGCCTTCTACACTCATGCCCCGCCTTTCACAGTCAACCGCAGTAGACATTCGGCGAGTGCCTTTCCGCCGGATGGATCCCGCGAAACCACGAGTAGCGAGTCGTCGCCAGCGATCGTCCCAAGCACCTCGGGCAGTCCGGCCTTGTCAACCGCCGACGCCAGGTATTGCGCTGCGCCGGGCGGGGTTTTGGCGACAACTAGGTTTCCCGAGCCCTCTGCAGAGAGCAGTAGGTCGCCAAAGAGTCTCTGCAATCGTGCCAATGACAAGGGAGGATCGCCAGCGTCCGCCTTCGGCAGGGCATACACCATGTCGCCTTCGAGGTCGCGAACCCTGACCGCCCCAAGCGCAACCAGATCCTTGCTCAAGGTCCCTTGAGTAACCGCGAACCCTTCGACGGAAAGCAGATCGGCCAGTTCCGTCTGGGAGCGGATTTGCCTTTGGGTGAGAAGTTCGGCGATGCGTCCCTGCCTGGCGACCCTGGTCGCCGGGCTGCGCAACGTCTCGCTCACGTTACCGCCCCCGCAGCGGCCAACAGATCGGGAAGCGCGTCGACGAACGAATCAAGTTCGGTTGCGCCAATCACCAGCGGCGGCGCGATTCGGATGACATCCGGACGCGGTGCGTTCACGATGAACCCCGCGGCCAGCCCCGCTGCCACGAACCGAGCCGCAACCGGGTCTCGCAACGCGATCCCCCGCAGGAGACCACGCCCACGAACCTCACGGATTCCGGGTAACTGCAGGTCTTCGACCGCAGCCGCAAACCGCTCCCCCAATTCGCGGGCGCGAGCCCTCAAATCGTCTCGCTCGATCACGTCCAAAACGGTCAGCGCCGCACTCGCCGCCAATGGGTTACCCCCGAAGGTCGTGCCGTGGTTACCCGGTTGCAGCAGCGTCGCTGCTTCGCCGCGCGCCACGCACGCCCCGATTGGGACGCCTCCGCCTAACCCTTTAGCGAACGTCACAACATCGGCGCGAATACCTGACCTGGTGTGCGCAAGCCAGTCGCCGGTTCGTCCGACGCCGGTCTGCACCTCGTCTAGCCAAAGCAGCGCACCGTTTGCGGACGTGACCTCACGCGCCACCCGCAGGTATTCATCGCTCGCGCAGATCACGCCATTCTCACCTTGGATGGGCTCCAGCACCACCGCTGCCACGGATTGATCGACGGCACCAACAAGCGCGGCCACGTCGTTGAACGGCACGAAGACCACCTCACCGGGTAACGGCTCGAACGGTTCGCGGTACGCGACGTTGTAGGTGAGTGCCAGCGCACCCATCGTCCGACCGTGAAACGCGCCCTCGGCGGCTACGATTCGGGTGCGTCCGGTGCGTCGGGTCAGCTTGAACGCCGCCTCGTTGGCCTCGGTACCAGAGTTCGTGAAGAACACCTTCGCTGGCACCCCTGAATCGCCGGTGACGATGGCATCCAACCGCTCTGCGAGGGCAACCTGGGGCGGTGTTGCGAAGAAGTTCGAGACATGAATCATCTTCGACGCCTGGCTCGTCACAGCCGCTACCAACGCAGGATGACCGTGCCCCAGTGAGTTGACCGCAATCCCACCCAGCAGGTCGAGATATCGGCGTCCGTCGGCGTCCCAAACATGGCAGCCCTCACCGTGAGTAAGGACAAGCTGCGGAGCCCCGAACGTGTTCATGATCGAGTCGGAGTATCGCTGCTGAAGCGACTTGCTGGTCATCCGCGCACCACCATCGTGCCCACCCCGTCGTCAGTGAAAATCTCAAGCAACAGCGAGTGGGGATCTCTGCCGTCGATGACGGTTGCCCGGCGGACGCCGTCGCTCACCGCGTTCAGGCAGGATTCCATCTTAGGAATCATTCCCGATTCGAGCTTGGGCAGCAGCGCGGCGAGTTCGGTTGTCGTGATCTTGGCGATGACCTCGTCCGAGTCCGGCCAGTTTTCGTACAGACCAGCGACGTTGGTCATCATCACCAACCGTTCGGCACCCAGCGCCACAGCTAAGGCCCCAGCTGCGGTATCTGCGTTCACATTGAAGACCTCACCGCCCTCGTCGGGAGCGACGGTGGCGATTACTGGAATGCGTCCCGCTTCGATCAGATCGATCACCGGGGCTGGGTTGACCTCGACCACGTCACCCACCAACCCGAGATCGACCTCGCGTCCGTCCACGATGATTCCACGCCGGGCAGCGGTCAGCAGCCCCGCGTCCTCACCGGACATGCCGATCGCCAACGGACCATACTGATTGATTTTGCCGACGAGTTCGCGCCCGACTTGCCCGACGAGCACCATCCGGACAATGTCCATGGCTTCAGGCGTGGTGACCCGGAATCCGCTGCGGAACTCAGACTCGATGCCCAGCCGTTCCAGCATCGAACTGATCTGTGGCCCTCCGCCGTGAACGACGACCGGCTTTACGCCACAGCGGCGAAGAAACACCACGTCTTCGACGAAGGCCTGCTTCAACTCATCGTTGATCATCGCGTTGCCGCCGTACTTGATGACGATGATCTTGCCGGCGTAGCGCTCCAACCAGGGCAAAGCTTCGATCAGCGTGCTTGCCTTGGAGTACAGCACTTCTCTTTCTGTTGTGTGCCTCGAGTTGTTCATGTGCTGTACTCCGCGTTCTCTTTCACGTAGTCGTATGTCAGGTCGTTCGTCCAAACGGTGGCGGACGCCGAACCCTCGCCTAGGTTGACCACCACGGTTACGTCACGGGGGGCAAGATCGACCTTCGACCGGTCTTCACCAAGGCCGCCGTCGGCGAACACCGTGACCCCGTTGAAGGTGACGCTCACCTTGTCTGGGTCGAATGCGGCGCTGGTGGTGCCAGCTGCTGCCAGCACCCTGCCCCAGTTCGGGTCGTTGCCGAATATGGCGCACTTGAACAGATTCGAACGGGCGATGGTTCTGCCCACGTCCAGTGCGTCTGTTTCACTTTCTGCCCCGATTACCTTGATCTCGATGTCGTGGCTGCTGCCCTCGGCATCCGCCAAGAGTTGCCGGGCTAAGGACGCGCACACCTGCGTGAGGACGTCGGTGAACTCATCTGGGTTCGGGGCGACGCCGGATGATCCGGAAGCCATCAGCAGAACCGTGTCGTTGGTAGACATGCAGCCGTCGGAATCCAACCGGTCGAATGTGAGGCGGGTAGCCTCGCGGAGAGCGGCATCGGCTTGGACGGCGGTCAATTCCGCGTCGGTGGTGACCACGACGAGCATGGTGGCCAACGCAGGCGCGAGCATCCCCGCGCCTTTGGCCATCCCGCCGACCGACCAACCCGCCTTCGCAGTGAGGGAAGCCTGCTTGCTGACCGTGTCGGTTGTCATGATTGCTGCGGCGGCGTCGTCGTTGCCTTGCACTGACAACCGGCCGGACGCCGTGGCGATCCCGCTCGTTACGGCGGTCATCGGTAGCCGCACCCCGATCAATCCGGTTGAGCAGACAGCCACCCTTTCGGGGGTGGTTCCCACGGCGTCAGCCGTGGCCATGGCCATGGCCTTCGCGTCGGAATACCCCGGCTTCCCGGTGCAGGCGTTCGCACCTCCGGAGTTGAGGACGACCGCGTCCACCTCACCAGCCACCAACACCTCTTGGGACCAGACAACCGGCGCTGCAGTGAATCGGTTGGTGGTGAAAACCCCAGCCGCTACCCGCTTGGACCCTGTGTTGACGACAAGTGCGAGATCGCGGCGTCCGAGCGCGCTGATGCCCGCATTCACACCCGAGGCTGTGAAACCTTTAGCTTTGGTGACGCTCACGGGTAGACCCCCGTTCCGACCAGGCCTGTAGTTTCGGGTAAACCCAGCGCTAGGTTTAGCGACTGGATCGCGCCGCTTGCGGTTCCCTTGGCGAGGTTGTCGATTGAGGCAACCGCAACGAGGCGTTGGGCCGCGGCGTCCACAGCCACCTGAACGTGCACATGGTTGCTGCCAAGCACCGACTTGGTCTGCGGCCACACACCTTCTGGTAGCAGGTGGACGAACGGCTCACCGTCGTACGCAACCCGGTACGCCTCGCGCACCTCACCGATGCTGACTTCCAAGGCCAGGGGCGCGGTGACGGTGGCCAGGATGCCACGAGCCATCGGAACCAGCACCGGAGTGAAAGAAACGCTGGGGTTAGCAGCGCCCAGCAACGAGAAATTCTGTAGCAACTCGGGAACGTGCCGGTGGACGCCGCCCACCCCGTATGCGGACGCCGAACCAATCAGTTCGCTGCCCAACAGGTGTGGCTTTAGCGCCCGGCCTGCACCTGACGGACCAGTGGCAGCTACCACAACCACGTCACGACCGTCCACCAATCCGGAGGTGAGCGCGGGCATGAGCGCCAACGTGACTGAGGTGGGGAAACACCCCGGACCAGCGATTCGCCGAGTGCCTTTCAGAGCTTCTCGCTGGCCCGGAAGTTCGGGGAGTCCGTATGGCCACGTGCCAGCGTGCTTCGTGCCATAGAAGCGTTCCCATTGCTTGGGATTGTGCAGCCTGAAGTCCGCGCCAGAGTCGATGACCAGGACGTCCTCGCCCAGTTGGCTGGCGAGTTCGGCTGACGCACCATGAGGCAACGCCAGAAACACGATGTCGTGACCAGCCAGGTTTTCGATGGTGCTCTCACCCACGATTCGGTCTGCCAATGACACAAGGTGGGGGTGATAATCGATCAGTCGGTTACCGGCGCTCGACTTGGCAGTTAGTGCGCCGATCTCGATGTGAGGGTGCCCGAGCAGGAACCGAAGGAGTTCGCCGCCGACGTATCCGGTGCACCCGACCACCGCTGCTTTAAAAGTCATGGGCGCCATTCTGCCCCACATCGCATAACTATTCCATCGAAGGAATCTTTTCTGCCGCACAGCGGACGCGGGGATAAGCTGATCTACAAGGCGTGCCGGGAAGTCTGGTCGACGTCCGCGAAGCTAATCCCGCGAGGAGCACCATCCGTGTCACAGCCTCACACCCGCCGCCGCAGGGTTCTGTCCAGGGGAAGTTACCCCGAGGCGCAACGTATCGGCGAGATCCTGAGGAAGGAAACCACCGGCGGTTTGCTTCTGATGATCGCGGCTATTCTGGCGCTGCTGTGGGCGAACTCACCGCAATCTGACTCCTACTTCGCGATTCGAGACCTGACGTTCGCGTTCGGGCCACTGGAACTCACGCTTGGGCAGTGGGCGTCCGACGGCCTGCTCGCGGTGTTCTTCTTTCTGGTAGGGCTCGAACTGAAACGAGAATTCGTTTCGGGCGATCTGCGCGATCCCACGAAAGCTTTGGTGCCGGTTGCAGCCGCCTTCGGCGGGGTGATCGTGCCCGCGTTGCTGTACGCGGCGGTGAACCATGCGGATCCGAACACGCTGCGGGGCTGGGCGATTCCCACCGCGACAGACATCGCGTTTGCCGTAGCCGTGCTCGCAATAATCGGTTCGCACCTACCTAGCGCGCTCCGGATATTTCTGCTCACGCTCGCTGTCGTCGATGATCTGATCGCGATCTTCATCATCGCAGCGGTTTACACCGTCGAGATCCAATGGCTCCCGCTTGCGGGGTTCGTGCTCCCCTTCGCGCTATTCACCTTTCTCGCGCAGCGTCACCGCCGATTCTTCGCCCGGACGATGTGGGCGCCGTGGGTGATACTTCTGCCGTTGGGGATCGCAGCATGGGCATTGATGTACAAGTCTGGCATTCACGCGACCATTTCCGGGGTCGCGCTCGGTTTCGCCATCCCCGTGATTCGTTCTGACCGCGGGTCAGGCCCAGGGCTAGCGGAAATATTCGAGTACCGCTACCGTCCGCTATCCAGCGGATTCGCGGTTCCCGTGTTCGCCTTCTTTGCCGCCGGAGTCAGTTTCGGGGGTCTTGACGGGCTCGCCGCGTCGCTCAGCAGTTCGGTAACCATCGGGATCCTTGTCGGGTTGGTCATCGGTAAACCGATCGGCATCGTTTGCACCACCTGGGTTCTGACCCACTTCACCAGAGCAGAACTCGACGATGACGTGGCTTGGATAGACCTGATCGGGGTGGGGGTTCTCGCCGGGATCGGGTTCACCGTGTCACTGTTGATCGGCGAACTGAGTTTCGGATACGGCAGTCAAGAGCAAAGCGATGCCAAAGTGGGCATCCTGCTGGCATCGCTGAGCGCCACGATGCTCGCCGCGATCATCCTGGTGGCCAGGAATCGCCACTACCTGGAAGTCAAGGAACGCGAAAAGGTGGACGCCGATGCTGACGGCATCCCCGATGTCTACCAATCGGATCGTTAGGGAACCACAGAGTCCACGTTGCCATCAGACACAATTTGAGCTGATTCTTCACAAACCGTCGCGTAGTCGACAGAACTTCCGTAGGTTATTGACGAAGCGGTCTTCCCCCCGCACTGGTCCACGTAAACCCTGCCTAAGCCAGGTTTATCTCAATGAGGAGGTACCTCCTCGGGGGGAAACATGCACCGAACCATCCGGGTTGTATTGTCTTTTTTCGCTGCCACTTCCTTAGCACTCGGCTTGACAGTGTCGTCTACCAGCGAAGCCTTCGCGAACCCAACTGCTGCGCCAAGCACACTCGAAAAGCGCGTCGTGTGCAACGCC
>CAYMMF010000021.1:0-12069 GCA_964391475.1 uncultured Propionibacteriaceae bacterium | reverse complement strand
GCCCCCGTCGTCCGACTCCGTGCCAAACCCACCAAAGCGTCCGCGGAAATCGGGAAAGCCACCCAAGGCCAAACCGTCACCGGCACCAAAACCGGCACCTGGCTCAAACTCGGAAACAACCGCTACATCGCGTACTACTACACCTGCCCGACACCGAAAAAGGCGCCCCTCAAGAAGGCGCCAACTAAAACCCCCGCGAAGAAAGCGGGCACACCAAAGGCTGGGCCGAAAACCCAAAAGCGATTCGTGTGCAACGCCCCCGTCGTCCGACTCCGCGCCAAACCCACCAAAGCGTCCGCGGAAATCGGGAAAGCCACCCAAGGACAAGCCGTCACCGGCACCAAAACCGACACCAAAACCGGCACCTGGCTCAAACTCGGAAACAACCGCTACATCGCCTACTACTACACCTGCGCCACCAAAGAGAAGGCGGCCCCCAAGCCAGCAGCCCCCAAGAAGCAGAACACCCAACACCCCGGACGAAACACCAAGGCTCCCTCACGGTCAGCCTCACGCCCCTCGCTTTCTACACTCATGATTCAACCGACGTCCACCAACGGCAGCCGAACCGGGCCATTTGGGCAGCGACTCCACCCGATCTTGCGGGTCTGGCGGCTTCACACCGGTGTCGACATCGGCAACACCTGCAACAAGCCGATCGTTGCGACCGCCTCCGGCAAAGTCACCTTCGTCGGAAAAACCGCTGGCGGTGGCACCACGACCGTCATCTCGCACGGCCAGTTCGCCGGGGTCCGCCACGTAGAAACCAAGTACCTGCACCAGTCTTTGACGTTGGTGAGAGCCGGGCAAACCGTCAGATCCGGTCAGGTGATCGGCATGACGGGTAAAACCGGTCTGGCGACCTCCTGCCACCTGCACTACAGCACCTACGAGAACGGCAAACCCGTTGACCCACAAAAGTACATTGGGGCGCTTACGAAGCTTCGTAACTACTGAGCCCGATGAAGGGGCAACTCCTCGTCACAACAGTTCGTTGGACATCCCGGTTGTGTGGATGATCAACTCCCCCGCCTCGTCGCACTCGTCAAGGTCTACCAGTGCTGTGATCGCCCAGTCGTGATCGCCAGCAGGGTCGTCCACGATCTGACGCACATGCCAGACCCGACCCTTCTGAACCACCACGAACAGACCCGGGCCGCGGGCGTCCGCCCCCACCCCGATGGAATCGTGGGAATCCCAGTAGTCGCCCAGGGCGGAGTCCCATTTCGCCCTCGTCATAACCGGGTGAGACTGCTCCAGTGCGGCGAGCGCGTCCACATCATCCCTGGACGCCAACTCGATTCGCCGGAACATCGCGTTGCGCACCAATACGCGGAACGCCCGCACGTTTCCGGTAACCGGACTGGCTTCTGCCTCGCCTTCGTCGGACGCCTCACCTGCAGTGTCGTCACCGGACGCCAGCGCCTCCCACTCATCGATGAGGGACGAATCCACCAGCCTGGTGAGATGCCCAAGCCACGCGATGACGTCGGTCAACTCCTCGGTTCTGGCGGCTTCCGGAACAGTCTGTCGAAGGGCACGGTAGGCGTCCGACAAGTACCGCAGCAAAAGCCCCTCGCTGCGTTGCAGCTTGTAGAACGCCACATACTCCCCGAACGTGAGCCCCTGGGTGAAAGCGTCACGCACCACCGACTTCGGCGACACCGGGGTTTCGTTCAACCAGGGGTGCGCGTGGGCATAGGCGGCGTGCGCCCGCTCAAGGACGTCTGCCAGCGGACGGGGCCAGGTGACCTGTTCGAGCAACTCGGTGCGCTCGTCGAAGTCGATCCCATCGGCTTTCATCTCGGCGACGGCCTCCCCGCGGGCTTTGAACTGCTGAGCCAGCAGGATCACCATCGGATTCTCAAGCGTCGACTCGATGACGCTCACCACGTCGAGCGGATAGTCAACGGATTCCGGATCCAACAGTTCGATCGCGGCGACCGCGAACGCCGACAGCGGTTGGTTGAGGGCAAAATCGTCCTGCAAATCCACCGCGAGGGCGTAACGTCGACCTCCGGGAGTCGGTGTCGTTAGTCGAACCACCACGCCGGCTCGCAGCAGCGAGCGACCGAACTGGGCGGCTCGCCTGATGAGCCGGTTCCGTTCGGACCGGTCGGACGTCGTGGAATCCACCAAATGTAGGAACGCGGCCGCGGTGTCGGCGTCCCGCTCCAACAGGTTGAGCAACATCGCATGGCTGACCCGCAACCGGGGACGCAACTCCTCTGGTTGCGACTCCACAAGCCTGTTCAGCGACGATTCGGTGTAGTTGACGAATCCCTCGGGCGGCTTTTTGCGCCGCACGCTCCGAAGCTTCTTCGCATCGCCAGCGTGCTTGGCGGCGATTCGCGCGTTCTCCACCTCATGCTCGGGCGCCTGGGCGACGACGTACCCCACGGTGTCGAACCCAGGACGCCCCGCCCTCCCTGAGATCTGGTGAAACTCTCGGGCGCGCAGCAGGCGGCTGCGCCGTCCATCGAATTTGGTCAACGCGGTGAACAGCACCGTCCGGATGGGCACGTTAATACCCACCCCCAACGTGTCGGTGCCACAGATCACCGTGAGCAACCCCTGTTGGGCCAGTGTCTCGACCAACCGCCGGTAGCGCGGCAGCATTCCAGCGTGATGAACCGCAATGCCCTGACGCAGAAGCGAAGCCAGCGTCGTCCCGAACCCTCCAGAGAAACGGAAGCCGCGCATCGCATCGACTAGCGCCCGGCGGTGAGTGGCGTCGGTTACCCCAGAACTGACTAGCGCCTGTGCCCGTTCCACGGCAGCCGATTGGGTGGAGTGCACCACGTAAACCGGCGCCTGGTGGGTCTCAATCAGGTGACCGATCGTCTCGTTGATCGGAGTCGTCGCCCAGCTAAACAGCAGGGGAACCGGACGCTCCACACCCCCGATAACGCTGGACGCCCTACCTGTGCTTTTGGTCAACCCCCTAGCGAGCGCGGTGACGTCACCCAAAGTCGCCGACATGATCACAAACTGCGCCTGAGGCAGTTCGACCAACGGCACCTGCCACGCCCAACCTCGCTCCCGGTCGGCGAGGAAGTGGAATTCATCAGAGATCACGACGCCCACGTCAGCCTGGTCGCCCTCGCGAAGTGCGATGTTGGCCAGAATCTCCGCGGTGCAGCAGATGATCGGGGCGTCCGCGTTTACGGCTGCGTCGCCGGTGATCATTCCTACGAGATCGTGCCCGAAAGTGGCGCACAACTCGAAGAACTTCTCGTTCACCAGCGCCTTAATAGGGGCAGTGTAGAAACTGCGCTCCTTACGAGCCAGTGCGGCGAAATGCGCGGCTGTCGCGATCAGGGATTTACCTGACCCGGTGGGAGTCGTCACGATCGCATTGGCACCGATCAGAATTTCGATGGCCGCCTCGTCCTGGTGGGGATACAACGTGTACCCGCGGCTATTGGCCCAAGCTACGAATCCGGTGTAGAGGTCGTCCGGATCCGCCGAACCGTCCGGCGGGAGAAACGGCAGTAGCCCCAACTCGCGGCGTCCGTTTGCCATCGCCCTCTCCTCACGCTGGATCTTTGGGCATCTTATGCCCAGCCGACGAGGTCTTGGCCCAGTCGCTGAGCTGCACCCGGTTGCCAACAGATGAGTTACCTCGCATTGATCACAGGATGCGCACGAATCTAAATCTAGGTACTGGTTACCGATAACGTTTGACCATGCAGTGGGCAGAGACGGCCGTCATCCTCTTGACAGCCCTAACTGCTGGTGTGATGGCGTCCGCGATCAGACTGCCGCCGCTGGTGGGGTTCCTCGTTGCTGGCTTCGCACTCCACGGCCTGGGCGTTCAGGCTCCGCCCAACCTTGACACCATCGCCGACCTGGGGGTCACGCTCCTGCTTTTCACCATCGGGTTGCAGTTCGACGCCCGGGTACTGATTCGCAAGGAAGTGTGGGTCGCAACCAGCGCGCACCTGATGGTAGGTACGCTGATCGGCACCGGACTCATGGGGTTATTGGCAACCATAGGCCTCACCATGGTCGGCAACGGTTGGCAGACATGGGCGATCTTAGGTTTCGCCCTGACATTCTCAAGCACCGTGCTTTGCGTGAAAGTGCTGCAGGAACGCAACGACGACACCACGATGTATGGCCAAATCTCGATCGCGATCCTGCTGATGCAAGACGTGGCCGCCGTGCTGTTCATGGAGTTCTCTTTGGGCAAATGGCCTAGCTTGTGGGCGTTTGCGCTGATCGCACTGGTTCCCGGAACCTGGTTGATACATCGTGTGCTCGACCACGTGGGGCACGACGAGTTGTTGGTGCTGTTCGGTGTAGTGCTGGCACTCGTGCCCGGGTGGGCCGCGTTCGAAGCGGTCGGGCTCAAAGGCGATCTGGGAGCCCTCATCCTCGGGTTGCTGGTTGCATCGCATCCAGTCTCAAACGACCTCGCGCGCACCCTGTTCGGGCTGAAAGAACTGCTGTTGATCGGCTTCTTCGTCTCAATCGGGTTCCACGGAACACCGACCCTAGCGACGGTCGCGGTTGCGATCGTCATCACCCTAGTTCTGATTCCACCGAAAACCTTCGCCTACGCGATAGCAATCCGGGCGCATCGCGTCCGCAACCGGACGGCCATCCTGGCCAGTCTGTCACTCTCGCACTTCTCCGAATTCGCGTTGATCCTGATCGCCATGGAGGTGTCAGCTGGCGTCCTCTCAGAAGACATCCTGGTAACTGTCGCGATCGCCGTTGCTTTGTCAATGGCCTTGTCGTCGGTGGTGAACCGGCAGCGAAGTCTCGTAGATAAGTTCTGCGGTTTGTTGCCGAGCCAGGACGAGGACAACCTGGATCCTCGCGACCGTCCGTTGGACGTGGGCCACGCTGACGCGCTCGTGCTCGGCATGGGTCGGATCGGACGCGCCGCCTACGACCACCTTCAAGCCAGCGGCATGGATCCGTTGGGCATCGAACACGTTTCGGCTCGGGTGGAAGCCCTCAGGACTCGGGGCTACGACATCGTCGAAGGCGACGCGACAGACTCAGAATTCTGGGTGCGAGTCGCTTCGGTAAAGTCCGTGCGGCTACTCGTTTTCGCGATGCCGTTCCACCAATCCAACGTCACAGCATTGCGTCTCGTTCGCGCAGCCGGGGTCAGTTGCGTAAAGGCTGCCGTCAACTTCTATCCGGATGAAGCCGAAGAACTCATCAGCCTCGGCGTTCAAGCCGTCGACCTTTACCAGGGGTCGGGCTTCGCACTAGCCGACGCCGCCTTGAAGCAGCTGAACGATCCGCGCTGGTGAACGGCGCGGTGCCTCGGACGACTCAAGCCCGCAGCGTTGCCCCGAACCTCTCTACGGTCGCGGCGACAGCCGCATCCCTGGCAGCCGCGGCATCGGCGTCCTTCAAGGTGCGGTCAGGAGCCCGGAACCGAAGCGCGAACGCCATCGACTTGTAGCCAGGAGCCACCTGCGACCCTCGGTAAATGTCGAACAGGCGAACCGATTCCAGGAGCTCCCCCGCCCCCTGCTTCAGCGCGTCCACCAATTCGGCGGTTGTCACCTGTTCGGGCACGATCAGCGCCACGTCCTCTTTGATCACCGGGTGCGTCGAAAGCGGACGGATCGAGCCACCCCGTGGCGCCAACGAGACCAGAAGGTCAAGGTCGATCTCGAACGCCGCCGTGCGCGCAGGCAATCCAAAGCGCTGGCACACCGTCGGATGCAGTTCACCGGCGTGACCGACGACGATCCCGTCCAAGGAAACCTCGGCGCATCGTCCCGGATGCCAGGGTGCGTACGCCACAGACTGCCGGTCGAGTTTCACCCCGAGCGTGCCCGCAACAACGTCCATAGCAGCGATCGCTTGCTGCCAGTCAGCCGGAATCGCGTCACCGCGCCATCCTGCGGCACGCCAGGCACCGGTCAGCACGCCAGCGAGGTATGTCGGTTGAATCGGTAGAGCTTCGGCGAAGCCGTCCACCTCCGTTTGGGTCGGACGCCGGTCAACCGGCGGGACGGGAGCTGGCGCGTCGGTGTTCTTGAAGAACACCCGGCCGGCCTCGAACAGCGTAAGATCGTCGTTCGAGCGAGACGTGTTGCGCTTTACGGCTGCGAATAACCCCGGCAGGATAGACGTCCGCATCAACGGCGCAGTGTCTGCGAGCGGGTTGGCTAGTTGAACAAAACGTCGCCGATAGTCGCTTGAGTCCACCCCCATCAGGTCGACGTCGCTTTCCGAGGTGAACGGGAACGTCAACACCTCGACGAACCCTGTCGTCGCCAACGACTGGCCCACCGCTCGGCGAGCCCGCTGCTCGAAGGTGAGCCCGCGTCCATCGGGTGCCGGTGGGACGACCGACGGCAGGTTCTCAAGGCCGACCTTCGTCCCGATTTCCTCGACGTAGTCGTAAGGATCCACCAGGTCAGGACGCCAGGTGGGCGGAGTCAAGGTTGCCGTGTCACCGTCACGTTCCACGAGGACGCCGGACGCCCGGAGGATCTCGGCTACGCGGTCTACCGGCACTTCCATGCCAAGCACCCGCGTAGGTAGCCGCAAAGAGATGGTCTGGGTGGGCATCGGACGCACCTGCCCCGCGATCGTCTCGGCTGCCTCCAGTTGGCCACCCGCGAGTTCCTCCAACAGCCCGGCCACCCGCCGCGCAGCCGAGTAGGCCGCGTTCGGATCCACCGTCCGCTCGAACCTGCGGGACGCCTCGGACGACAGCTTGTGGCGCCTCGACATGCGCGAGATAGCCACCGGGTCGAAGTTGGCCGCTTCGATCACGATGGTGGTTGTGGTGTCACGCAGTTCGGTGGCTTCCCCACCCATGACTCCAGCGAGGCCGATTGGACCAGAAGCGTCCGCGATCACCAAATCTTCGGGAGCCAGCTTTCGATCCACGTCGTCCAAGGTCACCAGATGCTCGCCTTCGGCAGCCTGCCGGACGACGATGCCACCGGCGAGGGCGTCCGCGTCGTAGCAGTGATTCGGCTGCCCCGACTCCAACATCACATAGTTGGAGATATCGACCGCCAGCGAAATCGAACGCATCCCGGACGCTGCCAACCTGCGCGCCATCCAATCGGGAGTGGGCCGGTGCGGGTCGACACCGCTCACCGTAAGCGCTACGAACAACGAGCAATCCGGAGATTCGAGACTCACCGGATACCCGTCGTAACGCTCCGACGGGGTGCCGAACGTGAGCGGATCAGAGAAGGGGACGCCCAACGACTGGGCAGCTTCGCGAGCCAGCCCCCGAATCGACAGGCAGTAGCCCATGTCGGGTGTGACCTGCATGTCTAGCACGTCGTCCCGGACGCGCATCGCGTCCAGCGCGTCGGCGCCCAACACCCACGACTCGCCGAGGTCGTCCGACTCCCCCAACACCATGATCCCGGTGTGATCTTCGCCGAATCCGAGCTCGTCCTCCGAACAGATCATGCCGTCCGAGATGTGACCGTACGTCTTGCGCGCCGAGATACCGAAGCCGCCCGGGAGTGTCGCCCCCGGAAGGGCAACTACCACGTGGTCGCCGACTTCGAAGTTGAGCGCTCCACAGACTATCCCGCGTGGTGAGCCGTCATCGTTGTTCAGCGGCCCGACATCCACCTGGCACCACCGGATCGTTTTGCCGTTCTTCTGCGGTTCGTCGACGAAATCCAGCACCTTGCCAACCACGAGCGGACCACTGATCTCACTGCCGATGACGTCAACCGTCTCGACCTCAAGCCCAGACCGGATCAGGGCTTCGCCCAGCTCCCTGCCCGACATCCCGTCGGGCAGGTCGGCGTACTCGGCGATCCAAGAAAGCGGGGCTCTCATACGAGCACTCCTACCGTGGTGTTGGCGAATGGGGTGTTCATCGTGCGGCCCCCTTCAACGTTCTGCTGAATCTGACGTCGCCTTCGACCATGTCTCGCATGTCGGCGGCGTTGTTTCGGAACATGAGCGTGCGTTCGATGCCCATTCCGAAGGCGAATCCGGAGTACTCCTCGGGATCCACACCGGCTGCGACGAGGACGCGAGGGTTCACCATCCCGCAGCCGCCCCATTCGATCCAGCCCTCAGAGCGGCAGGTGCGACATGGTGCGTCCGGGTTTCCTACGGATTCGCCTCGGCAGACGAAGCACTCCAGATCGACTTCGGCGCTGGGCTCGGTGAAAGGAAAGTAGTTAGGACGAAAACGCGTCCTGATATCGCCGAACATCTCTTTCGCGAGGTGGTCCAGGCTGCCCTTCAGGTGTGCCATCGTGATTCCCCGATCGACGACCAGCCCCTCGATCTGGTTGAACACTGGCACGTGCGTCGCGTCGAACTCGTCGGCGCGATAGACCTTCCCTGGGCAGACCACATAGACCGGCAGTGGCCGGTCAAGCAGTGATCGGATCTGAACGGGCGAGGTGTGGGTGCGCAGCAACTGGTGGGAGCTTTCCGGGGAAACGAACAAGGTGTCGGCCGTGCCGCGTGCCGGGTGGTCCGGCCCGATGTTGAGAGCGTCGAAGTTCAGCCACTCGGCCTCGACTTCAGGGCCCTCGGCGACCTCCCACCCCATCGCAACGAAAACATCAGCCATCAGATCCATCAGCGCGTTGATCGGGTGGATCGCCCCCTCGGGGCTGAACTCAACCGGCAACGTAACGTCGACGGCCTCTTCGACTAAGACCCGCTCCAGTTCGGCTGCGGTCACCTCGGTTTCGCGTTGCGCCAACGCCTGAGTTACGGACGCGCGTGCCGCGCCCATGCGCTGCCCGGCCTCTTTGCGTGCCGTTGGTGGTAACGCGCCGATCTCGCGATTGGCGAGCGCCAGCGGGGAGCGGTCGCCAGCGTGAGCTAGTCGCACCTGCTTGAGCTCGGCGATGCTGGACGCCCCCGCGACCGCGGCCAGAGCGTCCGCGACCATGCCGGCCACAGACTCCTCGCTCAGTGTCGCCACGCGCTTGGGGTCGTAGTTCGTGTTCGGCCCGGACATGGGCCTCCCTTCAATTTCAGTCTGGCTAGGAGGAAACAGCAGGTCTGTTAGGAGGCAACCAGTGGAGCCGACGGCGCCGTAGCCCGCTGAGCCGAAGCTGAGGCGTACAGGCAGACGGCTGCGGCAGTCGCCAGATTCAAGCTTTCAGCCTGCCCGTAAATCGGGACGGCCACGGTCAGGTCTGCCATGGCCAGGTGCTCCGACGGCAGCCCCCACGCCTCGTTCCCCATCACCCATGCGGTTGGCTGGGCGAGCCTGTCGTCGAGGTCGGTCAGGTCAACCTCGGCGTCCCCATCGGTTGCGAACACCTGCATCCCCGCTGCCCGGCAGGCGTCAATTGCCTCGCTGAGGTCGACGCCCACGACGATCGGCAGGTGGTAGATGCTGCCAACAGAAGACCTAACTACCTTGGGGTTGTACAACTCCACGGAATCAGAACTGAAAATGACCGCGTCGGCGCCGAAGGCGTCCGCAACCCGCACTACTGTTCCTGCGTTGCCCGGATCCCTGATCTGGGCGCAGATCACAACGAGCGAAGCGTCCGTGCGATTGTGCTTCCCGTGCTCTTTTTTCGGATGAGCTTGCTTGGATCCGATGAGATCAGCCAGCGGAATGTCGATCACATGCGACACCGCAATGACGCCCTGCGGGGTGACCGTGTCAGACATTGCCGCCAGGTTCTGCTCACTGACGCCATACGCGGGAACCCCAACTTCGCGAGCGAGATCGATCACATCCAGGTTGTCGTGAGCGGACGCCCACCGGATGAAGATGGCCTCTACTGCCCCAGGTGACTTCAGCGCTTCGCGGACCCCTTGGCGTCCTTCGACCAGAAATTTCCCGGTGGCCTGACGCTCTTTGCGGCGCAACAGGCTGCGAGCCGCCCGCAGGGCAGCTTGAGTCGGTTCCTCCAACCGGATGGGTTCGGCGGTCATTTCAACTCCTAATACGCCAACGTGAGTGGCGATACAGCGAACGCGGCGCCGCGCGGCGGATATTCCTCGCCGGGCTAGCGCCGCGTCGCAGTGTTATCTCAGACGGCGGCGGGCTGGTGCGCCTTGGCGACGTCCACCAACGCTGCGAAAGCGTTGGCGTCAGTCACAGCAAGGTCAGCAAGCATCTTGCGGTCAACCTCAACGCCAGCATGCTTGAGCCCGGAGATGAACCGGTTGTAGGTCATCCCCTGCTCGCGAGCCGCGGCGTTGATGCGTTGAATCCACAGCGAGCGGAAGTCGCCCTTGCGGTCCTTACGGTGGGCGTAGTTGTAGGTAAAGCTGTGGAGCGTTTGTTCCTTAGCCTTGCGGTACAGCCGCGACCGCTGGCCACGGTACCCGGACGCCTGCTCCAGGACTTCGCGGCGCTTCTTCTTTGCGTTCACAGAGCGCTTGACGCGTGCCATGAGTTACTCCTTGGTAATGAGGTCTGGTGGGTTCGGGTGATCAGCGGCCGAGCAGTTTGCGGGCCGTCTTGACGTCGGCCTTGGCAACTGGCACGTCGACAGAAAGCCGACGGGTGCGCCGCGAGGACTTGTGTTCGTTCAGGTGCCGTTTGCCAGCCCGTTCGCGCATGAGCTTGCCGCTTCCGGTTACCCGGATCCGCTTCTTGGCGCCGGAGTGCGTCTTCATCTTGGGCATGGTTGCCGCTCTCTTTCTTTTGGGCCTTGGGCCTACAGGTCGATGTCGGGATCCAGATTGTCGGCTGGACCCCTCTTTTTGGTTGTGTGGTGGGCACGGGCGGTCTCGCGACGCTCAGCCAGTTCGCGAGCTTCAGCTTCGGCGTCCGCCGCGCGCCTCTCAGCCTTGGCCACCTTCGCGGCCTTGCCTTCGGCTCTCGCCTCGGCTTTCCTGCGGGTGGGCGCCAGGATCATCAGCATGTTGCGCCCTTCCTGCCTCGGTTGGCTTTCAACGATGCCATCTTCAATGACGTCTTCAGCTAGCCGCCTCAGCAGGTTGAGACCGAGCTCGGGACGACTCTGCTCACGTCCGCGGAACATGATGGTGATCTTCACCTTGTCGCCAGCCTTGAGGAATCGAAGGACGTGGCCCTTCTTCGTCTCGTAGTCGTGGGCGTCAATCTTCGGACGAAGCTTCATCTCTTTGATGACGGTGTTCGCCTGATTGCGACGGCTCTCACGAGCCTTCTGCGCAGCCTCGTACTTGAACTTGCCGTAATCCATGAGCTTGCACACGGGTGGACGGGCCATGGGCGCGACCTCAACCAGGTCAAGGTCGGCCTCGCGTGCTAGGCGCAGTGCATCCTCGATACGCACGATGCCTACCTGCTCGCCCGCTGGGCCGACCAGGCGCACTTCGTTGACGTGAATGCGGTCGTTGATGCGCGGTTCGTTGCTGATGGGTTCCTCCCAGTTTCGAGTTGTTCTTCGACGAACCAAGTATCCGCGCAGAGGGGAGCATCAGCCATCGGCACTCACCCCGAGACCGGGGGCACCGAACCCGTCACCGCTAGGCAATCAGGTGGGAGGCTTTGAACTCCACTTGCGAGGACGAACCTTACGGCTCGTCGAACCCAGTCATTGTAGCCCCATCCGTCGAGTACGAGCGAATCACCGATGAGACTCACCTGCAAGGCTTTGGAGCACTTTGATCTGGCCCCGGTCGGATTGAAATCGGGCAGACTGGCCGTTACGTAAAAAATCTGGGGAGTTCCAATGTCGCTTATCGATCCGTACATCGCAGACGCCGGCCGCTACGACGGCCGCATGCCTTACAGGCGGTTAGGACGCTCCGGGCTTCACCTGCCAGCTATCTCGTTGGGACTTTGGCACAACTTCGGCGACGACGTGCCGTTCCAACGTCAGCGAGACATCCTGCGACGTGCGTTCGATCTCGGGATCACCCACTTCGACCTTGCCAATAACTACGGGCCTCCCTACGGCTCCGCAGAAACCAACTTCGGACGCCACATGCGTGAGGACTTCGCCCGCTACCGCAACGAGTTGGTGATCTCATCTAAGGCTGGCTGGGACTTCTGGCCGGGGCCTTACGGCGACTTGGGATCACGGAAGTACCTGATCGGGTCGCTGGACGAATCCCTGCAACGGATGGGTTTGGACTACGTCGACATCTTCTACCACCACAGGTTCGACCCGGACACCCCGCTGGAAGAGA
>CAYMMF010000020.1:12782-21899 GCA_964391475.1 uncultured Propionibacteriaceae bacterium | reverse complement strand
CGATCTGCCAACCACCCGGGTCTCATTCGCCTTCGAGGACACCCCGAACGGTTCTCGGCTCACCAGCATTGCGAAGTTCAACTCGTCCGAAGAACTCGAACAACTCTTAGCCATGGGCATGGAAGAGGGCATGCGGCAGGCCATGGGGCAGATTGACTCTGTCGTTACTGACAACGCCACATTCGCAGCTAGTCAGCCTGCGCTGGTGCAGTTACTCGACGACCGGCGCGTCCGCACAAGCCGCGTTATCGCTGGCACCGTGGACGCTGTCTGGGCCGCTCACCATGACTCTAAGGTCGTCCCGCGATGGCTCACCGCGGACGGCTGGTCAATGCCTGAGTGCGTTACAGCCGCAGAAGTAGGGGAGAGATTCCGTTTTGTATGGCGAGATGACGCGTCCGGCGACCAGTTCCAAGCCACTGGAGAAGTGCTGGAATCATCACCTCCGCGACGAGAAGTGACCACCGAGGTGATGACTGGAACCGGTATCCCAGACGACGCACCCGAGACGTTGAACGAACTCACACTCACTCCGCTAGCTGGCGGGACGCTGGTCTGCTTCGTCATCACCTACCCCGCTGCCGCCACCCGCGAAGCAGTGCTGGCCACCGGCATGATTGACGGCATGGAGTTCGGCTATCAGCGGTTGGACGCGTTGCTGCGCATCGGAGGTCTAGGCTGAACCGGTGGAGATTATTCCTTCCGCAAGCGTGGCCATCATCGATTCGAAAGGACGATTGTTGATGGTGCAACGCGGCCACGATCCAGAGAAAGGACGTTGGTCGCTACCGGGCGGAAAGCTACGGCCAGGAGAGACGCCGGAGCAGGCTGCCGTCCGTGAGGCGTTTGAAGAAACCGGACTGAAGGTCGTGGTGGAGCGAGCGCTACCCGTTGAGAACAAACCTGGAGGCGAGGATCGGGTCTATCAGATTCACGCATTCGTCGTCTCGGTGACTGCAGGTGACCTAGTGCCCTCTGATGATGCTGCGGACGCCATCTGGGCCGACGCCGAAACCATCGATCGATTACCTCTGACCACCAACCTTGCCGCATACCTGATTCGTGCCGAGTTGATGAGCGCTATCGCACCGAACGCACAACCCGACCCGCGTTAGTTAGCCTGTGTCCCAAGGCCCCTCAACTTCAGTGTGAAACGAGGGTCGACACATTCCAATTGTGATCAAATTATAAGCTGCATCGTCTTGTAAAGAGACTACGCTTAAGTGAGGAAACTTTCTGTTACCTCCCATGTAATTGGAATACCTCCTCAGTTACGCATCCCAGATCGCAACAAATAGCAATGGGGGACTCGATGTCCGGCAAAGGGAAATCAGCAGTCACCGAACACCCGGGAGCGCCAGCGAAGCTGTCCATGCTCGCTATGACAGGCCTAGTGGTCGGTTCCATGGTTGGAGCCGGAGTCTTCTCGCTCCCGGGACGATTCGCTCGCGAAACTGGCATTGCCGGGGCTCTGATCGCCTGGACGATTGCTGGTACTGGCATGCTCATGCTCGCATTCGTCTTCCAGATGCTGGCTGTCCGCAAACCAGATCTAGATGCAGGTGTGTACGCCTACGCGAAAGCCGGTTTCGGCGAATATCTCGGCTTCTTCTCCGGATTTGGATACTGGGCGAGCGCCTGTGCTGGCAACACATTCTACTGGGTGTTCATCATGTCGACTCTCACCGGACTAGGCGTAGGGGGTCTCGGAGCCGGAGACACGATCGTGGCTATCATGGTCTCCTCTGTTGGGCTCTGGGGCTTCTTCTTCCTGATCAGAAGAGGGGTGCAAAACGCAACATTCATCAACACCGTCGTCACGATCGCAAAGCTTGTTCCGATCGTCGTCTTTATTCTGCTCTGCCTCTTCGTCTTCGATCTCGATGTGTTCGTAGCCAACTGGGGCGGCGCCGCTTACGCTGGCTCCCTGTTTGACCAGGTACGCGACACGATGCTCGTCACGGTATTCGTGTTCCTTGGGGTGGAGGGCGCAAGCGTGTACTCACGGCACGCAAAAAACCGTGAGGACGTGGGCAAAGCTACTCTGCTTGGTTTCTTCTCGGTCTTTGCAGTGTTCGCATCAGTGACCATCGTCTCGTACGGCATCATGCCGATGGGTGAGATTGCTGCGCTACCGCAGCCTTCAATGGCTGGTGTGCTTCAACACGCGGTAGGTACTTGGGGACTCTGGCTGGTTAGCATCGGTCTCATCGTTTCTGTGTTAGGCGCCTATCTAGCTTGGTCACTGATGGCGGCAGAAGTGCTCAGCGTCGCCGCAGCCGACAAAGACATGCCCAAGTTCCTTGCAAAAACAAACAAGAACGGCGTGCCACAAAATGCAGTCCTGCTGACCTCTCTGTTCGTGCAAGCGCTACTCGTCATCCTACTTTTTGCCGATAACGCTCTGGATCTAGCACTCGACCTCACAAGTTCGCTCACGCTCATCCCGTTCTTCCTAGCAGCACTCTTCGCACTCAAGGTTGTATTCGGCACCACGGAATCAATTGGAGGCCCAAGCTCTAATCGAGATCGAGTCATCGCCATCCTGGCAGTGTCTTATACAGCCTTCCTGCTCTTTGCTGCAGGACTTCACTTCTTGTTGCTCTCGTTCGTCATCTACGCCCCGGCAACAATCCTGTTCGCGATGACAAGACGTGAGCAAGGCAGAAAGCTCTTCTCCCGGCCCGAACTGACAATCTTCGCTGTCTCGGTGATCGGCGCAGCTATTGGAATCTTCGTCCTCGCCACCGGCAGGATCCAGCTCTAATCGGCATATTCACCCATCTCGAGAGAGGACTCTCCCATGACCCAACTCACAAGATTCGGTGTCCATTCCGAAGTCGGACAACTCCGCAAAGTGCTTGTGTGCGAGCCACGTCTTGCTCACCGCAGACTCACTCCGACGAACTGTGACGACCTGCTGTTCGACGACGTGATGTGGGTGGAAAACGGGCAGAAAGACCATGCGGCGTTCGCAGCTAACATGCGCTCCGAAGGCGTCGAGGTCTTAGAACTGCACGACGTGCTTACCCAAACCATGAACAACCCCGACGCCAAGTCGTGGCTGCTAGACCGCAAGATCGTAGCCAACGAGACTGGCCTAGGCCTCGTCGAAGGGACGCGCGCCTACCTCGAGCAACTACCCACCGACCAACTCGCAGAATTGCTGATCGGCGGCATGTCAACCCTCGACCTTCCCGAGGACTATCGCACGGACTATGTTGGGCTTGCCCGGGAATCAGTCGGGGTCAGTGAATACCTGATGCCACCGCTACCCAATACGTTGTACACCCGAGACACGACTTGCTGGATTTACGGGGGTGTCACACTCAACCCGCTCTACTGGCCTGCCCGGCACGACGAAACGCTTTTGATGAAGTCAATCTACACATTCCACCCCGATTTCAAAGATGCGACTGTCTGGTGGGGTGACCCTGAACGCGACTGGGGCCAAGCGACGATTGAGGGTGGCGACGTTATGCCGGTCGGCAACGGCGCAGTGCTGATTGGAATGAGCGAGCGTACCTCGCGGCAAGCAATCACCCAGTTAGCGGCCGAACTGTTCGCGCAAGAAGCCGCTGACCATGTGATCATCGCAGGCATGCCGCGGCTCCGCGCAGCGATGCACCTCGACACGGTGTTTACGTTTGTGGACGTGGACATGGTGACCTTGTACCCGAAGATCATGGATGCAGTGCACACTTTCTCGCTCCGACCCTCCGACAAGCCATCGGGAATTGAGGTCGTCGACCATGGTTCACGAACCTTCGTCGATGTCGTCGCCGAAGCGCTTGGGTTGCCCGAACTTCGCGTAGTCCAGACCGCCGGCAATAACTATGAGTCCGAACGACAGCAGTGGGACAGCGGCAACAACGCAGTCGCACTTCGCCCCGGCGTGGTTTACACCTACGACCGCAACACCCTCACGAACGAGCAGTTGCGGAAAGCTGGCATCGAAGTAATCCCCATTGTCGGCGCCGAACTCGGACGCGGACGCGGTGGTGGGCATTGCATGACCTGCCCTATCGTCCGCGACCCTGTCGACTTCTAGGCAAGGCCAGACCATGAACGAAAAGAACACCGAGACGAAGGGGAATGTGCGCGAAAAACGCTCCCCGTCCCTAGCAGACGCTCTAATCCCGCTAACCGCCATGGTGGTGTTGATCGGCGGATCCCTGATCATCTTTGGGCTTGATGCACTAGACGGTCCGATTCAAGTAGCGCTCGTCGCCTCCTGCCTCGTTGCGGCTCTAATCGCGCTTAAGAACGGGCATGAGTGGGGCGACGTCCAGGCGGTGGGCCAGTCGGCGATGGGCTCCATCACATCAGCCGTGTTCATCCTGCTTGCCGTCGGCGCGCTGATCGGCACCTGGAACCTGTCTGGCACAATCCCAACGCTAGTCTCCTACGGGATCGCAGTGCTGTCTCCGAACTGGTTCTACCCGGCGACTGCAATCATCTGTGGTGTTGTTGCCATGTCCATCGGTAGTTCCTGGACGACCGCGGGCACCATTGGTGTCGGTCTGGTGGGCATCGCGACGATGCTGGGCGTTTCGCCGGCGGTCACCGCTGGTGCAGTGATCAGTGGCGCTTACCTGGGCGACAAGCTGTCTCCGCTCTCTGAGACCACGATTCTCACCGCACAGATGGTGAAGGTAGATGTGATGCGGCACATTAAAGCTCAGGCTTGGACGTCCCTGCCCGCGTTCGGCATCGCTGTCGTCCTCTTCACGATAGTTGGGTTGACGAGCGGCGGTGACGCTCAACCGCCTGCCCCAACCGAGGTCGAACTGGACAAACTTGCAGAGGTCTACAACATCACTGCGTGGAACCTGCTTCCGCTCTTGCTGTTAGTGATCCTCTCTGTTCGAAAGGTGCCAGCTTCAATGGCGCTCTTCGTGTCAGCGCTGTTTGCTGGTATCACCGGCGCGTTTTTGCAGCCGCATGTTTTCGCAGAATTCATCGGCGAGCAGTCGCTCAATCTCTACGGAGCGATCAAAGCAACCTGGCAGGCAATGGCAACCGGATTCGAGACATCAACAGGAATCGCTGACATCGACCGGTTACTCTCTCGCGGCGGCATGGATTCGATGTTGTTCACGCTCTGGCTGATCATTGGCGCTGTCACATTCGGTTCGCTCATGGACGAACTCGGGCTGATCTCACGCCTAACCGCCCCCCTCATTGAGCGCGCGCAGAGCCGAGGCGCACTGTACCTTGCCGTGTTCGCCTCTGCCTTCGGCCTAAACATCGTCGCAGGCGACCAGTACATTGCACTCGTACTTCCAGCCCGCACCTATAGAGCCGAGTTCGCCAAGCGAGGGCTCGCTCCGACAAACCTCTCGCGACTAGCCGCAGACTCGGGCACCGTGACTTCTCCACTTGTGCC
This sequence comes from uncultured Propionibacteriaceae bacterium, assembly GCA_964391475.1. Taxonomy (GTDB): domain Bacteria; phylum Actinomycetota; class Actinomycetes; order Propionibacteriales; family Propionibacteriaceae; genus Propioniciclava. The sequence continues at coordinate 16,510 of CAYMMF010000020.1, read as the reverse complement.
TTGGAATTCCTGTGGCGCCTTTATGGGTTCCACTCTCGGAGTTGCGACGTTGCTCTACCTGCCCTTCGCGTTCTTCAACATCTTAAGCCCGCTGCTCAGCGTGGTTTATGGTTTCACCGGGTTCAAGATCGTCAAGGCCACCCCCGAAGATTTGGAGATGGCTGGGGTTACTGCACCGGAGGAGGTGCAGTAACCAGCACACCTTCGTGCTGAACGCATTCATTTCCCTTGTGGGGCTTTGATAAACGAGCCACAACACACCAACAAGCAGGATCCGGGGTTCTTCAGAAACCTCGGATCCTGCACCTTTTGGCGCAGTGCACAAGTGGCGAGAGCGACTGAGTCGGAATGTTTGGCCATCATCGGGTTCTGCTGCGAAAGTACGCAATCGCCGCGCGGGCGTAGGATCGTTCTGCGTCAATGTCCACGTGTCGGCTGCCGTCTGCGAGTTCGACGACAAACCCCTCGCCAAGCGCTGTCAGACGGACAAAAGAAGAGCCGAGCATCTCTCGGAGTTGATCTTCCCGAGGAAGCCAGAGTGCTTCGTCCGACGAGATGCTATCCAAGGACCATTCAGTGGTGCCGTTGAATTTGATGATCCGTCCACCGGGGACGTCCTCTGACTCGATCGTCATGTCGCTGATGACGAACAAGGCATCGTCCAGGTCACGATCCGGAATGACGAATCGGTCGCCGCTGGACGGTTCCCACGAAGGACCTACAGCCGACAACTTTTCGGCGAGCTCTCGTGTGATCATCAGTCCTCCGATAGCTACCTTACCGATGACCCTGGTCATCACGTGGGCTGCTACCGGTCGATCTAGACTCGCAAGCATGATCGACCTGTTGAATCATCCGCTGATCGCCTCCCGTTATTTTTTCCCGGGCGGACGTCCCCCGAAGTCGCGGCTCGACGTCGACGTTGAGGGTGCAGTGTTGGCTTGCGGGATCCATCGTGTTGATCCGGACGGGTATACCGTCGTGCACTTTCATGGCAACGGTGAGGTGGTTGCCGACTGGCAAGGCGTCCTTGACCCAAGGATCAACGCGATGGGGTGGGATTTGTTACTGGCTGAGTATCGAGGCTATGGAGGTTCTACCGGCGCGCCAATGCTCGGCAGGATGCTGGACGACGTGAGCGCGATCATCCGCGCGGCGGGACCTCCGGAAAAACTCGTGGTGATGGGACGTTCGGTTGGGTCGTTTTTCGCTTTAGAGGCGGTGAAGCTCTTCCCAACTATCGGCGGGCTGATCTTGGAAAGCGGCATCGCTGATCCCCTCGAACGCATCTTGCTTCGCGTTCACCCCCGCGAGTTGGGCGTCTCACTGGACGACTTTGCAGCTTTGACTCAGCGTCTGGATCATCACTCCAAGATCGCAAACTACACCGGGCCTTGCCTGATCATGCACACACGCCACGACCAGATGGTTGACGTTAGCCATGCTCGTAGGCTCGCGCACTGGGCGGGCGGAGAAGTGTCGTTGCGCATTTTCGCCGACGGCGACCACAACTCGATCCTGTGGCGTAACACCGAGGACTATTTCGATGAGGTGGAAGGGCTTCTGGCGACCGTCAGGTCTTCTGATTGAGTGCGTGATTAAGCTTGCGACCTTCGCCGAACCCGATAGTCAGCGTTAGCGGTGGGCTAGTGGGATGTGCCCAATGCTGATGAGGGGGACGCCACCGTACTCGTCGCGTCTCTCGCCCTCGGTCAGAACACACGCAACTGCGACGATCTTGCAATCGATCGATCGGAGGAACCCGAAGAGCGCGTTTAGTGTCGCTCCCGTTGAGACGACATCGTCGACGACCAAAACCCGGCGACCCTGAAGCGCTTCGAGGTCTTCTTGGCTGAACCACATCTTCTGTGGGAACGACGTGGTTATCGACTGGACATCGATGCTCACGGGGTTCGACATGTACGCCTTTCGGCTCTTTCTTGCCACCACGAAGCCACCCAAGCCCAACCGGTTGGTTAGTTCGTAGGCCAGCGTGATCGCTTTCGCCTCAGGGGTGACGATGACGTCGACCCCTTCGGAAAGATCGGTTGAGATCTGTTTCATGAGTGATGACGCGGAAGCCTTGACCCAAGCGACCTTGTCAAGAAGGACAAATGAGTAGATGCCCAGGTCTTCTGAGATCCATTGCAACGGTAGTTCTGCGACTACGTCCTCTGACAGCGGGACGCTGAGGGTAGGTGATGGTTCGGTCATTGGTTTCCTCACAGTCCGACGAAGTGACCAAAGAACCTGGTGAGCACACCAGCCACCAGGCCGATGAAAGGATTCTTGCTGATTGCCGTCACTCCGAGTGCGACAACGCCAGCAGCCGGGTCGTCCCCCTCGACGGCACCGTTCAGATTTGGCACGAAGGTCAGAAAAACGCCGATTGTGATCAGGAACCCGGCGATGCTCTCTGCGGGGACGTAGCGACCGATGCGGCCGATCACACCGGTCAAGAGCAGAACCGCTGTGAGCACCATCATGACGACACCGGTCAACACCGGATTTGGTGCGCCTGCCGTTCCAGAGATGATGGCCTCGATAGGGGCGCCACCGAACATGACGCTGGGGATATCAGCCAGCGAATTAATTACGGTGAGATGATCAAGGTTCTGAGTCGTGCCTGCGATGCTCGCCGTGATGTTGCCAAATGCTGTGTTTGACCCGATGTTCAGGCAAATGAATCCGAGGCCGCCGATTATCGCGGTCCAACCGAACTCGGGTTTGATCAGCTTGAACTCTTCCCAGTACTCCTTCTTCCAGAACCGAGCATCGTTGCTCTGCATCTGATCGGTGGACTGCTCGTTCGCCTGGATCGCGCTAATCAGGTCCACGCGGCGTCCCAGCGCGAACACGAAAACGAGCGTCGACAACACAACGGACGCCGCGATCGTCCACACAACATCTTTGGTTAGGGCGTACACGACCAAGGCGGTCATGATGGACGCCCCGGCGGTGATCTTCTCCGAAATGAACATCGTGTAAGCCACTTCGGCGAGGATCAATCCGACCCCAGCCATCATGCCGAGCACCACACCGGTTCCCGCCCATTCGGCGATCGCGGTAACGCTGCCAGTAAGGCCCAATGTGATGCCCACTACGGCTGCAAGTAGGAGCGCAGCTACCCGTTGGTTCATGTTTTTGATCAAACCGGAGACCGTCAATGTTTCGGCTTGCGCTGCGATTGGGGTGACAGAACCGGTGATCGCGTTGCCTGCCGCGCCGACGAGGTATGCGAACGCGGCTGGTTTAGGGGCGAACCCCAAGCTTGTGGCGTAGGCCAACTGTGGGATTCCATTGATGACCACCGCTACAGCAGCGACCATGATGGCGATAAACGCCGCCCAGTCCATCCAAGACTCCTAACGTGTCGCAGGGGCGGCAAAAGCGTAAAGCGACTCGGTGCGAGTCGGCTCTACGTTCCACCCAACGAGCGGCTGCCGCGTGAATTCAAAGTTGCCACTGCCATTAGGATGGGGTCATGACTACACCTGCGTTCGCAGCTCCGATCGATTTCGCCGTATTCGTGGTTGCCGACCAAGCCAGCGCCATTGACGGCCTGCAAGCTCTTCTTCAGCTTGTTGATCGCGGAGTGATCGACCTTCTTGACCTCGAAGTGGTCAAACTCGACGGGCGGGGCGGGTCGTCCCACATCGACCTCGAAGACAGCGGACTAGCCGGCCTCGAGCCTTTCCTGGGTGCAGACTCTGGTCTGCTCAACGACG
>CAYMMF010000020.1:0-12772 GCA_964391475.1 uncultured Propionibacteriaceae bacterium | reverse complement strand
CGGCCGCCTCCAGCAGCTGGCGGCGGCTCACGCGCTGGCGCCACAGCGCGCGCAGCGGTTGGCGAACTCGCCGAAGACGAGTCGGCCATCGTGGTGATCTACCAAGATCTCAGCTTGGCGCCCGTCGCAGAAGCTTTCGCCGCCCAGGGAGGGCGGCTTCACATGGTAGGCGGAATCGACATCGCCGACCTTTCCGAACAACTCGACAACGAGAACTAGGGAGTGACCAATGGGCCTTCTCAAGACCGCAGCTAAGGCGTCGATCGCCACTCGAGTAGCGGGTAACGTGCACCGTCGCCAGCAAAACCGTTGGGCAGTAGAGGACGCAGCCCGCGCTCAGGCGGCAGCTCAAGCAGCTCCGCCTGCACCCGTGATGGCTCCGCCAGTCCAGCAAGCCGTCCCGGTGGCACCTGCTCCAATGACCGCGCCGCCTACCCAACAAGCGGATCCTTTGGAGCAACTACGCCAACTGGGGGAGCTGCGCGGCGCCGGTGTGCTGTCTGAAGCCGAGTTCGAGGCTGCCAAGCAGCCGATCATCGCCCGAATGTCCGGAAACTAGCTACCGGAGGTCGAAAATGGTGCGCCTACTGATCAGAACCGCCATCTTCTTTGCGTCAGCGGCTGTCGGGCTTTTAGTAGCCTCTTGGGTCGTCAACGGCTTCACGATCACGCTCGGGGGCTTCCTCACGGCTACCGTCGTGTTTGCGCTCGCCCAAAGCATCCTGACGCCGTTTGCAATGAAAATGGCTCACCGCCACGCTCCCCGCTTGCTGGGTGGTATCGGGCTGGTGTCCACATTCCTAGCACTGGTGGTCGCATCGTTCGTGCCTGGAGGCATTACTATTCGCGGCGTCTCCTCATGGGTTATTGGGACGCTCGTGGTTTGGCTTGCCACCGCGCTTGGAACCTGGCTGTTGCCACTCGCCGTCCTGAAAGAAGCTAAGTCCTCCGGCAGAGATTAGCCTTGCCAATGCGCGCTGATTAGGGGAGACCGCTGAAGGATTGATTCTCAGGATTAGCCTCTGTTGTTCCTCAACTGGTGATGTCACCATGTATTTGGGGCACGTCAACACTCACCCCAGAGAGGCAGCAAAGTCATGAATCTCGAACCGTGGCCCACAGCATCCAACAAGTCAACGCGCTCAACGGTCGTCACCTGCGTCCAGTGGCTTCTGCGATTCCGCGGCAAGACGCTAACAGTTGACGGTGTCTTCGGGCTGGGCACCACCGCCGCCGTCAAGTCATTCCAGTCCGCCCAAGGGCTTCCCGCAGATGGTGTCGTCGGGTCCAAAACGTGGCGCAAGCTAGTCTCCACTATCAAGCTGGGTGACACCGGGGACGCCGTTCGGGCACTCCAGGCTCTAGAACTGGTGCATATTCCCGAAGAGCCACCTTTGAATGTTGACGGTAACTTCGGCACCACCACGGAAGAACGCGTCCGCGTCCTGCAGGTCATCTACGGCTTGGAAGAGGACGGGGTCGTAGGTCTTCAGACTTGGGCGTTTGCCGCGGCGTCCAATCCGTGGCCGCTTGTCCGGCAGGGCGACACAATGCACACGAACCATCGGGTTCTCACCGTCCAGCACCTGTTGCGCGCACACGGAGCCAAGATTGCGGCTGACAGCGTTTACGGCCCGCAGACTGGCGTTGCTATGAAGGCGTTCCAGTCGTCATTGCGCAGTGATGATCTGAGCACAACTTGCGGGCAACTCGACTGGCCTGCCCTGATCGTGAAGGTCAAGCAGGGTGACAAGGGGGACGCAGTGTCTGCGGCCCAGCATCTACTGGCTGACATTGCGGCAGATGGCGTTTTTGGTCCAGCGACGAACAAAGCTGTGAAAGATTTCCAACGAATGTGGGGCCTAATCGTCGATGGTGTTGTCGGCTCAAAGACATGGGAAGCGCTGGTTAAACCCAAGTTCGACTAGCACTCACCTACTGATCGTTACCACCCGATCCCGATAGCCCGGCAGTCGGAGCGCTTCGTTGTCGACCCAACCCTGCCAGGTATCCGTCATGGCGCTTACGAAGGCGACTAATCCACCGCGGCCATGGATTGTTGGCAGGAGGACCAGAGTTCAAGCGAAAGCCCGCGCGCTCAGCGTTTGGCGAGCCAGTCGCGAAGTACAACGGCTTGATTGTGCTCGGTGTCGTGGGCGCCATAGAGCAAGGTCACGACCTCGTGCGCGCGAAATGAATCTGCGAGGTCGCCAGCATTCTGCGAATCATCCAGTTCCGCCCGATACCGGAGCGAAAACTCGTCAAAGCGTTCCGCCTGGTGGTTGAACCAATTACGCAGGTTGTCGGACGGAGCCAAGTCTTTTGCCCATTCGTCCAAATGGGCGCGCACTTTTGAGATGCCTCGAGGCCAGATGCGGTCAACCAGCACTCGCCACCCATCGGAGTCGGTGGCGTCTTCGTAGATGCGTTGAATGCGGTATTCGGTCATTGCAGCCTCCTAGCGAGGTCTTACGCTTGATTGTAGGTCGGGTCCTGCAGGAGAAACAGAGAGAAAAGCCGACCCTTATTCGGTGACTACCTCACCGCCGTTGGCTTGCCACGCACCTATCCCACCGCCAAGGTGGTGAACGTTACCGAATCCAGCCTTACGCATCGTTGACAGCGCCTGGCCCGATCGGTTTCCGGAACGGCAATAAAGCGCGTACGTCTTGCTCTGGTCCAGTTTGCCAATTTGTTCGGCGAAGTCAGGCGAACCGATGTTGATGAGCAACGCGTCCTCTATGTGCCCGGACGCAAACTCTTCCGGTGTGCGAACATCCACCACAACGACGTCCGGTTCGGCGATGAGATCCGCGAACGATTTTGCATCGAGTGTGTCAGGAAGCTTGGCGCCCGTTTCCGCCGCCGACACCTCCTTGTTGGCAGCCTCAATCGTGGAGGACTGAGCAGAGCACCCGGAGGCGGCAATGACAACACCAATGGCAAGAGTCGCGAAGGCGCGGCGAGAAATCATGAGTGCTAGTTTGCCACATACCCCTACGGGTATGCGCATCGGGGTTTAGGAAAGCCTAGTTCGCACCTCTGCGGCGATGGCGCGACCTTCAGCGCGCCCCTGCGCACTGGCGGCGACAGCTTTCACGATTCGCCCCATCTGTTTCATAGTGGGCGGTTCACCCAACTCGGCCGTGGTTGCGGCAATCTCTGCTTCCACAAGGCTGATCAGCTCGTCGTTGGTCATCGCGCTAGGCAGGTAAGCGGATAGAAGATTGGCTTCCGCCAGTTCTTTGGCGGAGAGTTCCGGACGGCCACCTTGGTCGTACGCCTCAGCGGAATCCTTGCGTGAGTTCACCTCACGACGGATCACTGCCACTTCTTCTTCGGGCGACAACGCGCGCGACTGCTTGCCAGCGACCTTCTCGTTACGGATCGCGCCTATCGCCATCCGAAGAGTCTCAGTCTTGACCTTATCTCGCTCTCGCATTGCGCTGATCATGTCGTTATGTAGCCGCTGCTCTAGCTCTCCCATGGCCCCTCCTCGTTAGACCCGCCTATCATCGCACGCATGGTTGCCCGCCTGTTTACTGCAATTCTTCCTCCTCCGGCAGTTGTCTCTGCGCTCGACGCGTTCTTCGAACCACGAAGGGACGCCGACGACCGGCTGTACTGGACCCGCCCACAGAGTTGGCACTTGACGACCTCATTCATGGAATCAGTCGACTCCCACAACGTAGAACCGCTAATAGAGAACCTGGCCGAGGTGGCGTCGAAGACGCTGCCCATCACCATTCGGCTTGGGGGCGCTGGCACTTTCGGACGCCCCTGGGCAGCCCGTGTGCTTTGGCTGGGACTAGCCGAAGGCGTCCTCGATCTGACCCAACTGGCGAGTCGTGCAAGAACGGCTGGCGAGCGCGCGGGTATCCGAACCGACAGCGCCAAATTCGTTCCCCACCTCACGCTGGCCCGCACCCGCCGCCCCATTGAAGCAACCCGGTGGATTAGAGTTATCGAGGCGTTCGAAAGTGAGGCGTGGACGGCCAATGAATTCGTTTTGATGCAGTCTCACCTTCGAGACCGTGGGCACCGCTACGAGCAAGTTGAGAGGTTTTCATTCATCAACTAGCGAGATGAGAACTACTCTAGTCCGGCAGCCCCTAACCTATCGCCACCTACTACGAGGAAAGAGACCTGATCAGATGGTTTACAAGCCCGAAACGCTAGCCGTTCACGCTGGCCAGGAGGTGGATTCGACTCGTTCACGAGCGCTTCCCATTCATCAGACGACGTCGTTCATGTTCGACTCGACCGAGTACGCCGCCGACCTTTTCGCGCTCAAAACGCCGGGCTACATCTATTCCCGAATCATGAATCCCACGCAGAACGCGTTCGAAGAGCGAATGACCGCACTTGAGGGTGGCTTGGCGTCGCTGGCGACCGCCTCGGGAGCATCTGCGATCACGTACGCCGTGTTGAACCTTGCCAGCACTGGCGACAACATCGTGGCGACATCCACGTTGTATGGGGGCACCTACGCCCTGTTCGCTCACACTCTGCCGCAGTTCGGCATTGAGACCAGGTTCATCGACCCCGATCGGCCCGAGGATCTCGCCGATCTGGTGGATGATCGTACTCGGCTGGTCTACGGCGAGGCGATCGGCAACCCGAGCCTGAACGTCCTCGATATTCCGGCCTGGGCAGACGCCGCTCACGCCCATGGTTTACCGCTGATCATCGACAACACCGTCCCAACCCCGCTGCTTTCACGGGTGCTCGATCTTGGCGCCGACGTGTCGGTCCATTCGGCTACCAAGTACATCGGAGGCCACGGCACCACGATGGGTGGTGTGATCGTCGACTCTGGACGATTCGACTGGACGGCCAATCCAGAGCGATTCCCTGGCCTCACCGGCCCCGACCACGCATACCACGAGGTCGTCTGGAGCGAAGCGGCTGGAGCGGCTGCGTACATAGTCCGAGCCAGGACGGTGATGCTCCGCAACACCGGTGCTGCGCTCGCACCGATCAACGCCTGGCTGCTGATGCAGGGCTTGGAGACTCTTCATCTTCGTATGGAACGGCACAGCGAGAACGCACTTAGGATCGCCGAGTACCTTTCTGGCCACAGCAAGGTGGCTTGGGTGAATTACCCCGGTTTGCCCGACAGTCCCTACCGCGAAGTCGCCGACCGAGTTCTGACCGGTGGGTACGGCGGGCTGGTGTCGTTCGGAGTGAAGTCCGGACGTGAAGGCGGCGCACGTTTTATCGACTCTCTGAACCTGTTCAGCCACCTGGCAAACATCGGAGATGCCAAGTCGCTGGCGATCCACAACGCCACCACGACGCACAGTCAGCTCACCGAGGCCGAGTTGGCGTCGGCTGGCGTCCGGCCAGACATGGTTCGCCTTTCGGTTGGGATTGAGCATGTGGACGATTTGATCGCCGATCTCGACCAAGCGCTTTCGGATTGAAATGACAAAACCTGGCCCTGACTCGGTTGGATGGACGACAACCCAGCGTGTTCGGCTGTTCTCGGCAGCCGAGCCGCTGGTGCTCGCCTCCGGAGCCGAGTTGGGCCCGGTCGACGTCGCTTACGAGACCTACGGCGTCCTTAACGCCGACCGGTCGAATGCGGTCTTCATCTGCCACGCGCTGACAGGCGACGCCCACGCTGCCGGGATGCACGTGGGAGCCAGGAGGCCAGGATGGTGGGACAACCTGATCGGTCCCGGCAAACCATTGGATACAAACCGGTTTTTCGTGATTTGCGCAAACCTGCTGGGCGGATGTCAGGGGACGACCGGCCCATTGTCATCGAACCCGGCAACGGGGATGCCGTATGGGCTCGACTTTCCACAGTTGGCCATGGCCGATTTCGTATCAGCGCACCGGGCGTTGCTCAGGCATCTGGGAATTGATCGTCTGCTCGCCGCACTCGGTGGGTCGCTAGGTGGAATGCAGGTGCTGCAGTGGGCCTTGACCTACCCTGATGAATTGGCTAACGCGGTGGTCGTTGCGGCGTCCAGTAGGTTGACCGCGCAGAACATCGCGTTCTCTGCGGTGGCTCGGAAGGCAATCATGGACGACCGCGATTTTCGCGGCGGACGTTACACCGAGTACGACACCAACCCCGACGTTGGGCTGGCGATTGCGCGGATGATGGCTCACATCACCTACTTGTCCGAGGATGGCCTGAACGAGAAGTTCGGCAGATCAGCCAACGGCGAGCGGCACTCACCCGGGTTCGGGGTTGACTTCAAGATCGAGAGCTACCTCGACTACCAAGGGCAGGCGTTCCTCGAACGGTTCGACGCTTTGTCTTACCTGTATCTGACTCGCGTCATGGATTACTTCGACCCATTCGGAGCTGAGGGTGCGCTGGATGCGGTCCGCGCTAACCCTGTGAGATTCCTTGTTGTCTCATTCGACACGGACTGGCGGTTCTCGACGGAACATTCCAGGCGGATCGTGCGCCATCTGGAACGTAGCCGGATTCCTGTCACTTTCCGCGAGATTAAATCGCCATGGGGCCACGACTCGTTCCTGCTCGAAATACCTGATTACCACGCCACTTTCAGAGCGTTTTTCGACCGCGCAGAGGAGGTGGGGGTGTGACTGGGCTTCGGCTTGACCTAGCTCTCGTTGCCGAGCAGGTTCCTTCCCAATCCAGGGTGCTTGATCTTGGTTGCGGCACCGGGTCGCTTCTTGCTTTCCTTCAGCAAGAGCGCACGTGTTCTGTGACCGGTGTCGAGATCGACCCCGAGAAAGTGCTGGGCGCGATCAGACGAGGCGTCCCGGTGATCGAGTGGGATGTAGAGGCCGTCACCCAGACGTTCGCCGACAAATCCTACGACGTGGCTGTGCTTTCGCGGACGTTGCAGTCAATGCTCGATCCGGAGAATGTGCTGCGTGAGATGGGCCGGATCTCTGATCGATTGATCGTGTCGATGCCCAACTTTGGTTACTACCAGAACCGGATTCGGCTGGTGATGGGTAGAATGCCGAGATCTCCCGAACTTCCATACGCCTGGTACAACTCGCCCAACCTTCGTTTCACGACCCTGGTCGAGTTGGAGCGACTTTTTTCTAGGTTGAACCTGAAGATCGATCGCAGGTTCACCTACACCCAGCGGGGTCGGAGGCTTCGGATGTACGGTTCGTGGGCGAACCTCATGGCCAGCGCGGCCGTCTACGTCTTGTCACCCGTCGAATGAGCGAGTGCAGCAAGAATTCGAGTGGCGCTGCCGCCCAGTCCTATTCGGGCGGCGAGCAAATCGAACGCACCGGGGTCCGGAGGTCCGGACGGCAAGCTGAGGTCGTGGTCGGGTAACGGAAGATCCGCCACCACGCGTACCACCCGTTCGGCCCGAGCCACGTAGTCGGACGCCGACTCCAAGGCTTGTCGGGTTCGTGGGGTGAGTTCGGACGCGTGGTCGCGGATGCCAGCCAGGTCGCCGTAGCGGGACACCAACGTGGAGGCAGTTTTCTCGCCAATGCCACGCACTCCAGGGAGGCCATCTGATGGGTCTCCTCGCAGAACCGCGAAGTCAACGTATTGGGCGCCGGTGATTCCGTACCTTTCTTGTAGCCAATCGTCGGTCACCCGCTCATGTTTTGATACCCCGCGAGCCACGTACAACACTTCGACACCGCGGGAGTCTGAGACCAACTGGAACAGATCGCGGTCTCCGGTGACGACGATGACAGGGCCTGGAGCTTGAGCGGCTAGCGATGCGATCACGTCGTCCGCCTCCATCCCAAGCATTCCAAGCACTGGTAATCCGAGCGTCTCCAACACCTCGCGGATAACCGGAACTTGGACAGCTAGGTCATCGGGAACCTGATCGGCATCGCCGTCGGTGGCCCGATGAGCCTTGTAGGACGGCAACAGTTCGACCCGCCAAGCGGGACGCCAGTCGTCGTCCCAACAGCAAGCGAATCGGTCAACAGGGTACTGCGATACCAGCCGTGCGATCGCGTCGAGCAGGCCTCGAACCGCATTGACAGGTTGCCCATCCGGCGACCGGAGCGAGGCCGGCACCCCAAAGAACGCTCTGAAGTACAACGAGGCGGTGTCGATTACCATTGTTACCGGTTGTGTCACTTACACAGAGTGACACAATGTCGCCCATGGAGAGCATTGATCGAAAGATCCTGGCGCTGCTCGCCCGTGACGGCCGAATGTCATACACTGACATTGGCAAAGAGACCGGATTATCTACCTCAGCTGCGCAGCAACGAGTGCGTCGATTGGAGCAGCGAGGGATCATCGAGGGCTACCGGGCACTGATCAATCCGCAGGCTTTGGGGCGGTTGATAACAGCCCAAATATCGTTGCGAGCTTTGGATCCATGTCAGGACGACGGGTTACCTCAGCGTTTGTCGGAAATGCCAGAGATCATCTCGTGCTACTCGGTCGCTGGCGAGGCAAGCCACATTTTGCTAGCCCAGGTAGCTACTCCACTTGAACTGGAGAGTCTGCTGAGCCGAATTCGTAGCCTCGCCGGGGGAGTCTCTACCCAAACTACGTTGGTGCTTTCTGTTTCGTTTGAGAATCGACCGCCGGTTTACGCCGACGAGTCAAGCTCCTAACGATTCAAGCCACAAAGCTTCGGCGACACAGGCAGCTTTAAAATCGCCGATGTGTAATGACTCATCGATTCCGTGCATGCGAGAATCTGGGTCGCACACGCCGACCACGATTATGTCGGCATAGGGGTAGGCGTTCTGGAATTCGGCGATCAGCGGAATCGAGCCGCCCATTCCGATCGACACTGGAGGAACCCCCCAAGCCTGCTCTACCGCACGGCCGTAGGATTCAGCGGCTTGAGTGTCGTGGTTGATAACCGAACCCCCGGATGCGGTTGCTTCACCGAATGTCACTTGCGCTCCCCATGGCGCATTTTGCAACAGGTGGTTCTTCAAGGCTGCCAGCGCGGCTTCGGCGTCCTGACTGGGAGGTAGCCGCAGGCTCACCTTGGCGCGGGCAACCGGAGCCAACGTGTTGGACGCCAACGCAACCGGGGTCGCGTCTATCGCCAGCACGGTGATCGCCGGACGCCCCCACAGCCGCTGGACCACACTGCCGGTGCCGACAAACTCGACGCCGGCGGGCAGCCCGGCCTCCTGCCGAAGACGGTTCAAGGGATAGTCGAGATCGGCTACCTCATCGTGAGCGAGCCCGACCACAGCGACGTCACCGTTTGAATCGTGGAGAGTGGCGAGCAACCGCACAAGGGCGGTGAGGGCGTCCGGCACCACACCGCCGTACTGCCCAGAGTGGAGGGCGTGGTCAAGGGTGCGCACCTCAACCACCACATCGGCAAGACCTCGAAGCGAAGTGGTGAACGCGGGCGCTCCGACCGCCCAGTTGGCAGAATCCATGATCACGTAGGCGTCAGCCGCGAGGTCGTCGGCGTGATCGGCGAGGATTCGGCTGAGCGAGGGGGACGCGATCTCTTCTTCACCTTCGACGAATACTGTCACACCGACCGGGGGACGCCCCTGGTGCGCTCGCAGTGCTGCCAGGTGAACGGCGATACCGGCCTTATCGTCAACAATGCCTCTGGCGTACAGCCGTTCGCCGCGCTGGGTGGCAGTGAGCGGATCCGATGCCCACAAATTGGTGTCGCCGGTGGGCTGAACATCGTGGTGGGCGTACAGGCAGACGGTGGGTGATCCGTCCGGGCCAGGAAAGTGGGCGATGACCGCCGGCATACCGCCAGACACAACGATCTTCGTCTCTGCTGCACCAGCTTCGGAGAATAGGGCGGCGACGGCTTCCGCCGCAGCCTGCACGTCGCCTCGGTGTTCCGCCTCGGAACTGATCGACGGAATTGCCACGAGGGCCACTAGATCTTTCAGCACACCAGGGATCTCACGCTCAACAGCACTTCGCAGGTCACTCATGTCTTCGAGACTACTGGGCCGCACCGACAAATCCTGCACAAGGTAGCCTGGCGCGGTGGCAATCTCCCGCGCGACCCTTCCTGACGGTGTAACAACCCTGACGCTGGTGCCGTTCGCTGTCGTGTCGGGGGTCACATTGTCATTGGCCTTCATGCCTGCCAACCTTTGGCCTTTGGCCTTCGTGGCAGTTGCCGTTTTCGGCGCAACGGTGGTGCGAGCTCGGCGACTATTGGCCGCGATCTGGCTGGGTACCCTGTTCGGGTTGGGATTGCTGGTGCCCTCAATCCTGTGGCAAGCCATGATCACCACGATCTCTTACGTCGCCCTGGTCGCATTAGAGACCGTCTTCTACGCCTTGTTGGGCGGATTGCTTTGGGTTGCCCGCGGCCGGGTTTGGACGCCGTGGCTTTCCGCTGGGCTGTGGGTTGCGGTAGAAGCGTTGTTTTCTTACTGGCCGTTCAACGGGTTCGGGTGGCTGCGGCTGGGCTACACCCAGATCGACAGCCCGCTCGCCGGATTGCTGCCTTTCGCAGGGGTAGCGCTGGCGAGCTTCGCAGTCGCCTTGATCGGACAGCTAGCCGCTCAAGCTTGGGACCAAAGGGCTAAACCGTCGATCCTCGTTGTCGCTGCTGTCAGCATCGGGGTGCTCGTGCTCGGTTCACTCGGCACCAGGTGGCAACCAGATCAGCAGCCGCTAGGTGACGTCAACGTGGGGTTCGTCCAGGGTGGGGCGGCAGGCGGTGGCTTGTATGGGTTGGGTGAAGCTCGCAGCATCAGCTTCCGGCATGCAGAAGAACTTGAACGACTCATGATCCGGGTTGCAGAAGGTTCTGAACTCAAACCCGCGATCATCGTCCTGCCGGAGAACACAACCGACATGGATCCCCTGACAGACGAGACCACTGGTCAACTCGTCCATCGCATGGCTGAGCGTGCTGGCGTCCCCCTTCTCATCGGGGTGCCAATCAGCCTAGGAGATGGGGAGCGAAAGACCTCGTCGCTTTGGTGGACAGTCGATGGTCCAGCGGGGGAGTACCAGAAACGAAACCTGGTTCCATTCGGGGAATGGGTGCCTTTCCGAGACGTTTTCGAGCCGTTGGTGCCGCAACTGGCGTACGTGGGGGATCAGTCGATCCCGGGCACGGCTCCTGGAGTCATCAACGGCTCCACCGCAAACGGCAAGATGCTTGGAGTCGGAACCGCGATCTGTTACGACGTCGCTTACCCGGCTACCGTCGCCGACGTGGCGCGAGCGGGCGCTGAGATCATCGTCGTGCAGAGCAACAACGCCATGTTCGGCCGAAGCGCCCAGGTGGCGCAACAATTCGCAATCACGCGGGCGAGAGCGGCCGAGTTGCGACGAGAAATCCTAGTGGTCACCACCTCCGGCCAAAGCGGACTGATCGGAACAAGGGGGGAAGCCGTCTATCTAGCACCCTCAGACGTGTCAGCGTCAGGTGTTGTCACCATGCCACGACGCCTTGCACTAACTCCGTTCGTGCAAGGTGGGTGGCTGTTTGACCCTGTTCTCGCAGGAGTGTCGGTGCTGTGGTTGATTCTGGCCGAATCCCGGCGACGGTTGAGCGATGGGGAAGAATGGACGCAAGCCGCACCCGCGGCGTCCACACCCACCAAGTAGGAGACATGCCCGAACACACGTACCCCGGCCTCGGACGGGTTTTGGTGCTGATCCCAACCTTCAACGAGTTGGGGAACATCGACATGATCACATCTCGGTTGCGGGCCGCGGTGCCGACTGCCGACATTCTGATCGTCGACGACAACTCGCCCGACGGCACGGGCGTGCGTGCCGACGAGTTAGCCTCGGCTGATGACCACATCCACGTCCTCCACCGGACGACGAAGGAGGGGCTGGGTGCCGCCTACCTGGCAGCGTTCCGCTGGGGTTTGGAGCGCAACTACGACGTGCTCGTCGAGCATGACGCCGACGGATCCCACCAGCCAGAAGAACTACCCCGCTTGCTGGACGCCCTTGTCGCCGGCGCAGACATGGTGAAGGGTTCGAGGTGGGTCAAGGGCGGAAGCGTCGTGAACTGGCCAAAGTCCAGGGAATACCTGTCACGGGGCGGAAGCATCTACACCCGGCTGATGCTTGGCTTACCCGTGAAAGACATCACCGGTGGCCTCAACGCCTTCAAAGCCGACACCCTGCGTGCCATCATCGACGATCCGATTGATAGCAAGGGGTACGGCATTCAGCGCGACCTCACCTGGAATGCGTATCGCAGGGGATTCCGAATCGTCGAGGTCCCGATCGAGTTCAAAGAGCGCGAGATCGGTGATTCCAAGATGGGCAGCCATGTGGTGCTTGAGGCGCTCAAACGCACCACCCAGTTGGGTATGGCTCACCGCTCCCGCCAAGCCAGGAATCTGCTGGCACGCGCAGCTTATGCGACCGGGGACGCCCTGTCGGGTGAACCCGAACCGGGGCGGGACGCCAGATGAGGCTTTCCGCTTGGCTCTTGGTTGCCGCGGGAGTGTTCGCGATAGCCGAAATCTGGTTGATCGTCCAGGTCGGCGAACTCGTCGGCCCATTTTGGACGCTGTCGCTGCTGTTTGCTGCGGCGCTGCTGGGTGGCTGGCTGCTGCGCCTGGAGTGGCCGAAAGCCTGGCAGGCGTTGGCACAAGCCGGTGATTCCCCCGAACAAATCGGCGCCAGGTTGACAGACGCTGCGCTCATCTTCGTGGGCGCCGCCTTGTTGCTACTTCCCGGCTTCCTGTCAGACCTGGTCGGGCTGTTATTCATCTTGCCGCCTACGCGAGCGATTAGCCGTCTTTTGGCAACTCGCGTCATCCGGCTAGCGACCCGCGACATGCAGACCAAGATCGTGATCATGGACGCCCACATGCGCTCTGAGACCGTAGTCGAAGGAGAGGTTGTTGACGA